>JAZFYE010000398.1:0-10612 GCA_036475395.1 Phycisphaerales bacterium
GCTCACGCCGAGCACAAAAATAGGCCTGGTTTCCGGACAGGGTATATACCGCAACTCGTCTAAGAAGGTAGCAATGACCTGTCGGCAGAGCCCGGACGAGCAGTTGGTCCAGTCCGCTCGCCGGGGAGATCGCGAGGCACAGCAGGAGCTGTGGCGCGCCCATCGGCGATGGGTGGCGGCGATCATTTTGGCGCATCGACCCCGGACCGTGGAAGTCGAGGATTTGTTACAGGACGTCGCCGTGAGGTTTGTTTCCAAGATCCATACCCTTCGCGATCACCGCGCCTTCCGCCCCTGGCTTCGCCAGATTGCGCTGAACGTCTGCCGCGGCGCGGCGCGTCGCACGAAATCGTTACTCCGGTTCGCCGGTCCCTACCGCGACGACACTGATCAGGTCCATCCGGGCTCGATCTCCGAGCCGGTCTCCCCCGACCACGATGCGCCCCATCAGCTCGCCCAGCTCGATGCCGCCCAGCGCCTCCTCCAGCAGGCCTTGAGCCTTCCCATGACGTACCGCGAGCCGCTCTTGCTGCGATGCGTCCGCGCCCTGAGCTATCAGCAGATCAGTGAGGTGCTCGATCTGCCCATTACTACCATTGAAACCCGTCTTGCCCGCGCTCGGCGTATGCTGCGCGAGGAAGTCGGTGAGGAATTTCCCAAAGACTCAGAATCCAACCGCGCGCACGATGAATAGCATCCTCAACGTTGATCCCTTGTGGGGGTTCGGCATGCAGAATCACACCGACACATCACCCGGCCACGATCCTCCCCCAGACGACGCCGTCGAGGCCGACGTTCTCATCGGACGGATCATTGATCTGGAAGCGACCGGCGAAGATCAGCAGCGCTTCGAGCAACTCGCCGCCGCCGACCCGTCGTTGTGGCGTGCGCTGGCCACGCGCCAACGGGACATGGCCGTGCTGGCTGAGCGCGTCAGCCAAGAAACGACCGGCGCCAACCGTGTCGAGCTGCCGGTTCTTTCGCCTCGCCGCCGCGTTCCCTGGGCGCTGGCCTACGCCGGTTGGGCGGCGGTGCTTGTCATCGCCGCCGTTTGGGCGATCCTTCCGGGTCAGGAGCCGGTCCCCCTTGGCGTACAAACCGCCGATGAGCACTTCGAGCTATACCGCCAAGCCCCGTTCGTTCAGGCGGAACTCGATCCGATTCTCTTGGACTGGGAGCCGATCGATGATGAGTGGATCCGCATCTTCATCATGAGACGCGTTGAGGAGGCGATCGTGACTCGTCGTCCGCTGGAAGAATTGCGCGGCGAAAACGATAAGCTCACCGTTTCACCAGCCGAGCTTCGCAAAGATTCCCCGCCGCTGCCGATTCCCGACGATCAATAAGCGGTCGTCGTCCAGCGAGCCGGGCTGTCTCCAGCCCGGTTGACCTCCAAAGACAAACAACCACCCACCGCGCGATGCAAAGCCGCGACCGCCGGTCGCGTGTGGTCCAACTCCCGTTTTGTGCCCCCTGCGCAGGCGTCACCTCCTTAGGCGTCACCTGAGTAGGGGTCATCAAGCGCACACACCTCAACCAACCGCACCACCACGCACCTGGATCGCATGTTTCGCAACCTTCCAGGGGCGGGGGCCGGGCGCGGCGTCCAGACCCGCATCGGCGCGGGGATGGCCGTGTTCAGCGAAGCGATGACGATTGTGGGGGAGGAAAAGCTGCCAATGACTAGCCCGTTTGAAGGTATCCACGCTGTCTTCGACATCGATTTCCGTTACGATTGTCGGAGATCTGCGATATGGACGCGAAGGCTGCACCTGGGCTTCTCACAGAGTGCGCAGTTCGCGCCAGTCGGGCATAAACTGGCCGCAGAAACGAGGACCGACATGGAAATGATGGATGTAATAAACAGCGTCGTTAGCTTCATAGCAGGGGTGATCGCAACGATCGCTGCCAAGCCTTTGATCGGCAAGATCAGAATGAGCAAGAAGTCGAATCGTGTTGACCAGTCGGGCGCCAAGGCTGGTCGTGATATCATCGGGCGGGACAAGCATTCCTGATGGTAGGTCGTAAGCACACTGACCAATCAGGCGCCGCTGCTGGTCGCGACATAGTCGGACGTGACAAGGTCACGCACGTCTACTCCTACCGAGAGTCCATCGTCTCCAGCTTACTCAAGAAGCTGGAGGCCGAGCGATCTAATAACCAGACGTTTGATGGTTTGATCGCCGAGTTGCAGCACTTCCGCACTCCCATGGAAGAGGAGCCGGTTGGACTGGAGACGAAGCTGACCGACGGTGGTAGGCAGGATCTCTTCCAGAACGCGGTCAAAGAGAAAGAACTATTCGCAAAGCGACTTGCACGCGACCAGCTCTGGAAGTCGGGCCAGGATCTCTACGCCTATCTTCTCGGGCGCATTCGCGACCGATTCATTGCGAGCATTCCGCCGATGCTTGAAGCCGACGCGACCCCCGCTGCGATCGATTCCGCCTTGGTTGAAAGCGTCATTGAACCGGTTATGAACGAACTCGATCCCAGCGGACTGGATCTTAACACTACTCACCTCAGAGGTATGGTGTACTTCTTGACGGGCAACTGTTTCCTGAAGTGGACGGGGGGCTAGCCAATGCTTCGGTACCATCCTGCTCACGACCCATATCACGCCTCTTTCCGATTCCTTCGCCTCTTGACGGCAATGGAAGAGAGGAGGGCGCACGTCCTCACGATCCGGATCCTCGACTTCTTTCTCCTGTTCCCGGCCGAGATCGAGACGACGATGATCATGCCAGCGCAATGGCGGTCCTGGAAGAGTCGGTTTCGAGCATTCCGCAACAAGTACTTTGGGTCGGTTTCCCCTCAGTCGGTGTTTATGCAGATGTCTGGTCCGCAAGTCGAAGGTCTCCGACTTCTCGTGTCGCGGCGGCTAATCGACCCTGAGGAGTTTCAATCTGACATTGTTGCCCTGATTGCCGAAACACTGCCGCCGAGTCTCGCGGCTAGCATCGAAAGCCGCAACTCCGAGGAGACCGAGCTTGTGGAATTCTTAGTCTCGAAGCTTGCGACGCTCGAACTTCGAGGGCTAGGCGGACTCAAGCAACGAACTGGTCTGGTGGAGTATCGATATGACGCGGTATGACCCCAGCCTATTCGTCGATCGGATGCTCGTCTTGCTCAACGATCACTTCGTCTATGATGAGAGGTTCCACCGCGGTCTCAACCTGATTCGAGGCGAGAATAGCAGCGGAAAATCGACGATCGCCGATTTCTTGTTCTACGGAATAGGCGGCGATTTCACGGCGTGGAAGCCTGAGGCGGCGGCGTGCGACTCAGTGCTTGTTCAGGTGCAGATCAATGG
Organism: Phycisphaerales bacterium; assembly: GCA_036475395.1. Taxonomy (GTDB): domain Bacteria; phylum Planctomycetota; class Phycisphaerae; order Phycisphaerales; family SM1A02; genus JADFNO01. Next base: position 3,311 of record JAZFYE010000398.1, read on the forward strand.
CGCCCAGGTGACGCTTCGGCGCGAGATAAGCACCGCGTCACAACATCCCATGCTCGCGTTCTGGGGAGGCATGGACGACGCTCTCGTAGCAGGTCCGGCTCATTGGGATCTGTATCCCTATAAGACGAGCGCTAACAAGCAGAGCTTCTCCTCACTTCTGTTTAGAACGATGGGAATCCCGGAGATTCAAGGAGAACTTCGCTCTCGCCTGACCATGCACCAGCTTCTGAGGCTCATGTACGTCGATCAGGTAACGTCTTATTACGCCATCTTTCGAGCAGAACGGTTTGACGATCACCGAATCCGCGATGCGATCGGTGCAGTTCTCTGTGGATATTATGGTGATCGTCTGTATGACCTTCAGTTCGCAATCCGGGACGTTGAAGTAGAACTGCGAGAAACGCGGACCCGGATCAGACTACTAGATGAAGTCATGTCCGAAGCTGAGCAATCGGATTCGATGATATCCCTTCAAGCTCAGCTCGACGATACTCGTCGGAAACTAAGTGACGCGCAGACGCTCGTGGACGAGGAGTTGGCGTCGAGATGGACAAAGGCCAAGATCGAGAAAGAGCACAAGTCTCAGCTACGCGCGGCGCGGAAGGCCGTTGAGACAACATCTACGGATTTGCGCAAAGTGAGAGCAGAGGTCGACCACCTTCAGTTTGAGATTGAGGATAGCTCGGTTTTCGTTGACTCACTAAAGACGACCCTTAAGTCACTCGCCGAAGCTGAGTCGGTTCGAGAGGCGCTTGGTGAGTTGCCGATTCATTTCTGCCCGGTCTGTTATTCGGAGTTACAGGAACAGAGCAATGAGGAGATATGTCCGCTCTGCAAGGCAGCGAAGCCAGCATCACAAGAACGAACGCAGATTGCTCGTATGCGACAGGAGCTCGCGCTCCAATTGCGCGAGTCAATTGCGCTTCAAGGTGAGCGACAGAAACGATTCGAACGCGTTGAAAAGCGAATCCCCGAGCTTCAGTCCGACTTGGGGAGTGCCCGCAACCGATATGACAGGCTCCAAGAGGGCGTCGATCTTGTACTAGAAGTTGGAATCGGCGAAGCGTACCGTCAAGTCGGCTACCTTCAAGGCTTAGCTGATGATCTAGAGCGGCAGCTAAGGCTCGTAGAGTTGCTTGATGAACTCCGCGCCAAGGGCAAGGACTTAGCGGCGAAGCTTGGAACGATGACTGAGGAACTTAATGGCGAGCAGGCAGCCGCGGAGAAACGACGTGAGAAGGCCGCGCGTCAGATTGCAACAGGTGCGACGGAGCTCTTGCGGCAAGATCTGGATCGAGAAGAGAGCTTCAGCGCTGCGAACAACCTCCAGTTCGACTTCGGTGACGGCGTAGTTGTACTCGATGGTCGGGCGAACTTCTCTGCTAGCTCGATGGTGGTCTTGAAAAACTGTTTTCACCTAGCGCTCTTGGCTGCATCCGCGAAAGAGCCAGATTTCAGATATCCGCGATTCCTGCTTATCGACAATGTCGAGGATAAGGGTATGGAAGAGGGACGCAGCCACAATTTCCAGACAATGATGCACAACCTCTCCGAGAGTATAAAGGTTGAGCACCAGATTATCGCGACAACCTCCAAGATAGCGCCGCAATTCGAGACGAGTAACGTGACGGTCGGCGACCATTACACACACGAACACAAGTCCTTAGATATGCCTGAAGGTACTTACTATTCAGATCTCTTGTTGTGACGCAAGAAACCCACCCGAGACAGCGCGTCTAACTCCCAAATCCCGCCCTGGGCTCGCAATCCCGCCATGGGTGCATTTGAGGATCGGCCGAAGCGTGACAAGCGATTGCCGATTCGCCGAACGGCTGACGCCTGACTCCTTCCCGTTTCCCCCCGCGACCACCCCCGGAAACGGAAACGGTCGCGGCTTTACACTTCGTGCCTTAATACCTTCGCGCCTCTGTGCCTCAGTGCCTTCGTGCCTCTCTTGCCCATCCGTTTCTTGGCCACCATTTAACGATGCCACGATGGCGCGCACGTGAGAGGCGCTGAATCACACAGGTCCGCTGGGAATTTTCACAAAAAATATCTCTGCTAGTGAGCCGTCAAGCCGCATTTGGGCGACCGACTTACTGAAAGTACCTCCCCGGCGCGCGCAAACACAGCCGCCGGACCTTCTATGAAATGAGTTGTTGTTCCATGCGGACATCGTCGATGTTGGCACGCCATATTTCCGGGGGCGGGGGCGGGGGCGGGGGGCGCGGTCACGCTGGCGCGCGCAAACTAAACCCTATTCGAGAAAAAAACTCGTGCGCGCAGCGATCATCGCCGGTTCTCGCGGCCTTCAGACGAGCGATGACCGGGCGCGGCCCTGGGCGTATACTCAGCCCCAGCCGATCGTCGGGGCGCCCATGGGTCAATCGAAGGACTATTACCAGTTGTTGGAGGTGGATCGCAGCGCGACCGCCCAGCAGATTCGCAAGGCGTATCGGCGGTTGGCGCGCACGTACCATCCGGACGTCAACAAGTCAGCGGAGGCGTCCACGAAGTTCGCCGAGATCACCGAAGCCTACGAGGTGCTGTCCGACGCTCAGAAGCGCAAGGCCTACGACCGTTTCGGGCATGCGGGGGTGGGCGTGGGAGCCGGGGGAGCCGGGGGTTTCGGGTCCGGGGGGTGGCAAGCGCACGTCCGCCCCGGGGGCGACTTCGATGTCGGCGACTTTTCCAGTGCGTTCGAGCAGTTCTTCGGTCCCGGCTCTTCTTCGCCGTTCGGAGTCGGGGCTGCGCCGGCGGCCCGGACGCGACCGGCACCGCAGCGCGGGCAAGATGTCACTCACTCACTAAGCGTGAGCTTCATGACCGCGGCCCGGGGCGGCGCCGAGCAAGTTCGGGTCATGGTCGGCGACAGCGGCGCACAGACCATCAGCGTGAAGATCCCCCCGGGCATCGAGCCGCGGGCCAAGCTGCGGATCAAGGGAAAGGGCCGTCCCGGTCGAGGTGGGGGTCAGCCGGGCGACCTGATCCTGACGGTGACGGTCGGCAATCATCCCTACTTCCGCCGCCATGGCTTGGATCTATCCATCGACGTTCCGATCACCCTGGCGGAAGCCGCGCTCGGGACGGCGGTGACGGTTCCGCTGCTGACCGGCTCGGTGCAGATCAAGGTTCCACCCGGCGCCTCCAGCGGCCAGCGTCTTCGTGTTCCCGGCAAAGGCCTGGAAGATGCCAAAGGAGTTTGTGGCGACTTTTTCGCGGTGGTACAGATCGTCGCCCCCCAGTCGCTCTCGGCGCAGGGTCGCGAGCAGCTGGAATCCTTGGCCAAAGAATTGAAAAATCCCAGGGAAAGGGCCGTATGGGCCGATGACGTGGGGGATAATCCCGACTAAGCTGGGCGGCCCGGCGGGGCGTGCCCTGGACCTTCAGTGGGTGGATTAGTGTGCTGAGACAGCAGCATCGGTTTTTCCGCAACGTGCTGATGGCCTGCGACCTGGCGATCATCATCGCTGCCGCAGTCCTGGCGTACTTTTTGCGCTTTCATGCCCTCGGCGACATCATCCCGCCCAAGGAATCCGTCACCAGCTTCCAGGTCCACGCGATTCCTATCCTGGTCGTGTGGCCGCTCATGTGGCTGGCGGCGATCGGCGTGGGGCTGTACAAGCCGCGCCGTGATCATCGCTTCTACCTCGAGGCGGCGACGATTGTCAAGGCGGTTTTCCTCGGCCTGGGACTGACGATTGCCTTCCTCAGCCTGTTCCAGAACCTCCTGTTTGAGGAACGGCACTTCAGTGGCTGGCAGTTCGCCGTGTTTGGGGTGATCACCGCGGCCATGCTCATTGTCTGGCGGTTCTTGTTCCGCATCGGTATCAGGGCGCTGCGCCGTCGCGGCTGGAACCTGAGATACGTGGCGATCATTGGCACGGGACGGCTGGGGCAGGTCGCCTATCACACACTCTCTCGTAACAGTTGGACGGGCATCAAGCCTGCGTTCTTCATCAGTCACCATGAGACGACGGCCCGTACGAGCTGTCTTGATCTGCCCGTCCGAGGCGGGTTGGCCGAGCTGGAAACGATTCTCGATGCCAGTTCCGTAACGGGCGTGTTCATCGCGATGCCCGGGCGAATGACCCAGGTGCTGCCGGACCTGCTGCGTCGACTGGAGCGCTATCCGGTTGATGTGCGCGTGGTGCCGGATATGAATCCTAAGTTCATGCCGATCAACATGTCCGCCCACGAGTTGGACGGCATGCCCGTGCTGTCGGTGCGCGAGTCGCCGTTGAGCGGGTGGGGGCGAATCACCAAGCGCGGACTGGACCTCGTAGGCGGGGCGCTCCTGCTGCTGGCGTTCGCGGTTCCCATGCTCGTCATCGGCCTCTTGGTGCGACTCTCGGGCCCGGGGGCGGTGATGTTTCGGCAGGAGCGCATGAGCCTCAACGGCCAGCGGTTCAACATCTTCAAGTTCCGCACGATGAAGCATGTCGATGCCGAACGCCAGGCCTTGGTCGATTTTGGCAAGGGCACCGACGCTTGGACCAAGCCCGACGACGAGCGCATTACCCCATTTGGTCGATTCCTGCGCCGCACCAGCCTCGACGAACTGCCTCAACTGCTCAACGTGCTGATGGGCGAGATGTCGCTCGTGGGGCCAAGGCCGGAGCGCCCCGAACTGATCGAGAAGTTCCGCGAAGATTGGCGCGGCTACATGCTCCGGCAACGTGTCAAAGCAGGCATGACCGGCTGGGCGCAGGTTAACGGACTACGCGGCGACACCAGTCTGCGCAAGCGCCTGCAATACGACCTCTTCTATGTTCGCAACTGGTCGTTCACGTTTGATCTGCGCATCCTCTGGCTGACCGTGTTGCGCGGCTTCGCAAATCCCAACGCGTACTGAATAGATCAAGGCATCACAGGGGATCAAGGACTCGTGGCAGCAAGGCGCGGCCGCTGTGTCGGTATAGTGTGTGCTGCCATGTCCACCGGTAGCCCCAAGGCGGTTGTACTTCTCTCCGGCGGGATCGATTCTACGACCACTCTAGCGATCGCGCGCGACAACGGGTTCATCTGCTATGCGCTGAGCTTCGATTACAACCAGCGACATCGCTTCGAGCTTGAGGCGGCGGCCAACCTCGCCAAGGCGCTCGGCGTGATTGATCATCGCATCGTCAACATCGACCTGCGCGCGTTCGGGGGGTCGGCGCTGACGGATGAGATCGACGTGCCGAAGGATCGACCCCCGGAAGTGATGAACGAGGGAATCCCCATCACCTATGTTCCGGCCCGAAACACGATCTTCCTGAGCTTTGCCCTCGCCTATGCCGAAGTTCTCAGCGCAACCGACATCTTCATCGGCGTCAACGCGATCGACTACTCCGGCTACCCGGATTGCCGGCCGCAATACATCAAAGCGTTCGAGACAATGGCGAACCTCGCCACGAAAATGGGCATCGAGGGACAGCGCATCACGATCCACACGCCGTTGATCGATCTCACCAAAGCACAAATCATCAATCGCGGCATGGATCTGGGCGTCGATTACTCGCTGACGTTCAGTTGTTACGACCCACAGTCAGATGATCGCCCCTGCGGCCACTGCGATTCGTGTCTTCTGCGCGCCGAAGGATTCCGACAAGCAGGGACTACCGATCCCGCGGTGCGGTAGGGTCCGCTGTGCGGACCAACTCGCTGTTCAACTTGATTCACGACTAATCGCCCGGCTGATCTGAACGGTGATTGCAGTGTTGGCATGGCTGACCTGCTGATTCTGCTGGCGAATTGGGGGTAGGGAGAAGGTATCGGGGCAGCGAGGAATCGAGGGGAAGATCAAGGCACGGCGGTGCGAAGGGATGAAAGAAGCCCACGGATTGGTATCCGTGGGCGTCGGGGTTGATCTGTGTTTATCTGTGGCTTGAAGATCAGCGCGTTGATCAGATATCCAGGTTCTTGACTTCCAGGGCATGCTCTTCGATGTACGCACGCCGGTTTTGGACGTCCTCGCCCATCAATGTCGCAAAGAGCTGCTCCGCGTCCGAGGCGGTGTCCCAGGTGACGCGCAGGATCGTGCGCTTCGCCGGGTCCATCGTCGTGTCCCACAATTCCTCGGGATTCATCTCGCCCAGGCCCTTGAAGCGTTTGATCTCGATGCCCCGCCGGCCGATCTCGTGCAACGCGGTCAGGATCGAGGGGATGTTGGGGACATCAAGGACGTCGGGCTTATCGGCGGCGTGATTGATGATCCACGCATAGCGGGTGGGCATCTTCTCGCCGGTGACGGACTCCTCCTGCACCAGTCCATAATCTTCGATGTCGAGGCCGAAGTCAGCGAGGCGTTCGAAGATCTTCTCGAGTTCGCGATTCTCGTGCAGCTCGCGCAGACTGGCGAGATTACATGCGCCGCTGGCTTGCTGTCCCTCGCCGGCGCGGAGATCGTCGAGCACGAGATTGTGCTCGGCGATGATCTGCCCGGCCTCCTCTTCGGACCAGCAGAGTTTTTCGCCCTCCGGCCAACGGATCAGGTGTGTGGGCAGGCTGCGATTGACGTTGGGATCGTGATCGCGCGCCTCCAGCAGCGAGGTGAAGGTGATGCCGCGACGCTCGGCGACGTTTACCAGCTCTCGCAATCGCTCGACGAGCTTCACGAGCTGGAGCAGTTCGGTGCCGTCAATCCGCCGGTGCTCGTTTCCATCCTCGTTACGGATCGTGAGCACGGCGTTGGCCAGCGCGAGTTCGGCGAGGACGTCCGACAGCTCCTGATCGTTCAGGACGTACTTGCTCTTCTTGTTGCGGGTGACCATGTACAGCGGCGGCTGGGCGATAAAGATATTGCCATGGCGTATCAGCTCGGGCATCTGGCGGAAGAAGAAGGTGAGCAGGAGGGTGCGGATGTGCGAGCCGTCCACATCAGCGTCGGTCATGATGATGACGCGCCCGTAGCGGAGCTTGGCAATGTCGAAATCCTCGCCGATGCCGCACTGTAGGGCCTGAATGAGGATGCGGATTTCCTCGAAGCCAAGGACTTTGTCCAGCCGGGCTTTTTCGACGTTGAGGATCTTGCCGCGGAGGGGGAGGATGGCCTGGGTTTCGTGGTCGCGTCCACCCTTGGCCGAACCGCCGGCCGAATCACCCTCGACGATAAACAGCTCGGCGCGATCGACGTCGTTGGTGACGCAGTCGGCGAGCTTTTGCGGCATGCCGCCAGAGTCCAGCGCGCTCTTGCGTTTGATTAGCTCCCGGGCTTTGCGGGCGGCTTCGCGGGCCTGAGCGGCGAGGACGGCCTTGAGGCAGATCTGTTTGGCCTCGGCGGGATGCTCCTCCAGCCAGGCCCCGAGCTGCTTGGTCATT
>JAZFYE010000399.1:0-3483 GCA_036475395.1 Phycisphaerales bacterium
CTCCACAAGCGGGACGCGCCATCGGGAACCGCCCTGCGTATCGCCGACCAGATGCGGCGCAAGGCCGGCATGGACCTGCCCGCAGATCGCATTCATGCCATTCGGTCAGGCGACATCGTGGGCGAGCATATTGTTGAGTTTGCAGCCCCAGGCGAGCGGCTCAGCTTCCGCCACGTTGCTACCGATCGCGACCTGTTCGCCCGCGGCGCGCTGCGACTGGCCGCCTGGCTAACGGGTCGTGAGCCTGGTCAGTACACCATCGACCACGCCTTCGATTCGTCGAGGCGCTAGTGCCGACGCCCCGGGCGCCCCGGCCGCAACCACACGAGGACATATAACCCTGCAGAGCCGTCCTGCTTTGTCCGGCTGAACAGGCCCCCCAAGCTGCTGTCGTTCACCTGGTTGTAGAACTCTAACGCTCTGGCATCGGAGATGTCAGCGGGCACTCGGGCTCGTACAATCCCCTTGTACGGGTTGTACCAGAACTGCGCTGCCGCCGCGTTACGAACAACCACGTCCAGAGGATGTAGGAGCGACCGCTCATTGCGTCCGGCGATCTCGACCCACGGATGACCATCCTCGATCAACGGGTTCTGGGGCAGATTTCCGTGGAACCAGTTCGGATCAGCCGTAACCGGATACCCCTCTGCGGTCAGTTCAACATCAGCCACGGTTGCCTGGAACGTGATCTGACGCTGGAAGCGACGGACTTCGTCCCTGGCCGTTCTGATCCGATCCTGCTTGATCCCCTCGGTAGAGCGGATCATCACCACGCCGACCAGGATCCCCGCGAGCATCACGGCAACCAGAATGTTCAGGAGCGTGCGCATGCGGAGCAGGTCCGATAGTGCTTTCCTCGTCGGCGCAGTATGTCATCTCTACGGAAGAATCAGCGCTACCCATAATCCCGGACCCGTATTTGCTTGAAGATCGGTTCCGGCGGTACGGATTGGAAGGGATTCTCGGTGACGAGCCGGGACGATCCCGACGGGCCCCGACAAGATGCGAGCCAGGCTCGGCGTCGGCGCGTCGTTTCCCATCAGGAGAGACCGAGGCCGCGCCGCGTCTGCGAGGTCCATCCCCGTGCTCGCTATCACATGGACTATGATGCGTCGCCCGCCATGACCGGCATCCGCACCATCAACCTCGGATGCGGCGCGACCTTGGTCGTTGAGCCGATCCCCAATGTCGCCTCCTGTGCAATGAGCTGGCTCGTTCCGGTCGGGTCGGCGACGGATTCGGCTGACGGTGATGGCCTGGCGGCAATGCTCAGCGAGCTCATCTTTCGGGGGGCGGGCGGCTTGAATAGCCGGGAGCATAGCGACGCGCTTGACCGCCTAGGTGTGCAACGATCCAGTCAAGTACTTACCTACCACCTCCGCCTCGGAACGGTCCTGCTGGGAAGCAGGCTCGCCGACGCGCTGCCACACCTGTCTGCGATGGTGTCAGAACCCATGCTCCCGGCTGAGGCGCTCCAAGCGGTACGGCGTCTCTGTCTGCAGGCGCTCGATTCTCTGGAAGACGAACCCCACCAAGCGGTGATGCTCCGACTGCGCGAGCGCCACTTGGCTTGCCCGTTCAACCGGCACGGGTACGGGCAGCGGGAGATCCTGGAGCGATGCTCAATCCAGGATCTGCGGGACGCGTGGACAGAGCGTTCCACGCCGGCCGGGACAATCATCGCCGCTGCTGGCACCGTGGACGGTGACGCGCTGGCTGGGCAACTCAACGAGCTGATGTCCGGATGGTCCGGTGCGCACCGCGAACCCATCGAGACGAGTCCTTCGCTACGTGGCCAGCAACATCATGAACAGGACACGGCACAAGTGCACATTGGGCTGGCCTATGACGCGCCTCATGAGGCAGACCCTGATTCGATGCTCGAACGGGTTGCCGTGGCGGTCCTCAGCGGTGGAGCCAGTGGCCGGCTGTTCACCGAGCTGCGTCAGAAACGGTCCCTGTGCTACAGCGTCGGCGGATCGTTCTACGCCGGGAGGGACCGAGGTCTTGTCGCGGTCTACGTGGGCACGACACCGCAGCGCGCCCGTGAATCGCTCGACGTCTGCAAGGACGAGATTCAGCGGCTTCAACAGGGCGTCAGCGACGATGAATTCACCCGGGCGGTGCTCGGCCTCAAGAGTCACTTGATCATGCAGGGTGAGTCAACCGCGGCTCGCGCCGCAGCCATCGGACAAGATCAGTTCCGGCTGGGCCGCGTGCGATCGCTCGGCGACTTGGCCCGTCAGATCGACGCGATCAGCGTTGACCAACTCAACGCGTATCTTGGGGGACGGGATTTTTCTGAGTTCACGATTGCGTCGATCGGGCCCATGGAGGTCGCAGCTCAAGCCGCAGGGTCGTCATGATCTCAGTTCGTTGCCAGGTCTCAAGCCCCCTGCCCGCTGCCTCAAAGCTGATAGACTTGGGCCATGGCAATCTTGGCCACACTACCGGCACCTGGCGCTCGTGTTCGCGTGACACAGCAATTGCCGCACCGTGATCAGGCCTGGGCAAAAACGGTCGAGGGAGTCATTACACGCTACCAGCAAGCGAAGACCGGATCATGGTTTGCCCACGCCCGGGACGATCAGCTCTGGTTGGATCGACTTGAACTGGAACTCGACGATGGCGAGGTTGTTGTTCTCAACCTCGATCGGTACACCGTTATCGAAGAGATTCCAGCGCCAGGCAACTGAGCGATCGCAGACCGCCGTCTTGGATCAGGCGTGCCCCGTTCATTCCACGCACAGCGTATGCGTCGCCTGGAGCCGTTGCCCGGTCGCGGACAGGAAGTACGCTCGCAACTCCGGCTGCGGCCCAAGCTCCAGCGAGTGAACCTTCAGGCGGAACAGGTATGTGCGCGTGACATCGTCGTAGAACCTCCTGTTGACGGAGCGGTCTCGCAGATCCCAGTTCCAGGCGACGATCGGAGGCGACGAATCAGTGCCGGATCCACCCGCCACCAGATCGATTCGGACCTGCCCGACACCTTTGGTTGTGTGGCCTTCAGGATCAAGGAACTCGAGCCGAACTTCGATGATGGATAGACCTGACTTCGCGTCCACCGCCAGCCTGGTCAGCGGGTGAATTCGCAGCGCCTCCGGCCAGAAGAGCCAGTCGTCGGTCTGGGCGTCCTCAAGCCAGCTTGAGTTCAGCCCCGCTGGCGTCAGTCCATCTGACGGAACGTGGTCAGGGCTCGGTCCCGATGTGCATCCGATGATTCCCAATCCGGTGAGAAACGCGACGACCTGGCTGCCGACTATCCTCATTGGGGCAAGATACCACTAGATGACCCGACACGGGGCTGGATCCGTTCGGCACCAGAACCCCGCGATCGATGACCGAGCGGGGCGAAGCTAGGCGGCCTCCGCCGAGATTCGCTTGTGGAGTCGCTCCAACAACTAAATCAACTGCACTGGGCCTCTTTGCAACGTGTTGATAGCCTTCGTGTTCTCCTTCACTGCCGTAAGCAGTGCTTCAAGG
>JAZFYE010000400.1:0-2338 GCA_036475395.1 Phycisphaerales bacterium
ATTCGCTCGTCACTGGGACAAGTTCTGAAAATGGCCGCTCAGAGCGGGTAGAATGTCCCCGCGGATCGTCTCACCAAGACGAATAACAACGCTGCGGCTGATCGCGACAGGGACGTGACGATGGCCGTGCACGAATCGGAGTACGTTACTTCATGAGTTCAGGGCAGTTCGATTTTTCCCTCGCCATCGGCGGCGCCGCAGGCCAGGGCATCGCCACCCCCGGCAACATCCTCGCACGACTTTTTATCAACCGTGGCCTGTCCCTGAATGCGTACAACGCTTATCAGTCCATCATCCGCGGCGGGCACATCTTCCTGACCATGCGAATCAGCGATCAGAAGATCTACACGCACGGCGATCATCTGGACATGCTGGTGTGTTTGAACCAGGACACCATGGACCGGCACCTTGGACTGATGGGGCCGGGCGACCGCGTCATCTTCGACGGCGACAAGATAAAACCAGGCGAGGTGCCCGAAGGCGTGCAGCTATGCCAGATTTCGATCAAGGAGCTCTCGAATAAGAGCCGCAGTAAGGTGATTCAGAACACCATCGCGCTGGGCGTCAGCACCTATCTGATGGGACTCGAGTTCGACTTGCTCGAGAACGCGCTGAAGCTGCAATTCGGCCGAAAGGGCGATGCCGTCATCGAGGAGAACACCACCGCTGCGCGTGCCGGCTACGACTACGCCGCGGAGAACTTCGAGGCCTACCCCGAGCCCATCGCCAAAGGACCCAAGCGTTTGGCGCTGTGGACCGGGAACGAGGCCCTGGCGATGGGCGGCGCAGCCGCAGGCGTAAAGTGCTACACGGCCTACCCCATGAGCCCCGCCACCGGCGTGCTGCATTGGATGGCGCAGAACGCGCGCGACCTCGGCATCCTGGTGCGCCAAGCAGAAGATGAGATCGCCGTGGCCAACATCGCGATCGGCGCGGCGCACGTCGGCGCCCGGACCATGTGCGCGACATCGGGCGGCGGGTTCGCGCTCATGACCGAAGCCATCGGGGCGGCTGCGATGATGGAGATCCCCCTCGTATTCATCAACGTGCAGCGCGCTGGGCCCTCCACGGGGGTACCCACCAAGACCGAGCAGGGAGATCTCTGGCAGGCGCTGGGTGCGAGCCAGGGCGATTTCGAGCGGCTGATTGTCGCGCCGACGGACGCGCTCGATGCGTTCAAGACGATCCCCGAGCTCTTCAATCTCTGCGACCAATATCAATGCCCCGGCATCGTCATTTCAGACCTGTTGATTTCCGAGGGGACGTTCAGCGTCGATCCCGACGACCTGGATTTCCAGCCCGACATCGACCGCGGCGAACTCATTAGCGACGGCGCGGGGAATGGCGAGTACCTGCGCTATGCGATCACCGAGAGCGGCGTCTCGCCGCGCGCGCTGCCGGGACTCGAGGGCTATGTCCACGTAGTGGCAACGGACGAGCACGATCAGGACGGCGTGCTCATCAGCGACGAGTTCACCAACCCACACAAGCGCCGGAGCATGGTCGAGAAACGGGCGCGAAAAATCGCCAATCTCGCCGACAAGATCGCACCGCCCACGCTCGAGGGACCTGCGGATGCCGAGGTCACGCTTATCGGCTGGGGCTCGACCCATGGCGTAGTCAAGGAAGCGGTCGAACAGCTTGCCGCGAAGGGCGTGACGGCGAACCACCTCTCGATCCGGTGGATCGTGCCATTTCACGCACAGGCGATCACCGACGTTATCAACAACGCCAAGCGCACGATCATCGTCGAGAATAGTTATTCGGGACAGTTCCACCGCTATCTGCGCAGCGAAACGGGACTCACCGTCGACGGGCATATTCGCAAGTACGATGGCGAGCCGTTCATGCCGCATCACATCGTCGATGGCGTGTTGGAGCAGCTGGCGGGCAAGACGAATCACTACGTCCCGCTGCAGGAAATTATGGTTTAGAGGAACCCCACGATGGACGGAATAGATACCAGACAGCTCGCTCTCGACCCGCAGAAGGCGAGTGACTTCAAGGGCAAGGTGGATCCGGACTGGTGCGCCGGCTGCGGGGATTTCGGCGTGCTCAACAGCCTGCGCAAGGCATGTATCGAGCTCGGGCTCAAGCCGCATGAGATCCTCACCGTCAGCGGCATCGGCTGCTCATCCAACTTCCCAGGTTATTTCAACTCTTACGGCATGCACACGCTGCACGGACGTTCACTGGCAGTGGCGACCGGTGCGAAGATGGCGAACCATGAGCTAACCGTGTTCGTGACGGGCGGGGATGGCGACGGTTACGGCATCGGCGGCAACCACTTTACCCACACGGCGCGCCGCAACGTCGATTTGACCTACATCGTCATGGA
>JAZFYE010000401.1:0-12354 GCA_036475395.1 Phycisphaerales bacterium
ATCGCGGATCTTCCCGCCTGTGTCGAGACCAAGGAGTTCGCGACGCTGGTCCCCGAGCAAGCGGCGCTGTACCAGGCCGTCGTCGATCGGATGCTTACCTCGGTTGACGAGGCCGAGGGAATCCAACGTCGGGGATTGATCTTGGCGACCCTGACCAAGCTCAAACAGATCTGCAATCATCCGGCTAATCTGCCGAGTGACGATCGATATCCTGATTGGGTTGGGTCGAGTGAGGACCATACGGACGCTGTGGATCATCGTTCGCTGTCGAGCCGATCCGGCAAATGCGCCCGCCTCATCCATATGCTGGAGGAAGTCCTCGCCGCCGGCGACCGGGCGCTGCTGTTCACGCAGTACCGTCGCATGGGAAACCTGCTCGAAGCGATGATTCGCCATGACCTGGACTGCGAGGTGCTGTACATGCACGGCGGCACGCCGCGGCTCAAGCGCCAGCAACTCATCGATCGCTTTCAAGCCGCCAGCATCGGGCCGGCCGTGTTCATCCTCTCCCTCAAGGCCGGCGGCGTCGGCCTGAACCTCACGGCCGCCAACCACGTCTTTCATTTCGATCGATGGTGGAACCCGGCCGTGGAGAAGCAGGCCACTGACCGCGCCTTTCGCATCGGACAGACCCGCACGGTTCACGTGCATAAGTTCGTCTGCGTCGGCACGCTCGAGGAGCAGATCGATCAAATGATCGAGCAGAAGGCCGAGCTGGCGGAGAACATCCTCGGCTCCGGCGAGCGATGGCTCACAGAGCTCTCCACCGATCAGCTGCGCGACGCGCTGAGGTTGCGGCACTCGGCCCTGGAGGTTCAGACATGACGTTTGTCCCTGGCCAGTCATCGCCTCGACCCGTCTTCTCGCCGCGGCGCGTGCGCAACGGCATCAAGCTCCGCGGCTCCGATGGTCCGCACCCGCGATCGTGGCTGGCCGAGCGCTGGCTCGAGCTCGGCGACCGATTTGTACCCGCGGACCATCTCTTGCAAGGGCGTGAATACGCCCGTGCCGGCCAGACGATCTCGCTTCAGATCGGCCCTGGCCGGATCGACGCCGGGATCCAGGGCCGGGCCGCTCAACCTTATACGACCTGTCTTCGCATCCCCGTGCTTGATGATCAGCAATGGCGGCGCGTCATCGACGCCATGGCCGACGAGGCGGTGTATGCCGCCAAACTTCTAGCCGGCGAGCTTCCGCCCGCCGTGCCCGCGCTGTTTGCCTCGCTCGATCTGGAACTGCTGCCGCCAATCGAATCCGTCGAGGTCGAATGTAATTGCCCGCACAAAGGTCCCTGCAAACACGCGGCGGCGATCTGGTATCTGCTCACCGAGCGCGTGGATGATGCCCCGCTTCTGATCTTCACCCTGCGCGGTCTGCCCAGCGACGAACTTGTCGAGCGGCTCGTCCGGGCCCGCGCGATCCAAAGCCACGGCCAGGCGGCGGCGCATGCTGACCCCATGGTGGCTGAAGCGCAGCTCGCCGTCCCGCCGCTGGAACAATGCCTCGATACGTTCTGGCGACCCGGGCCGCAATTGGCTGAATTGCAACACATGCCTCCGCCGCAGCATGCACCGCATGCGCTGCTGCGCCGTCTCGGTCCGTCGCCGCTTGGTGGAAAGTTCCCGTTGGTCGGACTGCTGGCCAGTGTGTACGACACCGTCTCCCAAGCCGCAATTCGCCTTCGCGACCAAGCCGAGCGCATCGACGACGAAGAGGTCTGACGACCGCGAGCGAGCGCTCGCCAATGTAAAACCGTCGGCAGTGCGGCTGGGAGAGCGCCCGATGTCGAGATCTGTCACGTTCGATGGCGAGCGGCTGCTCTCGCCTGTCTTTACAGGGCAATTCAACCGCTTGAGCTTCCAGCGGCGGAAGGGGAGCGCGACCGGGGAGCCGTCGATCCGTAAGACCGCTGGGGCGCGGGGATGAGCGGTCGGTTCGGGTTATGCGGGCCGAGGGTCTGAAAACTCGCGTCGCAATGCCCGAGAAGAAGCAACTTGGCCGATTCAATGGCCGATAGCATTCCGGCCCGGAAGACGAAGTGCACGGACGGAGGGTGTTGGTCATGCAAAAATCCCGAGCCACCGCGGACCGAGTTCGGCCGATCCTGCAGGCGATGGAGCGATCAATTGAGACGGCTCGTCGCCGGCGTCTGCATGGCTCGCAGCCGCAAGCCCCAGCCCCGCCCCAAGCCCAACCGATGTTACAGCCGCAGCTCCAGCCTCAGGCCCAGCCTGCCCAGCCTGATCATGGACAGGCCCAGCCCCAGTCCAGGCCGGTGTCCTCGATACCTCGGGAGGAAGGTGGGTCCCATGGCTCGGACTTGTACGATGAAACCGTTCCGCGTCGCAAGGCCCGTCCCAAGCGTCCCTCGCCCATGCTGCACTCCTACGATGACCCCGATTATCGGGCAAAGGCCGGCTAACCGTTACCAGCGCCAAAGCCTCCGTGAACCGCGCAGGGCGACCGAAACATCGTTGGGGTCGCCGGGATCGCCAAAGCCGACCGATCAGAGGACCGATCACATCCCGCGGAGGTGCACCATCTCGGGCGGTTGCTGGCGAGCCATGGTCCCGAGTGGATTGCGTAGGAGCACCCCAACGATGTGGAACATCTTCAGGCGAACGGCCGACGAGACGTTCGCGGCAGACACGATCATCAAGCCCGCCGTAGAGCCGGCGGCCGAGTCGCAGCCGCCTCCTCACCGCAACATCATCGCCACGATCGACTTTATCGGTCCGGTCGCCGTGGCCACCCTTACCGTAACGGAGCTGACGCAGGACGACGGCGTCGTCCAGCTCACCGAACTGCTGGACGACCTCGCTCAATCCGGGGCGAGGCACTTCGTGCTGGACGTGTGCAACGTGCAGCACATGGACTCGTCCTGCCTGGGGTGTCTGGTGGAGGCGCTCAACCGAATGGCCGCGGACGGCGGGCGGATCGCGCTGGTCAATGCCGATCACAGCGTGGCGTATCTGTTCCGCATGACCCGCCTGGACCGCGTGTTCCCCATCTGTTCCGACGTCATGGCTGCCCTGCAGGCCATGGAGCGAGCAAGCGCCCAAGCTTGATTCGCGGCGCGGGCGCGCACAAATCGGCTTCAAGCGCGGACAGTTCTGCGCGCGCCGCCCCTGGGAAATACAAAAACGACAATTCGGCCGATCGTTGATTGGCGCATGCAAATGAGGGTCGGTCGTCCTGGCGCGCGCAGGATTGGTCGCGCGGTCAACGTGGCGCGCATAGGCGGCGCCGCGCTGTGCGCTAACGATCGTTGACCGAACTTAACTTTGTACTTCCGTGGGTTAACTTTGCTTATTTTGGACCATTGTGACGCGCGCCGGACGATTTGCCCGCGCAGGAGAGGACTCAACACAGAGGCACAGAGAACACGGAGGCGGGAAGGGACGAGCCACGAGGGATGAGCCATGAGGCGTGAGGTAAGGGCGCGGCACGGTGATCTTCCCGCTTAGCGGGCGACGCGCAGCGTCCCTCCTATTTGCCGCCAACACGAATTGAAAGCGCTGAGAACATTGAGGCATTGATAGTCGATCGCTGACAGCTTCTTCCGAGGTACGCGTGAACATGGATCAGTGTAAGGGTAAGGACACCCCATGCCCCATGCCTCAAGCCCCAAGCCTCAAACCTCAAGCCTTCCACTCAGGGACACGGCCCCCAGTTGACGAGCAGGGTGAGGAGGTCGGAGGCGCCAACGATGCCGTCGCCGTCGAAGTCGGCGGGGCAGCCTTTGCACGGCCCCCAACTTACGAGCAGTGAGAGCAGATCGGACGCGCCGACGGTGCCGCTGCCGTCAATATCCCACGGGCACGAGCATTCGCCGAGGAACTCGTTCCCACCGTCGTCGGTCCACCGACCCTCGATGTGGTCCGGCTCGTTCTCGCAGAAGAACGAATCCGCAACCGTCGGGTTGGCGGTATTGGTGTTGAACATCCCGCCGCCGTCGGTGGCCGTGTTCTGGCTGAACGTGCAGTTGATCACCGACGGGTTACTGTTTTGGAAGTTGTACATCCCGCCGCCGTCGCCATCAGCCGTGTTGCCGCTGAACGTGCAGTTGGTGACCGTCGGAACGCTGAAGTTGTTGTGCATGCCGCCGCCGTCGCTGGTGGCCGTGTTCCCGCTAAACGTGCAGTTGGTCACGGTCGGGCTGCTGTTGAAGATGTACATCCCGCCGCCATCGGTGGTGGTCGTGTTCCCGCTAAACGTGCAGTTGGTCACTGTCGGGCTGCTGATGATGATGCGCATCCCGCCGCCGAAGCCGGCATTGCCACCGGTGATCGTGAAACCCTCCAGCACTGAATCCGGCCCCTCTGCACTGAAGCAGATCACCACCGTTCCCATCTGTTGAGCATCGATGATCGTCACGTCAGGGCCGTCAGTGCTGTACACCCTGATCGCCTTGCCGAGGAAGTCGATGTTCTCATTGTAAGTGCCCGGATGGACCTCCACCTCGTCACCATCCACAGCTGCATCGATGGCAGCCTGAATGGTCGGGAAGTCGCCGGGGACGTGGAGTATGTCGGCCGCGGCGGGAACTGTCCCGCCAATGAGGCAGAAACTAATCGCAGCGACCGCCGGGATTGTGAAGTTCGAACTGGGCCACATGGCTTAGCCTCCTCAGTAGGTGAGTCCATGAGTTGACGCCGAACGACAGATCCTTGGCCACAGGTGCCCCCGCGCAGCCGGACCGAAAGTAGTGTACCAGAGGCACCGTCCAGTCAAGAAGAAAAACTGCGACCAACCCGATCAGATCGGGACGTGAATCCGCGCGCCCCTCTGCGGATATACATCCGCAGTTATGACCCCCTATCAAGTATCTAATACCTCGATGTTTCGCTGCTCAGCCCCAGTTGACCAGCAGAATGAGCAGATCGGCGGCGCCGACGTTTCCGTCGCCGTCCAGATCAGCGGGGCAGGTGGTCGGCGGATCAGGGCACGACCCCCAATTGACGAGAAGAAACAGAAGATCAGCCGCGCCCACCGAGCCGTCGCCGTTGAGGTCGCCCAGCGGCGTGATTCCGCTGTTATTCATGAGGATGACGACGTCGGCCAGCTCGTCGATCAGGGCCAGATCCAGATCGCGGTCGTTGTCGATATCAACCAACAGCGCGCAGGATGCCGCTTGCGGTGCGTTGACTTCCTGATTGAACGTGAAGTTGCCCGCCCCGTCGTTGGTCAGGATGCGCCAATCGCCGTTGAAGCTGGAGATCACCCAGTCGAGGTCGCCATCACCGTCGAGGTCGCCCAGATCGGTGGACAGGGGGAAGGGATCGACGGGACTCGTCACCGGCGGGCCAAGCGTTCCATCGCCGTTGCCGAGCAGGATCGCGCCGTTGCTGTTACTTGCGTTTGCCGTCGCGACATCTCCCGCACCATCGCCGTTCACGTCACCGACCACGAGCATCCACGGCCCACCGCCGGCGTTGTGCGGTTTCATAGAAGTGAATGTCGCGTCGCCGTTGCCGACGTTGACGATCACGGTGGAGCTGAACCGCGCGCCGACGACCAGATCAAGGATTCCGTCGTCGTTCATATCCGCCGCGGCCAGTGCCCACTCACCGCTGCCGCCGCCCTCGAAGAAGCTCGGCGAGCCGAAGACGCCATTGCCGTCGTTGAGCAGGATCGACAGGTTGGAGCTGCTGGCGTTGGTGTTGACGATGTCAATATCGCCGTCGCCGTCGGCATCGAGTACGGCAATCCCGCGCGGAGCGGCGCCGACGGTGATTTGCTGCTGCGGACCGTACGTTCCGTCGCCATTGCCCAGCAGGATCGAGACACTGTTGGTGGCGATGTTGGCGACGCAGATGTCCGCGAACCCGTCATGATTGAAATCCGCCGGCTCGGACGGACTGGCTTGGGTATTGAGCGGGAACGTGGGTTGAAGAAAATCGTCAAAGAGCCCGGTGCCGTCGGCGTGATTGAGAAATACACGCAAATCCGCGGTCACCTCGTTGACGATGGTGATATCCGCCCAGCCGTCGTTATTGAGATCGGACGCGACGCCCCCGTAGGCGCGCGAGGATTGTTTGGGTTTGGTGCGCGTGGTCATCACGTCGATCTCTGTCAGGTCAATCGCTGCCGGCATGGCCGCCGTACAGAAGGTGTACGAGTATCCAGCGCATCGCAACGAACCGCCGCCTTCGGCCAGGAGGTCATGCGAAAGGATCACCATCACATGCTCGCCGAAAAAGAAGGACCGGTCGGGGTTGAGCGTGACGACCTGGTTGTTGTCGGAGAAGGTGAAGTCGCCCTGGGCCGTGCCACTCCAGCGTCCAAACGTCCAGAAACTGTTGCTCGTGACGGAATCGGTATCGACCGGCTGATCGAAGTGGATAGTGATCGACGATCCGGTCGGCACGCTTAGCTCGTGCGGCGCGGGGTCGACGGCCACCACGGTCAGCTCGCCGGCCCGAACCGGGGCGACTGCGGCGGCCGTCGCCGCGGCGCAGATTGCCCAAATTAAACCGTACATGGGCCGCGCATGTTGAACTGGTGGAAACCCTAGGTGCGGGTGGCGGGGCGCTCGTACACGCCCATCAGGAACGATCTTTCGGACCATCGCGTTCTTCCTTGTCTTGCAGCTTGCCCTCCAAGGACGAGCCTCAGGTTGAGTACCCCTAGGTTTTTCCCTTTCACAGGATGACGTTGAACATATCTCCGCAGGCCGACCGATACAAGATGCAATTCTGGCCCGAAGAAGAATTGTCAGAACGTCACTAGGATTACTTTCGTGACCCTGAACGTGCTACGGTGTCGCCCTCGATCGACTTGAGTCCAGGATCGCGAAGTCAGGAACTCATGACGGATTCCGGCCATGACCGTGAGAAGCCCGCCTCAGTCCGGCAGGCGCCCCTGCCGAAGTCACGGATCAACGGAGAAGCAGCCCCCGATGCCCAACCGACGACGGAGCGAGCCGTCGCTCACCGCCTTTGCGGCGAGCGCCACGCCCAACGGCACATCCGCCCGACATCCAGATAGGCGAAGGAAACCCGACGCTTCTCGCTACCATCGCGCTCAAGGCCCTGCGCACGTCCGCGGCGTGCCGTGGATGATCTCGGCTGATGAATCGCAGACGTATTACATGGCCGCCGGGTACGAGGCGCTGACCGGCCTCTCCTGCGCCGACCTCTACGTGGACCCCGACTCGTGGATGAACGCGCTGCATCCGGACGACCGGGATCGACTCGTCGCCGCGATGGATGCGCGAGGCGCCGGCGTGCACGACGACGAACGCGACACCGTCTTTCGACTCGTTCATCCGAGGGCGTCCGCCCGGGAGGTGCGCGTGTGCTCCTGGCCGGTCCGTGATGACGACGGGTTCGTGCTGTTCCGTACGGGGGTCGTCGTTGACATCACGGACTGCGCCGAAGGCGCCGCCGTGCCCCCGCGGCTGTACGCCGGCGCTGATATGGAGCGACGAGGAGTCACGGACTGACCGTCGAGCGTCCCGGCTCACGCGGCGGCGGCGTGAAAAAGGGACAGCAACACGGCCATCACCGTATCCGAAGCGTCAACACCAGCTAAAGGTTGGCGCACGCATGACCGCACGGTACAGTGCGGAAACTGCCTCTGAACGACGTCGGCGGATTGAGCTGCCGTATGGCCGTCGTCAGGAACGCCCCCGATCAACCGCTCGCGCAAGGGACAAGAATGGCATCAGGCTCGTACGTTTTCACTAGTGAATCGGTGTCGATGGGACACCCCGATAAGATCGCGGACCAGGTTTCCGACGCCGTGCTCGACGCCATGCTGGCCGTGGACCCCAAGGCCCGGGTTGCGTGCGAGACGATGGTCACGACCGGAATGGTCATCGTCGCGGGCGAAGTCACTTGCAGCGAGTACATCGATATCAGCCGCATCGTTCGCAAGACAGTGACGGAGATCGGGTACGACAACGGCGAGATGGGATTTGACGGTCATAGCTGCGCGGTGCTTGTTTCACTCGATGAGCAGAGCCGCGACATCGCTCAGGGTGTGGACGAACACGCGGCCACCGGCAAGCCGCAAGGGGCCGGCGACCAAGGCATGATGTTCGGATTCGCGTGCAAAGAAACGCCGATGCCGACGCTGATGCCGTTGCCGATCGACTTGGCGCATAGGCTCATGGTTCGACATGCCAAGATTCGAGTAAGCGGCGCTATTTCGCACTTGCGGCCCGACGCCAAGAGCCAGGTGAGCATCGCCTATGACAACCATCGGCCGGTGCGCGTCGAGACGATCGTTCTGTCAACACAACACGGACCGCAATGGAACGATCGTCAGGATGAGCTGAAAACACAGGTGAAAGAGCACATTCTTAAGCCGGTGCTCGCCGAATGGTGGCACGATGACATCTCTATTCTCGTCAACCCCACAGGCAAGTTCGAGATCGGAGGCCCGCAAGGCGATTGCGGCCTCACCGGGCGCAAGATCATCGTGGACACGTACGGCGGTCGTGGACGGCACGGCGGGGGATCGTTCTCCGGCAAGGATCCGTCGAAGGTCGATCGCTCCGGCGCGTACATGGCCCGCTACATCGCCAAGAACATCGTTGCCGCTGACCTGGCCGACGTCTGCGAAGTGCAATTGAGCTATGCCATCGGCGTGCCCGAGCCGACCTCGGTACACATCACCTGTGAGGGGACCGCCAAGATCGACGAGCACAAGCTCGCTGAGCTCGTCAGCGATCATTTCGATCTTACGCCGCACGGCATCATCGAAACGCTCGACCTGCTCCGCCCGATTTACAAGGTGACGGCGTGTCACGGCCACTTCGGGCGCAAACCCGGCGACGGCGGCGACAATACGTTCACGTGGGAGAAGACGGACAAGGCCGACGCGCTGCGGGCCGCCGCCGGGCAATTCGCCAGCGCTACCGCCTAGGAACATCGATTCGGCGAATCCTCATGCTGAAAATCTCACAGTACCGGTACGGTGGGGGCCATGCTTCGCCACGAGGAAGGAAAGTGGAAGTTCGCCTTGGCGTACGTGACCGTGTGCGGGAGCCCAGCAGTCCGTAACAGTCTGTGGCAAGAGTGTGCTTGGGCGGAGTCCGTGGGACCGATATTGATTTTCGGCCCGCTGCAAGCCTGCCCTACCCCCTGAACCGGCGTAGCATGGAGCGGTCCGACAACACCCTAACGTGCGGCCCCCGACCAGCAGCGGATGATGCACTCGTCAGAACTCCGTATTGTGCCCCCAGAATACACGTGGCGGCCTATACGTTTGTACACAAGAGACTCAACAAGCAGGAGAAAACGATGATTCTTCTTGTAGACCACCAAA
Organism: Phycisphaerales bacterium; assembly: GCA_036475395.1. Lineage (GTDB taxonomy): Bacteria > Planctomycetota > Phycisphaerae > Phycisphaerales > SM1A02 > JADFNO01. The sequence goes on from JAZFYE010000401.1 coordinate 9,277, forward strand.
TCCAAGCGGCGATTAAACAAAAAAGGTTTGGTACAAATTTTGTCGAGTCGGGCGTTGAGCCGGCGAGCTACGATCTTCGCGTTGGACGATATCTTTGGTCGCCAGCATCCGAGACCCCAGAAAAACCAATTGACTTGGAATCGACTGGTGGTGCTCATCGTATCCCACCGTACGGTGTTGTCATTGTGCAAACACACGAAACTTTCAGGATGCCGGATAATTATGTTGGTCGGCTTGGCTTAAAATCAGGTCTTGCGCGACGAGCAATTACAGCGTCGGTTGGACCACAAGTTGACCCCGGCTTTCACGGAAAACTGTTCGTGACGTGGATGAACCAAAAACCGTTATCTCATGTCGTTAAGTATAAAGAAACTTTTCTTACTGTTGAATTTACCGAATTGGATGGAAAACCAGAGAAAACCTACGAAGGTCCGTACCAAGATCTTGATCAAAGTATTGGTGCTGAGATTCTCGAAGATTTGGTCCACATGGAGGGTCTGAACCTCAGCCAGATTCAACATCAGTTTACGGAACTTCGAGAACATGTTGAAAAATGGAGTAATCTGGCCACGCGGTTTGATGAATTCTTGCGAGAAATGACCTTGGAGAGAGAATCCATGAATCGGCAGACGGTAGCTATTCAGGAATTGGCACAAAGTCTGTCAGAACGGATCACTTCTGACGAAGCTGGAGAAGTCGAAATCCGTGAAATCAGTCATGAACAGGCAGTCAAAGAAATACTCGAATTGTTTCAGAAGCAGCAGCAGAAAAATGTGTACTACAGCGACATTGTTGACGCACTGTGCTTGGATTTAGCAACTGTGATGGAAGCTTGCAAGGAATTGGAAGAAAAAGGGCTGATCGTGGGGGGTAGCAAGAAATGAAGCGGGAAGACTTGGAACAACTGGCGGAGAGGATTCATCGCGAAGAAGGCGATGCCATCGCTGGCGAACGGGTCATCGGTCAGGCCAGAAGGATCAACAAAATCCACGTTGTCCCCGGAACATCTCGGCATAGGGGGATGGAGACAGTTTTGAAATCAAACGCCCTCTGTGTAATCGACAAGTCATTTCGGCTGGCTGGCGAACCTTTCCATCTCAAAAGCGAGTGAACCTTTTTCACTTAGAAAGTCAGGAAAGTCGTAGAAAGTCGGGAAATCGGAGGGAAAGTCCGGGGAAGGTCGAAGTCCGGACAGTTACCACTTCCTTGACGGTGCGACTTGTACATCAGGCCTTGGCCTGACGCATTTGGCCACGGCCGCATCCGGCAGGCTGAAAGCTTGCCCTACCCTCTGTGCTCTCAGTGCCTTCTATGAAGCCAAGGCGGCGTCTGTCAGGTTTGCGCAGAGCTTGGACATGTCCAGATCGATCCTCGCCGCGGCCAGTCAATCTCTGCACCACTAATGTGCTGCGGCTGTGCGACCGATGCGCCCCGCCAGCAAATTGTACAGCCAGGCGAAGATCACGCCGCCGATGAAGCCGTCGCCCAATCCCCAGAGTAGACCGAGCAAACTGCCCGTCGTCGTGAGTTCGTAGCCGCGGTAGATCCTTCCCAGAACCAGGGTCTCGCCTGGCTGCTGACCGTCGAAGGCGATGATCCACCAGGTGATGATGAACAGACCAAGCCCCCAGATCAGCCCGCACGCCAAGCCGAAAGCGAGTACGTTCAGTCTCATGGCTTGCACTCCGTGTATTGCCAGTCGTTCAACCCGTTACATGATTCTAGGCGTTGCTACGGCGCTCAACGGGAGGGGAATCGAGCCCGAAAACCTGGTGCCGGCGACGAATGACGCCCATCGGCGGCGTTGATCGGCTAACCTACCCGTTCAGAACGGCCATCCCGGCCGCTTGTATTCGCTCCAACCGCCTGAAGAAAGGCAGAACATGAACTCGACGGTTTTGTTGACGTGTGCCGGCTGCGTACTGCTGTTGGGTGCGGTGGCCTCGCCGCTTACTGAGAAGGACGACTACACAACTATCCCTCCGGGGGGTGACGAATGCGCAGCGATGCTGAAGGGAAAGCCCATTGATTTAGTACAGGCGATCGCTGCCGCCCAACAGGCTGCGGGCGGGACAGCGACTTCAGCAGCGTTTGATCTGACGAACAACGCTACGTCGATCAACGTGATCGTCGTCGCTGGTAGCGAGTTGCACAGGATCGTCGTGGATTCAATCAAGGGCAACATTATGTCTGACGAGATTGTCCCGCGCTTCGCGGGCGCTGCCGTCACCGGCGATTGGACCGAAACCGCCTCCGGTCTGAGGTACTACGACATCGTTCAAGGCGACGGGCCACAGCCGGTCGGTCCGACCAGCACCGTCCTCGTGCACTACACCGGCTGGCTCGTTGACGGGACCAAGTTCGACAGCTCGCTTGATCGAGGTCAGCCGATCTCATTTGCGCTCAACGGTGTCATCCGAGGTTGGACGGAAGGTGTCGGCTCGATGAAAGTCGGCTCCAAGCGCAAGCTCATCATTCCGTACAATCTGGCGTATGGTGAGCGTGGTCGGCCTCCGCTGATTCCCGCCAAGGCAACGCTCATCTTCGACGTGGAGCTGTTGGAGATTATTGGAGAATAGGGTCGAGCAGGTGCCACGTTCATGCTTCCGTATACGATCGCGCCCCAGTGCGCCAGTGCGCCAAGGACGCCGGCTACTCGTTTCGCTCTAGCCGATCCTACTGGGTGCACCCGCCCCGAAGCGTGCCGATTGCCCCTCCATGCCGTCCTCTTTTGGCCAGGCGCAGGGCAGGCTTTGAGTCTGCCGGATCACAAGCGAGTCAGGCCAAGGCCTGACCTACTCACTCCACGCGCGAAACGTAGAATTTGGGCTTGAATATCGTAGGGGGGCGTTACACTGGTATGCGAATGGCTGGCCGATGGTGCCTGGCGAAGCCATATGATGGGAAATCTTGGTTCAAGCAGAGGAGAAAAGGATGCGACAACTAATAACGCTACTTCTTGCCGCGGCAGTAGCAGTCCTGAGCACTGGGCCGGCTCACGCCGACGACATCACCTGGACTGGCGCTGGCGACGGCACGTCATTCGGCGATCCGCTCAACTGGTCGCCCATGGACGTC
>JAZFYE010000402.1:0-3237 GCA_036475395.1 Phycisphaerales bacterium
TTCCAACCGTTCGATGCGTTCTGCGATGGTCATGCTGGCTCCTCCCTATGTGCCGATACTTTGCCAAGCCAAGGTAACGCACGACCGGGCTGGGGTCCAAGGTCATGATGTCACCACCCGCTCCCACCATAGCGCCAACCGTGGCGAACGCGGAGACGCCGGTCTGAGGCGTCGATGTTTCGATGGGCCTCGGGTCGGCTTGATCTCGGGGATCGTCATGCGCTGGTGCTACGGACAGGGCCCCCAGCTGACGAGCAGGGCGAGGAGGTCGGATGCGCCGACGGTGCCGTTGCCGTCGAAGTCGGCGGGGCAGCCTTTGCACGGACCCCAACTTACCAGCAACGCGAGCAGGTCGGATGCGCCGACACTGCCGTTGTCATCAAGGTCCCACGGGCATTGATTCAGCGGCGTCATAAGAAATCCATGACCGATCTCGCCGTTGCGGACCCCACCGCCGACAATCTGGCCCTGGTCATTGATATCAAACGGAAACAACGTATCCCAACCTTCCTCCGGCGGGATCACATCCAACAGCTCGATGCGCTCGCCGTCCTCCCAGATAAATGCGCGGAAACCCTCCGGTATATTGTCCAGATCATTGAACCAGCCGACGACTTGATTGTGGGAGTTGATCGCGGTCGCGGCGCCTTGGGGTCGATCGATCTCGGGCACAAGCCGGATCGGTTCGCCATCGATCCACAGCGCCGCTTCTTCCGGTTTAGATATCTCAAACTGGATTTCTCCCGTGATGATCCCGTCGTCGCTGATACCCAAAGCTCGGCTGGTGACGCCGTTGATCGAAGCGTGGTCATGCAAATTGGTGAGCTCCCCGCCGTCCCAGAGATAGGCTTTATCCTGACCTGCGCCGGCGTACCCAACGATCTGATCGAGGTTATTGATTGCGATTGGACGATCAAGGATGCCGAGGTTGATCACGATCAGGTCTTCCAGCAAGAAACCGCGCGGCGTAAAAGGCGGACCTTTGGGATCACGACCGAAGCCGACGAGCTTGCCCGCGTCATTGTGGTCTCTGACGAGATTGAGATCGAAGGAAGTGTCTCCACCTTTGACGAGCCCGTTGATATCGATGGGTTCCCCGTTTAGCCACATCGTCGCCTTTTGTGTCTCGAAGATTTTGATGAAGTTGGGGCACTTGACGATTTCGACAAACTCGGACAGGCCGTAGACGGTTCCATCATCGCCGATGTCAGCGGCGATCGTGCTGTTATCCCTGGGCAGAACCTCAAGGAATTGCGCCGTGCCGTCGGAATCCCAGAAGATCGCGCGCTCGATCGCCAACGAAACGCCTTCGAAGCCAACCACTTGGCCGGCCGCATTGACGGACCGGCCTTCGGACTGAATCACGCCGATATCGTTGGCCAGCTCCGTCAGATCAACGATGGTGTACTGCCCCTGGCCGAACGCGGCGTGTGTGATAGCGGCGGCCAAGAGCGCGGCCGAACTGATCGTGAGGCGGTGGTGTGTCGTCATCAGTTCCTTGTCTCCGGAGGTGGTCGCTGCTGCCTGTGATGTCAGGGGCGTCGATACGCGGATTATCTCCGTCGGAACGGCCCCGTGCAATAGGTATTCCGGGTATAGCGACGAAATCTGCCACGGATAAGCGGCCTGGAGTGGTCTAGGCCGCCCCCGGGCTCGCGAACCGCTGGTACGATCCCCGCCCATGCCCTCGGACGTAACCCCGCCCCCGGAAGTGATCGAGCCTGCTTTTTCGTTGTTCGGCAAGTGGCGCAATCTTTGGTTGCTGGCTTTGGCAGAGCTTCTGGCGATGTCGCTGTGGCTCTCAGCCACGTCGGTGATACCTCAGCTTATCGAGCAATGGCATTTGAGCGATTCCGCCCAATCGTGGATGACCATGAGCGTGCAATTAGGGTTTGTGGTCGGCGCACTGCTCAGTGCGGTCCTCAATCTCGCAGATCGGATCTCGGCGCGTTATTTGTTTGCAATCAGCGCGGTGATCGGAGCGGCGGCGAACGCGCTGATCGCCTTGGCCGCCGACGGACCGGGTCTAGCCTTGGCCTGTCGCTTTGTCACCGGTATGGCCATGGCGGGCGTTTATCCGCCGGCTATGAAACTCGTCGTTTCATGGTGCCGCAATGACCGAGGTCTCGGGATCGGTCTGCTGATCGGCGCGATTACACTTGGCACGGCCACGCCGCATCTGATCAACGCCCTACACGACCACGGTGATGGCGCGGCGCCGTCATGGCGCTGGGTGTTGCTGGTCACCTCAGGCTTGGCGCTGGCCGCGGCGCTCATTGCTGCCCTGGCCATCCGAAACGGGCCGTATGCAACCCCGGTCGCGCCGTTCAATTGGCGTTTCGCGGGGCGGGCGTTTCGGCATGCGCCGACGCGACTGGCCAACTTCGGTTATCTCGGGCACATGTGGGAGCTGTATGCAATGTGGGTGTGGGTGCCGACGCTGCTAATCGTAAGTTACGATGCGGCCGGATTGAGCCTGCAATCAGCTCAGCTTGCCGGGTTTTCGGTGATCGGCGCCGGTGCGATCGGCTGTATCATGGCCGGTGTCCTGGCTGATCGAGTTGGGCGAACCACCGTCACCAGCTTCAGCTTGGCGGTGTCCGGCGGGTGCGCGTTACTTTGCGGCTTCTTCTTCCATCACCCGGGACTGTTGACGGTGCTCTGTTTGGTGTGGGGGTTTGCGGTCGTGGCGGATAGCGCCCAATTCAGCGCGGCGGTGAGCGAGTTGACCGACCCGCGGTATGTCGGAACAGCATTGACGATGCAGACGTGCCTTGGGTTCCTGCTGACCGTCGTGACAATCCGGCTCGTGCTGCCGCTGCAAGAACTCCTCGGCTGGGCGTGGGTGTTCACGGTGCTCGCGATCGGGCCGGCGTTCGGCTTGTGGAGTATGTTGCGGCTGCGCCGTCTGCCTGAGGCCACGCGGATGGCGTCAGGGAGGCGGTAACGAACGAGGAGAAAGGCCCGAGGCCTGTAGGCCTGAGTCTCGACTTCTTCACCTATCGCTCGTGCCTTCTTGCTCCCCTCGATCCCTCGGTGCCACGATGCCTTGATGCCATCTTCAGGGACACGGCCCCCAGTTGACGAGGAGGGCGAGGAGGTCGGACGCCCCGACGGTGCCGTTGCCATCGAAGTCGGCGGGGCAGCCTTTGCACGGGCCCCAACTGACCAGCAGCGAGAGCAGATCGGATGCGCCGACGCTGCCGTCGGCATCAAGGTCGTGGGGGCAGTTGCAGT
>JAZFYE010000403.1:0-2130 GCA_036475395.1 Phycisphaerales bacterium
ACGGTAGACCCGAGTGATCGCCCAATGCGTCTTTGCATCCTGCGGTTCCATACCACCTCTACGACCAGACCGTTAGGCCAGTTCGTACCGTAACCACCATCTGCCCGTTCTCGTAGGCAGGGCTGACGCTTGTGTACCCGGTGTGATCTCAAGGGGCTTGGGTACGCTACCCCACTGATGGCTTTTTGATGCTCGGACCCCACAGATAGCCGAGATGCCATAGGGGCTGGGTGAAGGGCCTGCGATGTCTCAAAGTCGGTCGGATGCTGACCGGGCGACCCAACGGGTGACCGACCGCTCGTACGCCGGCCCTGAACGTCGGAGTGCCGTCCGCGTCGACGTCCAGCAGTTGAAGTGCAACCTGGGCCGCGTACTCGACGTTTCGTCGGGCGGTGTCCGGCTGCTCAGTCGGCGCAAGCTCAGAGGATGGCACGTGATAACACTGTTCGACAGGGACGGCGATGTTCACATCGATGTCGAGGTCAGGTGGTCCAGGCGGCGTGGACTGTGGAAGCACGAGATCGGGCTGCAGTTCCTCAACGTGCCGTCTGACATTGCCGCCAAGCTCACAACGCTCGTCTTCAGGAATCGGATCTACTAAGACCTCAGACGCTCGCTGGCCCGCCCGCTAGCAGACTAACGCGCCAGTTCGCTACCTTCCCGGACGGCAAGCGGGGAGCAGAGGTGGCCCAAGAAAAGCACCTCTCCAATTGACCCAGAGAGGTGCCTGTTCAGAGCGGGCTACACGCCGCTCACCCACCAAGTTACCAAGGGAAGCCGGTGGGTGAAAGAGCCGAGTTGGAGAATGATCAAGTTTCGTTGCGTAACGACGACCTGGCCGTGGACAGGGCTGCCTCATTCCTACGGACACGGCCCCCAGTTGACGAGGAGGGCGAGGAGGTCGGATGCACCGACGTTGCCGTCGCCGTCGAAATCGGGCGGGCCGCTGGGGTCGGTGCCCCATGCGACGAGCAACGCCAACAAGTCGGACGCACCAACGTTGCCATTGTTGTCGAGATCCCAGAGGCAGGCAGTCACGCCGAAGGTCACATCATCGAAGCGACCGGAAAGCTGCCCACCCGGACCGCCGGGTTCGTTGAAAATGAACAGGCCGAAAGCACCGACGAGGTAGCTTGAGTCGTTTGCGGTCAATTGCGGGTCCGCTGGTTCAGGATCGCCGACGGCCCAGATCTTCAACGACAGGTTCGCGCCCAGGGATAGATCCGGACCCAGCACGCCGGCTTCCAGCAAATAATCTTGTCCCAGGAGGAGCTCAAAGAATCCGGCCACTAGAATTACGGGCGCACCGTTATCCACGCGCAGGATGCCGATCGTGTCCTGCGTGATGTCGGCGATGAAGACGTAGCCATTACCGTTGACGAGATCAAACCGCATGGCCGACGCGAGATTGGTTACCGCGTTGTCCGCACGAATCATGGTTGTCAAAAACCCATTCGAGAACGACGAGTCTTTGATCGATTCAGTCCAGAAGGTGCCGGTGACCACGAGTTGTTCCAGGGGCGGAAGCGGCTGCGTCGAGGATATCGCGTACTGTCCGGAGCTGGCGTCGTAGATCGTCGGACCCCACGGGGTGCCCTGGAGTCCATCGAAATGCGACCACCCATCGTCGTTGCCGTCATTGAAGTCGTCGATCAGGTCCGCCCGAACTGGAGCGGCCAGACTGACCGCGGCGACCACACAGAACGTGGGTGCGATCTCCTGGTGCCAACGCGCGTTCACATCCATCACTGTTCCTCCTCCTCCGTCGATTAGGGCCGCACGGTACCGGTGATGCGCTTGTTGGCCGGCCGTGGCCGCAAGTGCCGCCATGCGACCGAACGGGAACAGTGTACCACAGGCGGGCTGTATCCAAGCTGCATTTGTGAGATATCAGCGTTGGTTGGCCAATACCCGCGTTTTCGCCTGTCTGAGCAGGTACGAGTCTGCCACAGTGCTACGGACACGGGCCCCAGTGGACCAATAGGGCGAGGAGGTCGGACGCGCCGACGGTGCCGTTGCCATCGAAGTCGGCGGGGCAGCCTTTGCACGGGCCCCAACTGACCAGCAGCGAGAGCAGATCGGATGCGCCGACGCTGCCGTCGGCATCAAGGTCGTGGGGGCAGTTGCAGT
>JAZFYE010000404.1:0-2239 GCA_036475395.1 Phycisphaerales bacterium
CCCATGACGGCGATGCTGCCTTCTCCCAGCGGCATGATCTCACCCGAGAGCCCCTCCGCCGGCAGCGCAAGCGGCACTGCCTCCGTCACGCGTTCGTGAGGCAGCAGCAGCAACATGACCGGCCCGCGGTCGCCTTGAATCACGAGATGCGGGATCCATTCACCGCGCACCAGACAGGACTGCGCGTAGGTCAACAAGCCCAGACGACTGATATCGACCTCGGCCTGGCCACCGAGAACCTCTTCCAGTGACGCCGGAGAGACGCGGACATCGGTCCGGACCCAGGATTGCGGTTCCTCGTACCAGTGGTCGAGCACCTCCGCAACCAACGGGCCGTTGTCGACGACAGGGCCGACGGCGATACCTAACCAGACTGCAGCCCCAACGACCAGCATCGCCGCGACACCCGTCCACGCGGTCCGGCTTCGGACGACGATCCAGCGGTTAGCGGGCTTGCGCGCCGCGCGCCGCTTCACGGCTGCGACGTCGAACCGCAGCGCCTCGTGGATCAGCCACTCGGCATTTCGGACGCGTTCAGCGAAAGCCGTGCACGCGGCGCACTGCTCGGTGTGCTCAGCACATGCCTGATCCAGATGCGCAGGATCGGCTTCGATTCTTTCCCTGACTGTATTGCAATCCATAGCTACTCTTCGGGCACGACCCTGAGCCCCGGACGCACCTGCTCGATGAGCATCTTGCGTGCCCGGTGCAATCGGGTCAGCACCGCTCCCTGTTTCAAATTCATCGCTTCCGCGATCTCCTCGGCGCTGAGCCCGAACATGACCTGCAGCACCAGTGGCTCTCTATAGCTCTCCTTGAGTTCGAAAATCGCCCTTCGCATATCGTCTATATCCGTATCGTTTCCCGTCGCTATCAATGCTTCCTCGGCGGCACTAAGCCCGTCGATATCCTGGGTCTCCAAGCGCTTACGCTCGTAAACGCGCGCGTGTTCCCGCCGAGCGATCGTCAGCAGCCATGCCTTCGTCGACCCCTCGTCTCTCAAACTTTCCAACGAGCGGAAGGCTCTGAGCATGGCCTCCTGGACGACGTCCTCCGCCAGGTCGGGGTCCCTGCTCAGCCAGAAGGCGTATCGGTACAGATCGTCTCGCCATGGAGCTACCAGGCGCTCAAATCTGAGTCTTCGCGCAGCGCTTGAGGCTGAGTCGGGCATAGAAGGTGACCGGGGTCGCAGGGTTTTTATTACTGGCTTGCTTAGCTTGGAAAGGTACAGTAAAAAAGGGAAAATCCAAGTCCCAGCACGCACGCGGTGAATTTATGACATCCAAGGACCCCAAGGGCGATCGCTACGCGGTGGTTGGGCATCCGGTCGAACACAGCCGATCCCCGCTGATCCACCAGCTTTTCGCTCGCCAGACCGGGGAGGAACTCATCTATGAGCGGATCGACGTCTCCCCCGAGGATCTTGAGGTGGCCGTCCGCGGCTTTGGTGCCGCCGGCGGCAAGGGCCTCAACGTGACGGCCCCCCACAAAGAGGCTGTATTCGAGTTGTCGACCGAATGCGGGGAAGCGGCGGATCGTGCCGGCGCCGTAAATACCCTGACCTTTCTGCCCGGCGGCGGGATGGGCGGCGACAACACCGACGGCAGCGGTTTCATGCACGACCTGACGACCAATCATGAGCAGCAGGTCGCCGATAAGCGGGTGCTGATCCTCGGTGCGGGCGGCGCGACCCGCGGTATTCTGGCGCCTTTGCTCGAGGCGAAGCCAGCCGAGGTCGTCCTGGCCAACCGAACGCTCGAGCGCGCCGAGGCCCTGGTCGAGCAGTTCGAGGCGTCGGGCGACTTCACGGCCTGCCAGTTCGATGATCTCGAGGACCGAGAGCCTTTCGACCTCGTCATCAACGCGACCTCCGCGGGCAGGGGCGGCGAGAGCCCACCATTTCCGCCGAGCTGCATCGGTTCGACTAGTTTTTGCTACGACCTGGCCTACGGCCTCAAGGGCACGCCGTTCGTCACCTGGGCCCGCAAGCACGGTGCCGGGGAAGCCGTGCAGGGCTGGGGTATGCTCGTCGAGCAGGCCGCCGAGTCCTACCAGATCTGGCGTGGGATGCGGCCGGATACTGCGGAAATTCTCGAAAAATTGACGATCTAGACGCGGCGATCCGTTAGCGCATCGTCACCAGTTCCTCGGCGCTGGTGGGGTGGATAGCGACCGTGTCGTCGAGATCCCGTTTGCGAGCACCCATCGCTACCGCGACCGCAAAACCCTGCAGCATTTC
>JAZFYE010000405.1:0-2491 GCA_036475395.1 Phycisphaerales bacterium
ACAACGGCCCCCCGGACGGGGATAGCGGCCTCAGTATGCTCTTTGGTGGTGGGTTCGACGCCAGCCGCGAGATAGCAGATGACTTCGTCCTCAAGGGCGGACCAGGTTGGCTCGTGGACGGGATGGCTATCAGCTACATCTGGGCTGACGGCGCCGGTATTAATCATCATTTCGGGGATTTCCTCGTGGAGATTTATGCCGACGATGCCGGCGGCGGCCCCGGCACCGTCATCTCTAGTCAGGTCGTGCCTGTGGCCGACGAGTTTCTGACCGGTAACGAGTTCTTCGGCCGTCCAGAAATCCGCGTAAGCACAAAATTCGCCCCGGTCGCACTGGCCGCGGACACGACCTACTGGATAGAAATGATTCCGCTCGACGCGCCCCAGAACGGCTTTGTCCTGACATCCGGCAACAACGACCCCGACGACACCATCATCGGGAACCCGGTTTGGATCCGGTTTCCAAAGTTTGGCTTCCCGGACTGGTCCCCTGGGTCCAACCTCTTTGGACACGGCCACGACATCTCATTCGCGTTACAGGGCGAGGTTATTCCCGCACCTGGCGCGATGGCTCTGCTGGGCGTAGCCGGCTTGGCCGGAATGCGACGTCGTCGCCGAAAATGACGACGAGCTGGCTCGCTCCGAGCCGTGAATCGTGAACCCTCAACGGCCTGTGGCCGCCCGCAGGTCGGTTTTCCTTTCTTGATTCGACGCTCGCGCGGCTGGAGCGGGCCTCGGTCACCGGAGCTGATGGAGACCGACTTCAAGGTTCCTCGGGCCGCGAAAAAGGCGCTGACAACGCCCTTGCCTTACGGGTATTGTTGGGGTAACGTATTCCGAACAGTTTTTCGCACCCAATGTGGAGCGACACGAGCGGTCTGGTCGAGTTGGCCATGAGAATCCAAGGGATTTCAGTCCGGCGAGACCGAGCTCGACGGCGACAGCGACGGAGCAGTGGATGTCCTTTCCTCTCGTAACGACAGGCCCAGGCGGGATTTACACGACCCGCTACGTTCCTCGGGGGTCAAGGCTCCTGGCCGTTTGCGGTGACCAGACGCCCCAGGACGCCGAGGAAGAGGCCGATCGGATCTCCCCCGAACAAGACAGCGCTGAGCAACGTTCCGCCCGCCACCGCCGGAGGATAGAACGAGGTACGCCGTCGGCACCCGCAGCAACGGTTGGGTCGCGAACCCTGCTCGATCGGCTCCTTGGAATTGACCGAGTCGTGCTTAGCCCACAGGCGGTGGCGGTCGCCGCTGGGTCCACGCCCGAGCCGGTTGATCCCTGGCCGCGCCCTACCGCTTTGCATGCCGCGGCCCGAGCCTGGCTCAAGGGACAACTGACAGCCCTTGGTCAGTTGCACCGCTTCTTCGAGCAGCTTCACCCGCGACTGGCGGTCGCTCCTCTTGGCTGCGCGACCGGTCCTTGTGTGTTCGATGTCGTGCAGCCCACCCGCACGGTAGGCCTGCAGGAGAACCCCGATGAATCTCACTCCCAAGCAGCTGCGAATCGTCCAATTGATCCGGGGTCACCGCCTTGCCAACGGTTATTCGCCGACGATGCAGGAGCTCGCCCAAGAACTCGGGGTCTCCAAGGTGACCGTCTTCGAGCACGTCGAGGCGCTGATAAAAAAAGGCGCGCTGCGGCGAAAACCAAACAAGGCTCGCTCGTTGTCCATCTGTGACGACGCGCCCGTTCCCGACGAAGCGCAGCCGCTTCGGTTTCCCCTCGTGGGCAAGATCGCGGCCGGCTATCCGATCGAGAAGTTCCCGCAGACCGATCAGCTCAATCTCGAAGAGATCTTCGGCCCCCGGATCGGTCAAAAGGCCGGGACCTTTGCCCTACAAGTGGACGGCGACTCCATGAAGGACGAGGGGATCTTCGACGGCGACTATGTGATCGTCGAGCGGCGTGAGACGGCTCGCAACGGCGAGCGCGTCATCGCCCTCCTCGCCAACGGCGAGACGACGCTCAAAACGTTCTACAAGGAGCGCACTCACATTCGTCTCCAGCCGGCCAACCCCGAGTTCGAGCCCATCCGCGTGAAGGAATGCAAAATCCAAGGCGTGGTCATCGGGGTGCTGCGGCGGTATTGAGGGGCATGACAGAACACGAACCGGAAGGGCGATGGCGACTCTCACCCTCAACTGGCGCGGTGAAGTCGCGTTGATCTTCAACAGCCGACAGTCACAACAGGAACTCTCCGAAGGCGGCCGCGGCGCGCCATGATCGGCCTAAGTTCCCGCTCGGGAGACTCCGCGCTACCTATCCGCAGGCCATTGGGCCATTGGACACAAGCGAAGCGGTCTCTTTACTGAGACCGCCGAATCTTGATGAACACGACGATCAAAGCGATCAGCGCAACGATCCCGAGGGTGTACCACAGCCACGTCATGCCCCCCAGCCTACCACAGACTCAGCCGGGCGTACACGGTCTCTCGCACCCGCCGGGAGTCACAGACGACTCAGCGCTTCAGCCGTATGCCGGTGTG
>JAZFYE010000406.1:0-17348 GCA_036475395.1 Phycisphaerales bacterium
GGGTCGATGATGTCCATGGACGCCGTCACCAGTGTGGGCTTCACCTTGGCCAACTTCTGCGACACGTCGGGCAATCCGTCGGCGGCGAAGGTCTATCGCGCTGCCCGCATCATCCTCGCCCAGCCCAACCTCGTCGGTTACTTCGGCTCGGGAAGCGGCGTCGCCAGCCAGGAGCAATTCCACTCCGCCTATGGCTTGGCTAAAGCGTTTTGTGAGCTGAACCTGTCGATCCCGGCCGTCATACGCCTCGGCGGCAACAGTGAAGATCGAGCCGTCGAGATTCTGGAGGCCGCGTGTGCCGAACTGCCCGGCCAGGTCGAGGGCTACAAAAAGGAGGACACGCCGGCGTCGATCGCACAGCGTTTCGCCGAACTCGTTGATGATGCGGGTGGCCGTACATGGTCGCCGCAGCCGCGCCGCGTGCCCGACTACGTTGGAAAGACCTATTCGTTTTCGATTTCCGGCGGAACAGTCTGGATCGATCACAACGGCTGCAACCCCCAAACAACGACCCTCGTCATCGAGCACAGCTCAGACCTGCTCAACGATGCGGATGGCAAGCCTGTACTGGCGGTTTCAGTTGACGAAATCGAGAACAAGGATTCCGAACTCATCGCGTTAGAGGTCGAATGTCGCCGCGCAGGCAAGCCTGTTGTCTTCGTCGATCTGCCAATCAAAGGAATCGATACCTAACCACACATTTAGCCGCGGGGCTTGCCCCGCGTTTTCTTCCAAACCGATGGCCATCATCATCGACCAATCCAAACGCGTGCTCGTGCAGGGCATCACCGGCCGCGAAGGTCGCGCGCGAACCAAGCTCATGCGCGAGTTCGGCACGAACGTCGTCGCCGGCTGCACCCCCGGCAAAGGCGGACAGGATGTCCAAGGGGCTCCGGTGTTCGATTCAGTCGCCGAGGCGGTCGCCGAGGTCGGCGAGGTCGATATCTCCGTGATCTTCGTGCCCGCCCGGCTCGTCAAGGATGTCGCGTTCGAGGCGATCGAAGCCGGCGTAAAGCTGCTCGTGCTCGTGCCCGATCGCGTGCCGTTATGGGATACGATGCAGATCGCTGCTTTGGCAAAGGACCACGGAGCTTCTTTCGTCGGCCCCAACACGCTGGGCGTTCTGAGTCCGGGCAAGGCCGTGCTCGGGATGATCGGCGGCCGTGCCGATGCGGCACGACAGTGGTTCAACGAGCCCAAGCCCGGCCGAACCGTCGGCGTTGTGTCACGTAGCGGGGGCATGACCAGCTCCTGCGGGTATTACCTCAGCCGCGCCGGCGCCGGCATCAGTACGCTCGTTCACGTCGGCGGTGATTCCGTCATCGGCCTTCCCATCCCCGACGTCGCGGCGATGTTCCAGGACGATCCCCAAACCAACGCCATCGTGCTTTTTGGAGAGATCGGCGGCTCGCAGGAGGAGCGACTGGCCCAAGCCATCACCGACGGAACGATCACCAAGCCCCTTATCGCCTATATTGGCGGGGCGGCCGCAAAGGAAGGTACACGCTTCAGCCACGCCGGCGCAATCATCGAGCACGGCCGAGGCTCCCACTCGGCCAAGGTCAGCGCACTGCGTGAAGCCGGCGCAACCGTCGTGGAATCCTTCAGCGACCTGCCGCAGACGACACTCGATGTGTTGACGAAACTCCAAGTTGCCGCATCCTGAACCTCCCGTGCAACCCAATCATGACTGAATCATCTACTGAACCTGCTTGGAAAACCGCCATCACCGAGGTTCAGCCGAACCACGTTCGTGTGCGCGGGTACGACATCGCCGAGCTGATGGGCAACGTCTCATTCGGCCAGGCGGTGTATCTGATCCTGCGCGGCGAGATGCCGGATGAGGAGGTTGGGCGGCTGATGGAGGCATTGTTGGTCTCCAGCATCGATCACGGGGCGACGCCGCCGTCCGCCTTGGCCGCGAGAACCGTCGCCTCGACCGGCGCGACACTCAGCGCATCCGTCGCCGCCGGCGTTGCCAGCATCAACAAGTTCCACGGTGGGGCGGTTGAGCAATGTGCCACGCAACTCGCGGATATCGTTCGCCGTCGAGATGACACCGGCGAATCGATGGATCACGCCGCCCAAACCATGCTCGACGAATTCAAAGTCGCCGATCAGCGCATGGCCGGATTCGGTCACCGCGTTCATAGCCATGATCCACGCACGTGGCGGTTATTTGAGCTTGCGGAGGAAGCCGGTATCAACGGCCCGCACATGCAAGCGGCCAAAGCGGTCGAGAAGATCTTCGCCACCGCCGCCAAAAACCTGCCCATCAATGTCGATGGGGCGATGGGGGCGATCCTGGCCGATCTCGGATTCGATCCGGCGACGATGAACGGATTGTTCATGGTCGCCCGCCTGCCCGGGCTCGTCGCGCATGTTCACGAGGAAAAGTCGCGCCAAAAGCCCATGCGGCGAATCGATCCGGTGAATCATTCGTATGACGGCCCTGCTGCGCGATCATTACCGGCAAGCTCCTAAGCGATGACCGCCCAACCGACAGTACACACCGACCGCCTCACGCTTCGGCCGTTTACACTTGATGACGTCGCGCAGTTACGCCCATTGGTCGGCGAGAAGGATATTGCCGCCACCACGATGACGATTCCTCATCCATATCCCGACGGTGAGGCCGAGCGCTGGATCGGCACGCACCAGCCGAGATTCGAGGAAGGTAAGGCTGCCACCTTCGCCGTCACACTGCGCGAGTCCGGTGAACTCATCGGCGCGATCGGCCTGTCCATCAAACGCGAACATTCGCATGCGGAGATGGGCTATTGGATCGGCAAACCCTATTGGAACAAGGGCTATGCGTCGGAATCCACGCGAGTCTTGTTGCAATACGGCTTCGACACGCTTGGGCTCAACCGCATCTTCGCCCATCACATGACCAAGAACCCGCAGTCCGGCCGAGTGATGCAAAAGATCGGCATGACCTACGAAGGCACGCTGCCGCAACACGTCCGCAAAGGTGACGGTTTCGAAGACCTCGCCCTCTACGGCATCACACGAAACCAGTACGATGCACGCAACACGCAATCGGCATGACACACTCCACCGAACACATTGCCCAACTCTTTCCCGACATCATGGCCATAACCGATGCCTCGCTTCGCAATAAGATCGCTCGGGTATGGGACGAGTCCATCACCACCGGCTGCGGCGGCAAGGGTTGGACCTTCGACGAGCTGCGCACGATCAAGTTCACGCTCTTAGCCGGCGATATCGATATGCGATTCGTCGAGCACATCAACTCGTGCGCCAAACAATGTTTGGCGATTGCCGACGTCCTTGAATCAGTGTTCGGTGACCGCGTACCGATCAATCGCGACTATTTGATCGCCGGTGCTTTGCTTGCCGACGTCGGCAAGCTCTTGGAGTTCGACAAGGACGCTTCCGGCAAAGTCGTCAAAGGCCGCTTCGGCGAAGCGCTGCGCCATCCATTCTCAGGCGTCGCACTGTGTTACAAGCATGGTATCCCTCCAGAAGTCATGCACATCGTCGCGACACATTCCCACGAAGGCGACAAGGTCCAGCGCTCGATTGAAGCTATCATCTTCCACCACGCCGACTTCATCGATTTCGACATCGCCGGATACCTCGGCGCGAAGGCAGCCAAAGAGTGAGACGAGCATCGACCCAAGATGGATTTCTTCGAGCAGATCGTGGCTAGGTTGATGGAAGAAGAAGGCTATTGGGTCCGGCAAGGTGTACGCGCCAACCTGAGCAAGGCGCAGAAAGAATCACTTGGTAATCCAACGATGCCGCGGCCGCAAGTGGACGTAGTCGGTTACAGTCCAAAGCGGCGTGAGTTGGTTTTTCTCGAGGTCAAATCGCTCTTGGATTCGAGGGGTGTCACGCTCAAGGGCCTCAAGCACTGGTACCAGAGGCGTCCGAACCGATACAAGCTGCTGAACGTGCCTCGATACCAGGCTGCGGTAACGAAGGCTATCCTCAGGGAGTATCGAAGGGCAGGACTTGTAACGGGAAGGATTCGAATCCGCGTTGGATTGGCAGCGGGCAATGTCCCGCAGTCGGAACGATCTGCTGTGCGGATATTTGCACAAGACCAAGGATGGTTTTATCTGGGGCCAGAGCAGATCACAGAAGGCATCCGTCGCCTGTCGCGTGGGCCTTACGAAGAATCGGCGGTCATCTTGGCGGCGAAGCTTCTACGGCAGAATCCGGAGGGAGTTTAGGGACGTGTCGAGGAGTTGGAAAGGCTGCCACCGCCTGACGCATCATTGATCACCGCCATATGCCGGAGAGAACAGTGTATCCCAAGCCCTCGCTGAGGCGATCGCGGCGCTACGCCGCCGGTGGCTCTGCCTGCGGGGTATGATTCACCGATGAAGATCAACGGGCTCGACATTCCGGATGCCAAGCTCGCTGACTTCTGCCGGCGGTGGAAGATCATGGAGTTGGCGCTGCTCGGCTCCGTGCTGAGGGAGGATTTCGGGCCCGATAGCGATGTGGATGTGCTGGTTGAGCTGGCGCCCGACCATGGGCTGGGTCTGTACGACCTGATCGATATGGAGCAGGAGCTGCGCGGCATCTTCGGACGCGATGTTGATCTGGTCACCAAGGGCGGACTCCGCAATCCATTCAGGCGACATGAGATTCTCCGTACCCGGCAGGTGGTTTATGCCGCCGAACCGACCGACGGGATTGAAGTTCGTTGACCTGTTGGTCGCCCATGTTCGCCGCCGGTGTATTCACCGGCGGCTAAATGACGGTTCCATGTGCGGCTCTATAGCTCTCTGACTCTGTGTTCTCTTCGCCTCTGTGGTGACATCCTTTTTCTCATGCCACAAACGCTTGTCGAAAAAATCGTCACCCGCTACGCCGCCCCCGGAACGCTCGAGCCTGGGCAGAGGGCCTACGCCGGGGACTTTCTCAATATCCGCCCCAAGCACATTATGACGCACGACAACACGTCGGCGGTCATGAACAAGTTCGCCAACATCGGTGCCACGTCGATCTTTGACGCAAAGCAGCCGGTCTTTGCCATCGATCACGACATCCAAAACACCTCGCCGGAAAACCTTGGCAAGTACGCGAAGATCGAAGCGTTTGCCCGCAAGCATAGCATCGATTTTTATCCGGCCGGGACGGGCATCAGCCATCAGGTCATGGTCGAGCAAGGCTACGTCACCCCCGGAAGTCTCGTCGTCGGCAGTGATTCTCATTCGAATCTCTACGGTGCGGTCAACGCGCTGGGGACGCCGGTCGTGCGCACCGATGCTGCGTGCATTTGGGCGACGGGTCAAACGTGGTGGCAGGTTCCCCCAATCGCACGCGTAAACCTCACCGGCCAGTTACTTCCGGGGGTGGTTGGCAAAGATGTCATCATCGCCCTGTGCGGTGTGTTCAATCACGATGAAGTGCTGAACATGATCGTTGAGTTCCGTGGCGACGGTGTCTCCTGCCTGTCCATGGATCAGCGCCTCAGCATCGCCAACATGACCACCGAGTGGGGAGCGCTGGGCGGCGTGTTCCCGTTTGATGAGGTGCTGCGCGATTATCTGTACGGTCGAGCGGAGTATTTGTCCGCCAAGAACACTCCACGCTACACGCGCGATGATGTCGATCGCTGGTTCGCTGAAAGACTTGAACCAGATTCCGGCGCGCACTATGCCGTGGAGTTGACGCTCGATCTGGCGACGGTGATTCCGCACGTTTCGGGGCCGGATCACGTAAAAGTGATCCACGCGTTGCCGGAGATCGAAAAGCAGCGAGTGAAGATCAACAAGGCGTATCTTTTGAGTTGTGTCAACGCGCGCTTGGAGGATCTGGCCGAAGCGGCGGCGATTGTTGAAGGTCACCGCGTTGCCCAGGGTGTCGAGTTCTACGTTGCTGCGGCCTCAGCTGAGGTGCAGAGGCAAGCCGAGAAAAATGGATTCTGGCAAACACTGATCGACGCAGGTGCGATCACACTTCCCAGTGGATGCGGGCCCTGCATCGGCCTTGGGCGCGGCACACTCGAACCTGGTGAGGTCTGCATCAGCGCCACCAATCGCAACTTCCGGGGGCGAATGGGGTCGCGCGATGCGAAGGCGTATCTTGGCAGTCCTGCGGTCGTCGCCGCCTCAGCGATTACCGGCTACATCTGCTCGCCGCATGACTTCGAGAACGTCACACCAACGTTTTCGATCAACATTCACGATCAGAAACGCAAAGTGAGCGCCGTTGAGATTCTCAAAGGCTTCCCCCAAACAAAGACCGGCCGATCGCTGCTGCTACCGGTCGATAACCTCAACACCGATGGCATCTACTCCAGCAAGCTCACCTATCGCGATGATGTGAGTGAACAGGAGATGGCGGCCGCTGCAATGGCCAACTACGACCCGCAGTTCAAGGATATCGCGCGCGAAGGCGACATCATCGTGGCCGGCGGGAACTTCGGCACGGGCTCCTCGCGCGAACAGGCCGCCACCTGCCTCAAGCTTTGCGGCATCCAATGCGTTGTCGCTGCTTCGTTCAGTCAAACGTATAAGCGCAACGCGTTCAACAACGGGTTTTTGGTGATCGAAAGCCCGGAGTTGTACGATACGATGCAGCGGAGCTTTGCAAAGCAAGTCGAAGCCACCATTCCCGGGCCAGAGATCACAATCGATTTCGCCGCGTCGAAAATCACTGTGCAAGGCGATACGTACGCGTTCTTACCCCTCAGCACAGTTGCCCAGGAACTCATCGTCGCCGGCGGAGCCGAGGCACTCGTCAAGCGCACGATCAGCAACTCAGCTACCCTTACCTAATTCTCCCAAGCGTTCAATCCGCTGCGGTTCGCTTTCGACCAACCAAGCGTCCTTCGATAGCAACTCGTGGGCTCGACGAAAAGAGGGCTTGGCTTCGTCGGTCCGCCCCAGTGCGTGCAAGCACTCACCTAATTCTTCATACACATAGCCATCCGGGTTCTCGGTATCAGCGATTTGCTGCTCCATCTCGCGCTGAATCGCCAGCGCTTCTTCCATCCGATCCAGTGATCGTAGACACCTTGCAATACACCAACGAGCTATACGAATACCGTCGGCTTTACCTTGCGCTTGGCGATGTTGCAAAGCTTGCTCGAAGTAGGTCAACGCCTTATCGTAATCTCCATTACTGTGATGCGCCCAACCGATATTGTTGCACAGCGAACCCTTCCATCGCTGCGCATCCGGATCGGAAGATGAATTGGCTAGATCAAGCGCCTTGTGGTTCCACTTCAGCGCTTTTTCACCGACTTCGAAAATCGCCACCATGTGCGCCGCATCGACCGCCAAACCATCAATACCTTCACCCGATGCCAACTGCCACGCCTTGATGAACAGCGGTTTCGCCTTGTCTGCGCTCCCGGATGACTTGAACACACGGCCGCGCTCAAGTAACAATCGCGCCCGCGCCCGGTGCATATCACTATCAATCATCGCATCAGCTTCATCCAGCGTTCGATGCGCTTCATCGAACTGCCGCTGCATCCCCTGCGCCCGCGCAATCTGCGTCAACAACGCAGCGTGGTAACCTCGATCGTCCGACGCCTCAGCCTTCGCTAGTACCGCGCGAAATTTCGACTCCGCACCCGCGGGATCGTCGTAATCCCACAGCCGGTGAAGATCAGGCAGATTCGAGTGTTGATCGGCGAGGGTCATCCGCTCACATCCTCCGCCCAGCACGGCGATTGTAGTCACGCGACCATGCTATACTCCCCGCCCTGATTGGTTTCATACTCTGCCTCTATCTTTGTTCATCTGTGTTCATCTGTGGCTCTCTTCCATTATGCCCAAATACACAATCGCATGGTTACCCGGTGACGGCGTCGGCAACGACGTCATGGAAGCCGCTCGCATCGTCCTGGATGCGATGAAGTTCGATGCCCAGTACATTCCCGCCGACATCGGATGGGAGTTCTGGTGCAATGAGGGCGATCCGCTGCCGCAGCGCACGATCGACACGCTCAAGCAGACGGATTGCGCGCTATTCGGCGCGATCACCTCCAAGCCGCGCGATGAAGCGAACGAAGAGCTTGCCCCGGAATTGCAGGGCAAACGGTTCGTCTACTTCAGCCCGATCGTTCGGTTGCGGCAACTGTTCGACCTGCACACGAATCTCCGCCCGTGCAAAGCTTATCCCGGCAATCCGCTGAACTATCGCGACGACATCGACCTCGTGGTGTTTCGTGAAAATACGGAGGGGATGTACGGCGGCGTCGAATGGTTTCCACTTCCGGAAAAAGTCTATGAAGCGATGTGTGACAACCCCAAGATGATCAAGTGGAAAGACAAGGGACTTGAAAACGTCGCACTCTCCACGCGCATTATGTCCAAGCAAGGCTGCGAGTCGATTTGCCGACAAGCGTTCGAGTTCGCCAAGGCCCACAATCGCAAGAGCGTCACGCTCGTCGAGAAACCCAATGTGCTGCGCGAAACCGGCGGCTTGATGACGCGCGTTGCTCGTGAAGTCGCAAAGGACTATCCAGATATTCCACTATGGGAAGCGAACATTGACGCCATCTGCATGTGGATGATCAAGAATCCACAGAAGTACGATGTGCTCGTGGCGGAGAACATGTTCGGCGATATTCTTTCGGATCTCTGTGCAGGATTGGTAGGGGGGCTTGGATTCGCCTCGGCCGCCAACATTGGTGACGACTATGCCGTCTTTGAGCCGACGCACGGTTCCGCGCCGAAGTATTCCGGGCAATACAAGGTCAACCCGATGGCGATGCTGCTCACCGTCAAACTGATGTTCGAATGGCTCGGCGAGGACGAGTTGGCCGAGCGACTCGAAAACACGATCGCGAAAGTCATCAAAGAGCACAAGGTTGGCACGTACGACGTCGGTCTGAGCAATACGACGTTGGAGGTTGCTGAGGAAGTGGCTTGGCAAGTCTCGCGATCGTCCGGCGTCGCTGCACCGTGACGAAGTACCGCATCGTCGGAGCCGGCAACCCGCTCGTCGGCTTCAACGATCACGATCGATATGGTTATCGACGGCGAGCACGAACTTCTCAGTAAAGTTCGGCATCATACCCCAATGACTATTATCGTCGTGAGGCAACTGCCGTCGCATCCCCCGTCTGAGTTCGCGTCCTAGCGATACAGCGGCGTCTGGAGGGTACCCGCTAATCCACACCTGGTAAGCGTTCGACGACGCAAACCGTTCTGATCGATACGCGATCGATCGCAAATTTCTGTGTTCATCGTAGAGGAGCGTGATCGAAACATCGGACTCATACGAGTACGCTCCGACGACACGGATATAGAACTCCAAGCCGAATGTAGCGTTGTTGAATGAACCGACAAACATCGGCCGCGAAACCGCATAGGTAAGATTGTCGAACGGAACTATGGCGCATTGGATCGACCCGGAATCGTTCGGATGAAACGGGGTCGGGGTTGTGAAGTCGGATCCGAAGAGCGCTGCGAGTCCATCGAGATCAAGGACAGATTCGGTGTTGTTGTAATCCCTTGTGCGATCGTAGTAGTGCCTGCCCCAGTCGGCGATCCGGTGTCGGTGGAAGTCATCGCCCCGGCACGCGGACATGCTGAGGAACACAAGTATCGTGATGAAGCGCTTCACTGACATGTGCTGAAAAAAGGGGCTAAGAACAAGTTCAACGAGCGTCGTGCATCCTGACTCGCACATTGTATCCAGAATAAATACGGTGGGATACCATTGCCGCTGCCCCGCCGGTCAAGGGCTGCCCGCACTATCATGGCAGCGATCTGCAAAGTCCTGTCGAATCGCCAACGTGATGATATCATCGGGTATCGCTTGAACGAACCACTGGGAGTTCATGATGCGCCAAACAGTCGCTCTAGCATTGTTGATCTGCCTCTTGGTCGCCGATGATTGTCTTGCGCAAGTAATCGACACCTCCGATCACAGCATCTGGCTCAAAGAAAACGCCGTTGCGATTCAATCCATTGATCCGGAAGATGAGGATTTCAGCGATCTTGAGCCTCTCAAGCAACTCATTGGCGACGCGCGAGTCGTCGGCCTCGGCGAACAAACCCACGGCGACGGCGCGACCTTTCACGCCAAGACGCGCCTGATCAAGTTCCTGCATCAAGAAATGGGCTTTGACGTGCTCGTTTGGGAATCGGGAATGTACGACTGCCACATCGTCGAGCAAGCTGTGGACAACGGCGAATCGATGAAGACCGCATGGCGCAAGGGGATCTTTCCGATCTGGGGCATGAGCGAGCAAGTTCAACCGCTCTTTGAGTACGTCGATTCGACGCGAAAGACAGCTCGTCCGCTCTTGATCGCTGGATGCGACTGTCAAGTGACGGGGGCCGAGTCAATGCCGCGCCTCCGAGAGCGGCTCAGCCGGATGTTGGATCGCATCGGCTCGGTTCAGGTCGATGATCCTGCGCGCAAACTCGTCGATACGGCGCTGGCGAGGCAATTCGCGGATATCGACGCCGCTGAATTCAAGGCGGCTGCGGACTCGATCCTTCACGTATTAGCGGGCGAATCGGACGCCGATCACAACCCGGCCGTCTCGCGCGAGGTTTCCTTATTGCGCCGAGCGCTTCAAAACGCGGTCGCAGCGGGATACATGTCGCACTGGTTCTCTCGCGACTCGCAGACCGATGAGCAGCGGCGTGCAAACCGCCTCAAAGGCGCGCTGTATCGGGAGTCGGCGCTGGCCAAGACGCTCATCTGGCTGGCCAAAGAATATTACGCCGACCGCAAACTGATCGTGTGGGCGGCGAGCAGCCATCTCACCTACAACTCCCAATCGGTCGAACTTCGCCAAGACGACGGCTCGTGGTCGTTCGATCATGGTGTCTGGGCGCCGATGGGCAATGCCGTCCATGATGCGCTCGGTGACGACTTTTATGTGATCGATTTTCTCGCCTATAGCGGCCCGATTGGCTCCTTTGCAGGCTTCTCGCGCGATTTGGATCCCGCCCCAGCTGGTTCAATTGATGCGATTTGCCACGCTACCGGCCGGCCCTTCCTCTTTGTTGATCTCAAGACTCTCCCTGACAAAGAAGGGGGACAGTGGCTGCGCGATCGACTTGTCGCTCGTCCACGTGGATATGCTCCCATGCGCACCGATTGGTCGGGCGTGTGCGATGCGTTTGTCTTTACCGATCAGATGTATCCGAGCACGTTGACCAAGACAGAGCCTAAGTGAGCCAAGCAAGGCGAACCTCAGCGCGTAACCCCCGGACACACACGCCAAGAGCTTGATAAGATCGCGTTCATGGCCGGTCACGGCACCTCCAAGCCACACACTGACTTTACCTCCTGGCATCTTGCCACGTGGGCGAGCGATCTCGCCTACGAGAAGCTCCCGCAGCAGGCGATCCGTGCCGCGAAGCTCTTTCTCTTCGACTCCTTCGTCTGCGCGATGGGTGGATCGCAGCAGCACGATGTGAGGATCGCGCTGGATCATCTCAAGCAGATGGGGGGCACGCCCACCTGCACCTGCCTGGTCGATGGCTTCAAAACGAATCCCATCGACGCGGCGTTCATCAATTCGCTGATGATCCGAGCGATGGACTACAACGATATCTACTGGAAGCAGGATCCATCGCACCCCAGCGACATCATACCCGCGGCGCTTTCGATCTGCGAAATGAACGGGCTGAGCGGGCAGGACCTCATCCTCGGCACCATCATCGGGCACGAATTGGAGATGCGATTCTGTGAGGCTGGTATTCCGGGGGTGCGCGAGTACGGCTGGCATCACGCGACGCTGACCGCGTTCGTGTCGCCGGTCGTGGCAGGGCGATTGCTTGGCCTTTCACCTAAGCAGATTCAACATGCCATCGGCATCAGCGCTTCACATTCGTGTTGTTTGGGGGCGGTCACGGCCGGCAAGCTCACCAACATGAAAAACACCGTCGATCCCATGGCCGTGCGATCCGGCGTCGAGGCGGCGCTGCTGGCCGCCCGCGGGTACACCGGCCCCGAGCACGTTATCGACGGCAAAGAAGGTCTAACGCACGTCTTCGGCCACGAGTGGGATTTGGACAAGCTCGTTGATGATTTGCCGAGTTCACCGACCGATCATTACAAGATTCTCGACTGCTCCATGAAGTCGTTTCCGATCGAAGCGCTCTCGCATGCGCCGCTCACGGCGATGATGAAGATCGTCAAAGAACATTCCATCAACGCTGATGCTGTGACCGAGATCAAGGTCGAGGTGATCGCGCGGGCGGCGGATATCCTCGGCGACCCCGCGAAATATCGTCCCACGAGCAAGGAGACGGCCGATCATTCGCTGCCATATTCACTGGCGGTGGGCCTCGTCGATGGAATGGTTACACCGTTGCAGTTCAAACCGGAGCGCATTGACGATCGGGCGTTGATCCCCATCATGGACAAAATCAAAGTCGTGCCCAACGATGAGTTTGAGGCGCTGTTTCCCGAGTTTCAGCCGAGCCGGGTGACGATTACGCTCAGCAACGGCACGCAGTATCAAGAGCGCGTGGATGTCCCCAAGGGCGACCCGCGCGATCCGATGACCGAAGACGAGATCGCCGTAAAGTTCAATGCGCTGGGTAAGGACGTGGTGGGGGAGGAAAAATGCGGACAGTTACGCAAATTGATTATGAATATCGAAGGCGAAGCGACGTTGCATCGATTGTTCGAACTCACCTCGGCATGACTCCACCCTCAAGACGCCGGGTCAAGCCCGACGGCTAAACAGCTATACTCCCCACCCATGTCATTGATCGTGACCGGAACCATTGGGATCGACACCGTCCACACACCGACGGGCAAGGCCGAGGGCGTGCTCGGCGGTTCGTGTGCCTACTTCGCGGCGGCGGCGGCGTTTCAGACGCCGGTGCGCATCGTGGCTGCGGTCGGCGGCGACTGGCCGGCTGAACATCGCACAATCCTCGAATCTTTCGACAACGTTTGCTTGGCTGGACTTGAGACGCGGCCCGACTCCAAAACCTTCGCCTGGGGCGGTCGCTATCTCGATGACATGAATCAGCGAGAAACGTTGTACACCCACCTGGGCGTGGTCGAAGAGGATCCGCCCGCGGTTCCCGAGAAGTACCGAGACAGCAAGTACGTCTTTCTGGCCAACACCCATCCGGGGGTGCAGGCTCACTTGCTCAGTCACTTCCCTGATCACAAACTCGCGGTCGCCGACACGATGGACCTTTGGATCAACGTCGCCCGTTCCGAACTCGTATCACTCTTAGGGCAACTCGACGGTCTGGCGCTGAATTACGAAGAAGCTGAGCAACTCACCGATACCCGAAATCCCGTCACCGCCGCCCGCAAGATACTCGAGTTGGGCCCGACCTTCGTGACCGTGAAAAAAGGCGAGGACGGGTCGATACTCGTGCATCAAGACGGCGTCGCGGTCCTGCCGGCGTACCCGGCCGAGCTTGAGCACGTCGTCGATCCCACCGGGGCGGGCGACAGCTTTGCCGGCGGATTCATGGGATATCTCGCCTCGACCGGGAAAACCGACTTCCAGTCGATCCAAACCGCACTGGCCTGGGGGACCGTGATCGCCAGTTTCACGATTGAATCATTTGGATTGGACCGTCTCCGCGAGATTACTCGGGCGGATATCGATGGGCGGATGCAAAGATTCCAAGCCGCGGCACGTGTTGGCTAGTCTTGGGCCGTTCCTCCTCGCTGCCTATCTGACCGCGGCGCAGGAGAATATTTTTCATGTTGATGGCCGCCGACCCCATCACGCGGTTGTAACGGTCGATGCATCGTGGGACGAATCGATCCCTCGTGGCACGCCGATGGCCCGGCTCGTTGCGGGTGTCTTAGCGGAATATGACACAAAGACCATCGGTAAACTGCTCAGATGTGCGACCAACACAACTGCGCCCACTCAAGCCGGGCAGCTCACCGCAGTGATCCATCTTTCACGAGCAGATTCGCCTCACACCAAGCAAGTGGAGCTTCATCATCTTGCAGATGGAACGATCGTTGCCTCTTCGCGTTTGGAACACCAAACACAGCGCATCGTGCTTGACCGGCGAAAGTTCGATGTAACGGCCGGTGATTGGCCGGCCTTTCGAGGCGGATTCGAGATAACCCCAGACGATGCGCTTGGTGGCAGCGGATTTGCAATGCCTCAGCCGTACATTCCAGCGGCGATTACCATGACGCTGCGCACGATGAAGCAGAGACTTTATGCAGGTATGCCTGTGCGCACTGAGAACGCCGATCGCGATCTAAACCAGGAGACCTTGCACGTTCGACTGCCCGCAGGCTACGCTCCGCGCCGACGGGCAGGCTTACTCGTCTGGAGCAGCCCCAGCCCGCGCGGCGAGATCCCGCGCGTCTTTCATGATGCGCTTGATGAGATGTCTTTCGTTTGTGTGGGGATCGACAACGCCGGCAACGACCGCGACGTGCCGGACAAGTTCCAGCTTATCTTCGACGCCGTGGCCAACGCGCGGCAGCGCTATCACATCGACGACGAACGCATCTATATCACGGGCATGTCCGGCGGCGGGAAGGTCAGCTCGACCTTGATGATGTGCTTTCCCGACCTCTTTCGCGGCGCGATTTCCATCGTCGGATTCGGAACGTACGCCAAGCTTGATGATCGATGGGGCAAGCACCACTACCCCTACTTCGCCAAGCCCAAACACGACCGACTTCAGCTCGCCAAGTCCCACCGCATGGCGCTGATGGGCGGTCCGCTCGACTTCAACTACGAAGAAATGATGGAGCGGCAGAAGCGCCTCGAGGCCGATGGTTTCGACCGGATCAGGTTCCTTTCGTTTCCCGACATGGCTCACCAAATGCCGACGCGGCAGCGTTTCCTTGAGGCACTTCGCTGGATCGATGAACCGTACGACGTCGCGCGGGGAAAACGCGCTGCCGATGCCCACGAAGCGATGTTGGCCTATCTGACCGGTCGGGAGGATCAACGTCCCACCTCAGAACGCGATCGTGCGGCTATTGTACAGTTAATCCACGATTACCCGTGGACCGATGCGGCATGGAAGGCTCTGGAACTCCTGAGCCTCGGTGACCAATGACCTTCTCGCTACAATCGACGCGGTCACCTTGACCCGGTTCGTCGGGGTGGACCCAGTACCCGCAGGAGAAATTGGAATTCGCAAAGCCCTTCTTGCCCTGCCGATCAGCGCGCTCGCTTGCTGTTCCCACGGCCAGACTCAGCCGACCTCTCAGATGGAAGTCGAGCAAGTCATCGCGGCGGTCTCACCCGAACATCTGCGCGGCACGATCGATCGACTCGCAGCTTTCGGCACCCGCCATACGCTCTCCGATACAACCTCCGACGTCCGAGGCATCGGGGCGGCCCGACGTTGGCTGCGCGATCAGCTTCAGAATATCGCCGACTATTCCGGTCGGGATGACATCACTGTCCAATTGATGCGTCACACTCAACCGCCTTCACGACGGATTCCCGACGAAACCGAGATCGTCAACGTCGTGATGATCATTCCGGGCGTGATGTCCGAAGCGAAGGATCGAATGTACGTCGTCCTCGGTCACTACGATTCACGCAACGGTAACGGCATGGATGCTGAGGGAGACGCCCCAGGCGCAGACGACGACGGCTCCGGGACAGCGGCCGTGCTCGAACTGGCCCGCGTCTTCGCGGATCGACCATGCAATGCAACAACGGTATTCCTCATGACGGCGGGCGAAGAGCAAGGTCTGTACGGCGCGACGTGGTTCGCCAAGACCGCCGTCGATGAAGGCTGGAACATTCAGGCTGCGCTGAGTAACGACATCATTGGCGACCCGTCCGGACCGAATGGCCGCGAAGATCGTGAACATGTGCGCGTGTTCAGCCAATCCATCCCGCCCAACGCCGACGATCGCACCCTTCGCCGGATCAGTATGCTCGGCGCTGAGAACGATTCGCCTTCACGACAGCTCGCAAGGTACATCCACGACATCGCCCAGCGGTACGACACGGCCGTGAAACCCTGGCTCATCAACCGGACCGATCGGTTCCTCCGCGGCGGCGACCATACGTCGTTTAACAACGCCGGCTTTGCGGCTGTGCGCTTCAGTGAGGTCTACGAAACCTACGATCGGCAGCATCAGAACATCCGGGACGTGGATGGTCAGCCGTACGGCGACGTCCCCCGATTCGTCGATGAGGATTACCTGGCCGACGTCGCGCGACTCAACGGCGCCGCATTGTACAGTTTGGCCAATGCGCCCTCGACGCCAAAAAACGTTCGGCTCATAACGAGCCGTCTCGCCAACGACACGACGATCCGCTGGGACTCCAGCCCGGAGCCCGACGTTGCGGGATATGAAGTGATGTATCGCGACACAACAAGTCATCTGTGGCAACACGTCATCGACGTCGGCAACACCAACGAACACACGATCGATCTTTCCAAAGATAACTGGTTCTTCGGCGTTCGCGCGTACGACTCCGACGGGCACCGTTCGCCCGTGCAGTTCGCCGGCGCCGGTCGGGAGTAAGGTAGAGTTGCACCAATGAGAATCACTTGTGGAATCGCTTCGACGACGTTGGCGCTGACGATTGCCGCGTCGATCACGGCCCAGGATCGGTTCGAGACACTGCCCAGCTATGACCGGTACAAACTCGTCACCGATTCGATGAACGAACTCGTCACAGGTGGGCGTATTGGTCGCATCAACTGGAACGAGGACGTCTCGACACTGCAGTTCGTCCGCGCGAAGGTGAGCTACGAGCTCGACCTCGAGACGCTCGAACTATCAGAGCGGGACATCCAGGCCGAAGCCGAGGATGGTGACGACGGACAGAGCGGGTCCCGCCGCCGCACGCGCGGGTCAAGCCGTGGCCGTCAGCGAGATCACGAGACCTCGCCGGACGAGGTCTCCATCGCCCGTTGCGTTGATTGGGATGTCGTTATCGACCGAGCCGATAAGGAGGATCCTCAGCGTATCGCGGTGACCATCGACGGCACGCGCAAGCGCCGCTTCGGCAAGGCGAGTTGGGTCTACGGCGAGGAGCTGGAGCAGAACTCTGCCATGTGGTGGTCGCCCGACTCGACCAAGCTCGCTTTCTATGAACTCGATGAGACCCAAGTGAAGGATTTCTACCTCACGACCAAGCTCACCCAATGGCGCACCGACCTCGCGAAGGAAGGCTACCCCAAAGCCGGCGAGCCGAATCCCATCGCCAAGCTCTGGATCTACGATGTTCCGAGCGGCGAATTGACCGCGGTTCAGGTCGGCGACGATCCCGAGCAATACATCTATCAGGTGCGATTCTCAGCCGACGGATCGCAGTTGCTGTTCAATCGAACCAACCGGCACCAGAATGTCCTGGAACTCGTCGCCGCCGACGTCGAGACGGGCACGAGTCGCGTCGTCGTCACCGAAACCCAGCGCACGTGGCAGCGAAACCGCCCCTACATCAAGTTCCTCGATGACGG
>JAZFYE010000407.1:0-5465 GCA_036475395.1 Phycisphaerales bacterium
GCAGATGCCCACGGCCGTTGACGACACTATCACGCTCATGCGGCTGGGGCTCGACGAAGGTCGTACGCCCGCCAAGATCACCCTGGCCGGTGTCCCGGCGCAAGTCCAAGCTATCGTCCAAGGCAAAGCGCTCGATGCGCTCAACGAGCCGTTCAATCGTTTCCCGGCTCATGTGAGCGAATCGGAACGAACGGTGGTGCGGGTATCATTTGACGCCGCCAAGGTGACGCTGCGCAGCGCCCTTCGCCGGTACGCTGATTTCATCACCGATCAATACGTTCCCAATTGTCGGGACAGCGTCGCTGCGACCGATCTTCCGGATGGACGCGAGTACTACAACCACCAGCTTCGCACGTTCACGACGACCGATCTCACCGCCCGCGAGATTCATGAGATCGGCCGCAGCGAGGTGGCGCGCATCCGCGCCGAGATGTTGGACGTCATTCGCCGCAGCGATTTCCTCGAACTTAATGCGCACGCGAGCTCGTTTGACGACGACGAACTGTTCGACGCCTTCATTCACTACCTACGCACGGATTCGCGCTTCTATCACACGTCCGAAGAAGCGCTGCTGGCCGGCTATCGCGATATTTGCAAACGCGTGGATGGTTGGCTGCCAAAGCTCTTCGCAACGCTGCCTCGTTTGCCTTACGGCGTAAAGGAAATTCCGCTGTTCATGGCGCCAACCCAAACCACGGCGTACTACCAGTCCGGTGATATCCGCAACGCCGAGGCCGGGTTCTTCATGGCCAACACCTATGCGCTCGATCAACGCCCCAAGTACGAAATGATTCCGTTAGCGATGCACGAAGCCGTGCCCGGACACCACCTTCAGATTGCGCTGGCACAAGAGCTTGAAGGATTGCCGGAGTTTCGCAAGAACGCGTACTTCATCGCCTTCGGCGAGGGTTGGGCGCTCTATTCCGAGCGCCTCGGGATCGAGATGGGCATGTACGAAGACCCGTACAACGATTTCGGCCGGCTGTTGTATGAGATGTGGCGCGCGTGTCGATTGGTCGTCGATCCCGGACTGCACGCGTTCGGCTGGTCGCGCGATCGCGCGATACAGTTCATGCTTCACAACACCGCACTGAGTGAGCTGAACATCGAAAACGAAATTGATCGCTACATCGGCTGGCCCGGCCAGGCGTGCGCCTACAAGATCGGCGAGCTGAAGATACGGGAGCTGCGCACGAAGGCGCAGGAGACGCTGGGCGAGCGGTTCGACATCCGCGCGTTTCACGACGTCGTCCTCGGCGCCGGCTCATTGCCGCTGACCGTCCTCGAAACGCGCGTGAACGAATGGATCGAGTCGCAGTAGCGGCCACTACCCGCCCACCGGACACACGAGCGGATGGCCCAACGTTCGGCTTCAATGGCTCTGCCCGTACAATGACGCCAAGCCGAGGACGGTCCTCGACCTGCCGGCCCCACCCCTGCCCAAGCGGCCCGACAGGGCCGGCAGGGCTGGATGCTGCCGATTCCCAGACAGGGACAGTCGCTCGGTAACCAGGATGACCCCTAGCTAGGTGACAGCTAGTCAGGTGACAGCTAGTCAGGTGACAGCTAGTCAGGCGTCTTGCGGCAACGTTAAAGACAGATAGAGTAGAACCAAACGACAGGAACCTTGGATTCCGGGGGGTGTTATACTTGTGCTCGAATGGGCCGGCGATCTGTCGTGTCTAGCCGATCAGCTGGCGTTCGGAGATGACTCATGGACCTGGAAACCAGACAAACGAACCGCAATGACCTCGTCGTCGGATTGAACGATCTCGTCAAGTCGCTCAAGAATCGACCACAGGGCCATCGCTGGTTGCCGGCCTGGCTCAACACGCCGATCATCGTGACGTGCCTGGGCGGGATCGCCGTAGCTTTGGTGACATCGGGAGTCCAGCAGCGCGCGGATACCGCCGCCCGAGAACGCGAACAGATTCGAGTTGTGAGAAGCACCAAACTCGCGGTGTTCAAGAGCTTCGCCGACGACTTTCCGATCACGCACTCGCGGCTGTATGACCTGCGGGGTTGGTTCCACTGGCTCAGAGAGCACAAGCAGCCGGACGGCGATCCGGCCGCCAACCCCGCGGTGCACGCCACGGGCAGAACCTATGCCCAGGCCAATCAACACTGGTACGAACTCAAGGCTGAGTATGTGACTTCCAGATCGTTTCACTCGATGATCGGGCAGGTGCAGGCCAGCTTTGACGATCGGGCGATTCTCAAGGCGGCCGGCGCCCTCGAAGAGTCCATGACACAACTGTTCTACGCAAAGGAGGCGGAGAACATCCGCGATCTCAACCAGCAGGCGAACGATTTGTACACGTCGCTTGTCGGTCTGATGGCGGACGATCTGCGCTCACTGTCAACGAAGGAGAACGACGAATGAAGAAGCTTCGAACCATCGCGATGGTCCTTGGCATCGTGGTCCTGATGACCGTGTTCGCCGCCGGCTGCTCAAGCAGGGCCGATAACGAGACCGGCGACATTGGCACCTCGTCCCCGGAGAATCCGGGCGATGGCGGGAACGGCCAAGACTCCACTTCGTCCCCGGAGGATCCGTAGCGAACGACAACTGCTACTTGACGAGTGACCCGCACTCCGGGCAGCGTTCGTTGAATTTGAGTCCGCGCAGATCGTACCCGCATTCGCCGCACTTGCCTTGCCGCGATCGTTCGCGCCATCGTTGCTCTGTGACGACCAGTACATCGCGGTGAAGAACTGGCAGGAAGGGATGGGGATGAAAAGGGGTCGGGAGTCTATTTCGGGACTGACCGAATACGCCCGCGCCGGCCGGCCCGTCGGGGGAAGGAGCGATGCGACTGGAATGAACTGCAGTTGCTTGTTAGGTGCCACCTAGCCGAGATTGTGTTCATGAATAA
Source organism: Phycisphaerales bacterium (assembly GCA_036475395.1). Lineage (GTDB taxonomy): Bacteria > Planctomycetota > Phycisphaerae > Phycisphaerales > SM1A02 > JADFNO01. The sequence continues at coordinate 2,877 of JAZFYE010000407.1, forward strand.
AGCGCTCCCAGTCGTTTATTGCTTTATCAACCAATCGAGGCCACCTGCAGATAAACTCTCCAGCTTTATCTACTACCTCCGCTTGAATTTCTATACGACAATTACCTGGCTCAATAACTTCCCCAGTACGTAAATTAATACCTATTCCTTCTTGAGGAGGTATGGTCAGGCCGGTTCTAATATTCTGTAGGCGTGGACTTCTATGCGACCGTTCAGTGTCTAGCGGATACCCATGCTTCTCTGCGTTTGATAGGTCCATTATCAACTGCAACTCAAATGATTCGTTGATCTTATCTTCAACCGAACTCTTTCGACTTCCAAGTTTTGTCTTTAAGTGATCCTTCAGCTTCGCTAAGTGTTCGATTATTACAAAAACTATGTTTGTTGTTGTTGATTCGCTTTGTCCATTATCAAACGAGAGTCTGACGGTGTGATTAGGATCATCAACATTCCCAACGATCGAGAGTTTGATGTATTTTTGTATTTCTCCATCGGCCTTGTCACCGATCGCGTCATAGACTCTTTCCAACCTCAATGCCAAATCATTAAAATCCATCAGTCCACCTAACGATTGAGAATACACGGCCGGCGGGTCAATGACAAACACGTTGAACGATTAATCATTGTAACCGAAGTGAACGACGGTCGAGACGCATTGGGAAGAGAGGGAACGGAAGTCTTTTTCGGGACTGGACCCGTCACCGTCGATTCCGGTCAGAAGCAAGCGACTGCAACTTGGGTTTCCGGAAGCGGCTAAATGGTGTAACTGCGGTCGAGACGGCTTCGAAGCGTGGCCGACTCATACATCCGATCGTCGTGCGGCCTTTTGATCGGCGACGTAGTGCTCCATCGCTTCGAGGCCGTCGTTCCGTTTGATCTCGGCGGCTTGCTTGACCCAGTCGAGCGAAACAATCTGATCGACGAACTGCTCGGAGCCCGCTTCGTTCGGCTTGTTGTACGGGCACACCGCGATACATATACCGCAACCGTCGGTTTCGGCGAAGTACGGCAAGCACGCGCTGGTATCGATGACAAACCGATAGCTTCCGCGCCGTGTGGTGCGTTCATCCGGGATCGCATCGACGGGGCAAGCGGTCATGCACTTTGTACACCACGAGCAGAACTCGTCCACGCCGTGGTCCTGGGGCTGGGCCTTTGGTATCGGTGCATCCGTGGTGATCATCGACAGGCGAATGCGCGGCCCGAACTCGCGCGAGATCATCGAGCCGTGCCGACCCAGCTCGCCGAACCCGGCGGCGATGGCATGGGGGATGAACAGGGCCTCGCAGTTCATCTCCTTATCACCGCGCGGATGATGTACCTCAGCGGCGTATCCGTTCTCGCGCAGCCACGTGCCCAGCGCCAACGTCAGCCCACCCAACTCCAGGTAGTTGCGCGTGACTTCTTCGCCCGCTTTGGGTTCCGGAGCGGCGTTCGTGTCTTCGTAGCGCATCGGCAGGCCGAGCACGATCGCGTGGGGCAGTGTCAGCTCGCCGTCGGTATAGACGTGATCTTCGAGTACCGGCGTGTGGCCGATCTTCACGAATCGTGAATCGAGATGCGCAGTCGCATATTGCTCGACAAACGTGCGCACTTCGCGTTCGACATCCTCGGCCGACCAGTTGGTCGTCGGCCCCAACGGCTCAATCGGACCATGCAGGTGGGGGTATTGCTCTTGGTAGATCACACGGCGGGATGCATCGTTAGCCGGACTGGAAGTCGTCTGCATGAAGCTCGTTTGCTCGATCAAGAATGGGAGCACCTCGCTGCGCGGCAGGCGATAGACCGACTTCTCGTCGCGAACGCCGTTGGGCGAATGTGACCAGACCTTGTCGGGCGGAATCAGCGAGGAAGCTTTCGGTTCGTGAGGCATCTAGGTCATTTCCGATCGAAGCACCGAGACCATCAGCGAACTTAAGGATATCACCCCCGGCGTTGTCGAGACAAGGTTTTGAGCGAAGATCGCTACGGACGACCTCGCTACGGTGCGGGTTGGCCGGTTTGGGGTTTGACATGATTCACGATGATCGTCGCCGTCACGGGGAAGTGATCGGAAGGATATCGGCCGTCGTTGTTGTCGTGGACGATTTCGGCGCTGATCACCTTCACGCCGGCGCTCATAAAGACATAGTCGATCTTCCCTCTGGAGCTTTCGCCACGGAAGCCGTTGAATGTGCCGACGTTCGTTGCGTCCGGATGCAGCACTCGAAACGTATCGCGCAGCTTCGGCGACGGTGGGGGGTCTTTGGTTGTTTCGAAGGCTTGCTCGATCTCGCCCTTGAGGTATCGGATGGTTGAGGTGTCCTCAGCGGCGTTGAAGTCGCCGACGAGAATGACGGGGTCGGTACTGTTGGGGTGCTGATCGATTCGCTGGGCGATCATCTCGGCGCTGCGCTGCTGTGACGGCGGTGAGCGATGGTCAAGATGCGTGTCATAGAAGTAGAACGATCGGCCCGTGCGTTGATCGCGCAGATGCGCCCAGGTACAGATGCGCGGGATGGTGTTGCCCCATGACGTTGAGCTGGGCACGGTCGGCGTATCCGAGAGCCAGAATTCGCCGTGCTCCAATACCTCGAACCGATCGACGCG
>JAZFYE010000408.1:0-20741 GCA_036475395.1 Phycisphaerales bacterium
CGACCGAGTTTGTACGCTTTGACTCGGCCACTGTAAGGCGGCTTGCGTCGCCTTCCACCGGTAGGCGTCATTTGATCGCACTGGCATCGGCGTCGTCCCCTGAATCAGGACCCGGCCAAGCACAGCATTTGTTCAAGCATCATGCTCCTTTCAGATCAAGGGACCACTTCAGACAATCAACGCGACCATTGTAGCGGCTAAAATTGCCCTCAATGGCCGTTATTCCCCCGTGCCGCCGCGCGTTTTCCTTGATGCCCTGATGCCAAGGTGCCTCGATGCCTTCTTCTCGCTACGACATCATCTTCACCGGCCGGGTCCAGGGCGTGTTCTTCCGCGCCACGGCCCAGGAGATTGCTCACCGCTACGACGTGACCGGCTGGGTGCGAAACGAGCGTGACGGCTCCGTCCGCTGCGTGGTGGAGGGCGAAGCGGACGAGCTGGATCGATTCGTTGCCGCCATTGAACAGGCTAAGCGTGCCAACATCGACAACGCCGAGATCACCCGCCTTGACGCCACCGGCGAGTTTGACGGGTTTGTGACCCGATACTGATCGATCAGGCCCGATCACTTCATTGACCAGGATCATCAAGGGGCAGCGCTTGACAGCCGGCCGATGATGACGACTCTATTGTCTATGAAGATTGCCTCGCGCCTCACCGTTGTTGTCCTTGCCGCGTTCATTCTTCCCGCCTGCACGACGGTACGCCAGGAGTTCATTGGGTCGTCGCGGGACCAGGTATGGAGGGCCATGGTGGCCGTCGCCGAGAGCCCCAGCTACGACGATTGGACCGTGACGGACAACGATGTGTGGGTGGACGAAGCGGCCCAGCGCATCGAGATCTATCGCCGGTTGCGGCGCGTGATTCATCAGCCGGCCTCCAAGGCTCGGCGCGAGAATCGCGAATGGCGCTTCCAGGTGATCTTCAAGCCGACCGACCCGCCTCTGGCGACGTTCACCAGCCATGGTCTGGGCGTCCCGTCCCAGGCGCAACACGAGGGCGAGCGGTACTTCCAAGACGTCCTGGATCTGCTCGGCGGGATGCCGCAACCGGACGAGGCGCCCTCCACAGCGTCGAGCGACGCAAGCGACACACCGGACAAATAGGTAGGTCATCGGCCGCAACATCGCTCGGTTCGCTTTGTTCGTGTTCAAAGCGATATGAGCGCAGACGTTCCGGCGCCGCCGTACATCCAGGGCTTCGTGCCTCGGCCCTGCTATACTGCCTGGCTCGCTCAAAAACCCTCAATCACCACCGACCTCGGATGGAGATTCCTGCGCGATGGCTGATTCGATCACGATGACCGACCAGGGACTGAACGTCCCTGACAATCCCATCATCCCTTTCATCGAAGGCGACGGCACCGGGCCCGACATCTGGGCTGCGGCCGTGCGCGTCTTCGAGGCCGCGGTCGAGAAGGCCTACGCCGGCTCGCGCAAACTCCAATGGAAGGAAGTTCTGGCCGGGGAAAAAGCGTTCAACCAGTCCGGCAATTGGCTGCCCGAGGAGACGGTCGACGCCTTCAGGCAATACATCGTCGGGATCAAAGGTCCGCTCACCACGCCCGTCGGTGGGGGGATCCGCAGCCTCAACGTCGCCCTCCGCCAGATGCTCGACCTGTACGTCTGTCTGCGACCCGTGCGCTACTTCACCGGTGTACCTTCGCCCGTGAAAAAGCCCCAGGATGTGAACATCATCATCTTCCGCGAGAACACCGAGGACATCTACGCCGGCGTGGAATGGGAAGCCCAGAGCGACGAGGCGAAAAAGCTTATCGCCTTCCTTCAGGATGAAATGGGCGTCACGAACATCCGCTTCCCCGACACCAGCGGCATCGGCATCAAGCCCGTCTCACGCGAAGGCACCGAACGCCTGGTGCGCGCAGCTATCAACTACGCGCTGAAGAACAATCGCCGCAGTGTCACGCTCGTTCACAAAGGCAACATCATGAAGTTCACCGAGGGCGCCTTCCGCGATTGGGGGTACGCCCTGGCCGTGAACGAGTTTAGAAACGAAAGCGTCTCCGAGCGCGAGAGTTGGATCCTCGGCAACAAGGAATCCAATGCCGACATCTCCGCCGAAGAAAACGCCCGGCAAATCGATCCCGGCTACGACATGATGACGCCGGACAAGCAACAAGCGATCTGCGCCGAGGTCGAAAAGGCCCTTGAGCTGTGGCCTACCCACGGCGACGGCAAGTGGAAAACCAAGCTGCTCATTCGTGATGCGATCGCTGACATCACGCTCCAGCAAGTCCTGACCCGCGCCAAACAGTTTGATGTCGTGGCCACGCTGAACCTCAACGGCGACTACCTGTCCGATGCATTGGCCGCCCAAGTCGGCGGAATCGGTATCGCACCAGGTGCGAACATCAACTACGACACCGGCCACGCCATCTTCGAAGCCACGCACGGCACCGCCCCCAAGTACGCCGGCCTCGACAAAGTCAACCCCGGCTCGGTGATTCTCTCCGGCGAGCTGATGCTGCGTTACCTGGGGTGGACCGAAGCAGCTGACCTCATCATCCAAGGCATCGACGGCGCCATCGGCGCTCGAACCGTCACCTACGATTTCGAGCGCCTCATGGACGGCGCGACTTTGCTAAAGTGCAGCGCCTTCGCCGACGCCATCATCGAACATATGGGAGCAGGGGTAGCCGTCGGCGCGTGAGTTGCTTTGCGCTCTCTCTCCCTCTGGGCGAGGCTCGGGTCTCCACCGGCGACTCGCCGCGGCGAGGTGAGGGTCCTGCCGGGTCGGTATCAGTTGCGGGTCTTCGGGATGTCGAGTCGAGGTCGCGACAGTTCGGCCGTAACGAACGACGGCCAACCAATCGATTCCACCGAATGTCGCTGCATTGAATGGAGCGAGAACGTCAGCGGCTCCGCTCGGCGGCATATGCCCCGAGTCTGGCAAATCCTTCGGCGAGCCGTTATAAGGAATTGCATGGCAAGCATAAACGACGGTCGCCGTCTCACCACCCGGCTTCATCGAATGCTGATTGTGGCCGTGGTGATCGTCGCCGGCTGCGACGGCGCGCGCTCCGAGAGCGGATCATCGGACGGCAACCCGACGCAGGAGAGCGCGTCGGCCGAGGCGTCCAGACGGTCCGCGGTGCTGTTTCGCGACGTCACCGACGAAGTCGGAATCGATTTTGTTCATTTCATAGGGGCCACTGGCAATTACTACTTCCCCGAAATCATGGGGGCCGGCGTCGCGCTACTGGACTTTGACAACGACGGTGATCTGGACATTTATGCCTTGCAGGGTGCGATGGTGTTGCCGGACGAGTCGATTGATCAATCGATCTTCCCGCCTCAGTGCCCGCTCCCACCACGAAACCGGTTGTATCGAAACGACCTGGTGGTTGAACCAGACGGGACGCGCCGTCTGCGGTTCACCGACGTGACCGCCGAATCCGGTGTCGGCGACCTTGGCTACGCCATGGGATGTGCGGTGGGCGACTATGACAACGACGGCGACGACGACATCTATGTAACGAACCACGGTTCGAACGTCCTGCTGCGCAACAACGGCGATGGTACGTTCAGCGACGTCACCGTTGCCGCGGGCGTCGACGACTCACGTTGGAGCACGAGCGCGGCATTCGTCGACTACGACAACGACGGTTCGCTCGATCTATATGTGGCGAACTACGCCGCGTTCACCGATGATGTCTACCGTGTGTGCCGGTCACCGTCCGGCGATCGTGCCTACTGTGCACCGGTGGTCTATCGGGGCGTGTCCGACTCGCTGTTTCACAATCTGGGAGACGGGACCTTCGAGAATGTGAGCGAGTCGTCCGGAATCGCGTCGACCGACGGGCACGGGCTCGGCGTCACAGGTGCCGACTTCGATCGCGATGGGCGGATCGACATTTATGTGGCCAACGACGGCGACGCCAACCACCTCTGGCACAATCGCGGCGACGGCACGTTCCAGGACATCGCCCTGCTGGCCGGCACGGCGCTGAACGGCGACGGAACGCCGGAGGCGGGAATGGGTGTGACGGTTGCCGACTTCGACGGCGACGGCGACGAAGACATTTTCATCGCCCATTTGCTTGGAGAGACCAACACCCTCTATGTCAACCAGGGCAACGGCATGTTCGATGATGCCACGTTCCGGCTCAAGCTCGGCCACCCCGGCCGCCAGATGACCGGTTTCGGTACGCACTTCTTCGATTACGACAATGACGGGCGGCTCGATCTGGTCGTCGTGAATGGGGCGGTGGCTAAGCTGCCTTCACAAACGGGACAGCCACACCCCTACTTGATGGCCAATCAGCTCTTCCGTGGTACGGCCTCGGGCGACTTCGAGGATGTCTCCACGCAGGCCGGGCCGGCCTTCGCGATGCTCGAGTCGAGCCGCGGACTGGCCGTCGGCGATCTGGACTTGGACGGAGGCGTCGATCTGGTCGTAGCGAACAACAACGGGCGGCTTCGCGTCCTGCGCAACGAGGTCGCGCACCGTGGCCATTGGCTGCGCGCCAAGGTCGTCGCAACGAGCGGTAACCGCGGCGGAATCGGCGCGCTTGTTTCGATGTCGCAAGGCGACGAAACGATCATAGCCCGCGTACACACGGACAGCAGCTACTGCTCAGCGAGCGATGCGAGTACCTGTTTCGGACTCGGCTCGAACACCGCGGCGATCACGCTGACGGTTCGCTGGCCCGGCGGCGAGCAGGAGCGATGGTCAAATATTCAAGTGGATTCAACCGTTACACTTCAACAGGGTAGTGGTACGATACTTCCGTGAGTAGATTTAGTGCTTCCGTGAAGGGTTTCTCGGCCCGCAGCGCTCTTGCCGCTGCGACACTGATCCTCACGCCGATCGTTCCCGGTTGCAGCGAAAGTGAGTCGGATTCGAGCCCCGCTCACCCGCCCATCGGCGTCGTCAACAATCACAATCTACCCGCGTTACCCGATGCCACGGTGGAAACCGAAGATCCGGCAGTTCGGCGGTACGTCGCCGAAGCGATGCGGCAAGCGCAACATAGCCCCAAAGACCCCGAGCCCAACGGTCGGCTCGGAATGATCTACGACGTTTACAGCCAGCCGGTGGCCGCGGCGGCCTGCTATCGCCGGGCGGCGATGCTGTCCGGCCGCGAATTCAAATGGTACTACTTGCTCGGCCGGATGCAGCGCTCTTTGGGCGAAGCGAACGAAGCGGTCATTTCCCTGAATCAGGCGATCGCAATGAACGCCCGCTACGCTCCGGTGCATACCGCATTGGGCGAGATCTATCTGGAGCTTGGCGAAACTGATAAAGCCGAAGCAGCTTTCCGCCGCGCGCTTCAGATCGATGAGCGATCCTGTGGGGCGCTCTTCGGGATGGGCAAGGTGTTGGCCGGCAAAGGCGATCACCCAGCCGCGCTCGACCTCTTTCGTCAAGGACTGGCGTTGGGACCGCAGTACGGTCCGCTGCACTATGCGATGGGCATGTCGTTTCGAGCCACCGGTGAGATGGAGCAGGCCAAGATGCATCTCGGGCTGGCAAACTCCGGCACCAAGCAGCCTCCTGATCGTGATCGGATTCTCGCATCGGTCTATGCGATGGATAAGGGCCTCGACTATGATTATCGCCGGTCGCAGGCGATGACCGTTGCGGGCGACCTCGACGGGGCGATCGAACTGCTGCGCCGCATCGTCGCCGCCGCCCCGGACCACTACGGTGCTCGCGGGAGGCTCGCGTTCGCCCTCAACCGAAAGGGGGCTGCGTCCGAAGCCCTCGAACAGTACCAGCAGGCGATCAGCCTTAATCCCGACAACGTCGACTTCCTGCGCCCTTTCGCATTACTGCTGACCAGGAGCAGTCGTCTGGACGAAGCCCGCAAGTGCATGGAGCACGTTATCGAGCTCGGCGGCGACCATGCCGACGACTATGAAGTGCTCGGCGTCATCCTGTCGATGCAGAACCGCCGACGCGAGGCGATTGAGCAGTTCGAGCTTTCGCTCAAGCGCGATCCCACGCATACTCGTTCACGCAAGAACCTGATCAAACTCCTCCGCGACGAGATCGCCGCCGCGCCCTCCGACGAAGCGGTGCTGCCGTACCTGATTCGTTACGTAGAGTTCAAACCGGCCTACTCGACGCCGTACGTCATGCTCGGCCGCATCCTCGATCGACAAGGCGACCTCGGGGGCGCCCTGCGGGCTTTCGACGCGGCTCTGGCGATGAACTCGAATATCCCCGAGGTACGACAGCGCGCCGATGAGATACGCCACCAGCTCAACTCGACACCTCCCCCAAGTACGCCGGCCTCGACAAAGTCAACCCCGGCTCGGTGATTCTCTCCGGGGAGATGATGCTGCGTTACATGGGGTGGACCGAAGCGGCTGATCTCATGATCCAAGGCATTGAGGGTGCAATAGGCGCAAAGACGGTAACGTACGATTTCGCACGCTTGATGGACCGCGCGACACTCCTAAAGTGCAGCGCCTTCGCCGACGCGATTATCGAACATATGGGAGCAGGGGTAGGGGTGGGGGCGATACGGTCACTACGAAGAACTCGCGTTTGAGTATGCCTTCTCATCGATCGCGTGGGATTACCTTCCGCGTCAATGGAACCTGGGACGGACCAAGGGTCCGGCGGTGCTTGAGTATTAGTCTGCGATGGGGCGATTCGTCGCGCGGCGCCATTCGCGTAGCAACCCGATCCATCTCCGCGCGTTTTCGCCACTGAATACAAATTGATCGTTCGGGTAGATCTCAGCCAGATCGTCCGGGTAATTAGCGCCTAACCAGTCCAACGCAGGTTGGAGCTTCTCTTCGAACGATGGGCCGTTGCCAAGCAGGATCACCAGCTCTTCCTTGATCTTTCCATTGGGCGTGAATCGGAGGTTCAACTTTGTCTCCCAGCCTGCGAAATCCAGGAGCCGGGTAAAGTCGTTCTCCTCGCGCATGATTACGGTTGCTTGGTCACCGTTGATCAGGAAGTCGCTGCACTCGTACTTCGGGTTGCACGCTCGATCCCATTCGAAGATCGAGCGCATGCCTTCTCGATCAATTCCCGGCCCGTCCTTGGTTCCGAACCACAGACGAAAATCCTCTGACAGGACCGACGCAAACGTGTCGAAATCCCGAGCGGTTACCAGTGTTTCAAAGGCGGATCTGATCTGTTGCTCCTCTCTTCAGCTGCTTGGTACCGGCAACCCGACAGCTTCGCGCCACTCGATCAACAGTTTGCGCCAGCGGATCGCGTTCTCCTTGCTTGGAATGATCTTGCCCTCGGGTTGCAGCTCATCGAGAACCCCCGGATGGTGCTCATCAGCCCATTTCTTGAACTCGTCGTACCGCCCTTTGTTCTTCGGCTCCTTGGGCAGGCTTGAGACCAACATCCCTTCAATCCGCTCATCGTCATCAAACCAGTAGGTGATTTGATACGGCGTCGGCTTACGATCAAGCAACCTAAAGTAATCGTTCGTCTCGCTCACGACCGTCACCAGTTCGTTGCCGTTCACTTCATACTCATGAGTCGTGCTGGTTGACTTCATCTCGCGATCCCACTGAGCCCAAGGTCCGTCGCCGGTGGATGTGCGCACCGTGCCCGGTCCTTCTTTCTTGTCGAACCAGATGCGCGACTCATCAGCCAGGTAACCTGCGATCCGCTGCGTATCGTGCGCTTTTCGCGCTTCCCGGTAACCGAGCAGCTTTGCAAACAGCGGATGAACCGATTCAATCCGAAGCTGTGCCTCAACCGGCGGTCCATCAGCCAGCGTCACGACGACGCTCTTAGTTACCACTTGATCCAGATGCTTGGCTGAGGCCTTCATGCGGATCTGAAGTTCCTTGGCTTGACGCGGCTCAAGGGTCTCGGCTACGAAATCAACGATTGTCGTGCAGCCGCAGCTTCCCTTGGCACTGACCACGGTAATCGGCGCACCGTTCGTGTTGATGATCCACAACGATCCCTCAGCTTTCTCCCCAGCCGCGTATTTGCCGAAGTCCAAAATGCTGGGCACGATGACGGCTTGCTCAGCAGCGTGGCCAACGCTCCCAATCACAGTCGGAGCGGCTACGAATGTGACAAGAGGCACCAATAGACGAAGGCGGCTGGTCCTAAACGATCTGGTTGTTGTGTCTCTCTTCATCGGTTGATCTCCTTGTGGGCGCACCTACATCGTCTGCAGAGCGATGCACTGTGCAATCAGATAGAATTCGATGCGCGAGAAAAACTGCTATGTATCGAAGCGACCTGCTTCGAGATGGATCGGAACTTTCAGTGGCGGTTGCCCTTGGATAAAGAACGTCACGTCCTTGGTCTTTCGTTCACCCGGCTTCTCCGGAGCGGTCATCGTAAGTTCAACGAGCATTGATGCGCCCGGCGCGAGCGGGCCGGTCTCGAATCGAGTGATCGTCGTGCAGCCGCAGGCGACCTTGGCGCGTTCGATCTGCATTGGCGTCGATCCCGTGTTGATCAGCCACAGTTTGCCCGGCTTGGGCTTGCCCGGTTCGCCGATCCCTAGATCAAGCTCGCTCGGCGTCACGCGCACAATAAACGGCGAATCCTTATCGGTTCTCGCGAATTGATCGTCGATCGCTCTATTCTCACCGGTCGGCGCTCCGATGTCCGACGCCACGACCTGCACCCGTCGATGCGCAAGCGCCGCAGTCGTTGACAGCAACATAGCGATCCCAATGAACAGCGCCAGCCACGCACCGCTGGTGTTCGGACTGTGCCTCTCCGAGCCATCGAGGATGTGGTGAATGCGCCGCACCAACCCGTGCTTGTTCGTTACCGCAGCCAGCGCCAGACGATTGCTTCGGTGCGGCGCGAGATTGAGTAACGATTCAGCGAACACCGTCGGCGACTGACCTGTCGCGAGCACCCATTGATCACACGCTTGCTCGCTAAGCTGTGCCATGTGGCGTCTGGTCCACCACACCATCGGATGCCACGGCATAGCGCACGCCAGGAGCTCGCTGACAAGCACCGATAAATGATCGCGCCGCTTCCAGTGCGCCAGTTCATGGCACAAAATGCCCGCAAGCGCTTTGGCATCAGCCTCATCCGCCATCGCTTGCGGCAGCAGTATCAACGGCTGTTTAGACCAGCACCACACAACGGGGCAGGCGATGCTGCCGCTCACGCGCACGGTGGGGGTGCACCGCAAACCAAGTTTTCGCGCCGCTTGGTTGGCTAATGTTTCGATCCCTGGATCATCCAGCGGGCGAGATTCACGAAGCAGTTGCCTGCTGCTTCGAATCGATTGCACGAGCCGAACGATGACGACGATCGACAGGACAATCCACATCACCCCAAACAACCGTTCCCAGGTGAACGCGCCGGCCAAGTAGTTCATCGACAGGGCGGGGATCTGATCGGACGCGGTTGATTCAAGTGCCGTATGACTCGGTGGTGCGATCAACCCCCACCCAAGTGCGCGAAATGCCGCACTCACCAGCGGCGTCACCACAGCCGCCCCCAATAGAAGCAGCACAGCATGATGCGCGCGGGCCGGTTGCCTGGCCAGCAACGCTGCCACAACAAATGCGATCAGTAAACACAGCGTCGGTTGCCACAGCGCATCAACGATCAGTGAGCCGTCTAAAAGGGTGTCATACATTGGCTTCTCGCTCCCGTCGCTTGTCGTCGATCATCGCTCGCAGTGCGGCAAGGGTCTCATCATTCAGCCGATCGTCATCCATCAGATGCTCAAACAACACCAACGGATCACCCTGAAACACACGGTCGACGTAGCCTTTGAGCGATTTGGCGCCCTCATCCTCGCGCGATCGCTTGGCTGAGTAGATATACGTTCGGCCTTCACTGCGGTGTTTGACCCAACCGGCCTTTTCGAGCTTTTGCAGCACCGTCAGGACCGTCGTATACGCTGGCCGCTTGGATCGCCCCAACGCCCGCCGCACATCGCTGACGCTGGCGTCGCCCTTCTCCCAAACCACCTCCATCACCGCTCGTTGGAGGCTTCCCAGTTCATCAAAGAGCTTTCGCGTGACCAAGGCCAGTTCTCCGGGGTTGTCCGGGGGTTGTCCGGGGGCTCCGGGCCAGGGCGGTCATCTACACGAACCGTAGTACTATGGCCATAGTATATCGTCCCGGGCTCCTGTCAAGGGTCTTTTTGAGAAAAAACTCAGGCACGAGGCGCGGTATCGGCTGGACGGCTCCCTCTCCCTTTACTCCCGGGGCTGGGAGAGGGCTGGGGTGAGGGTGCTGGGCCAGAAGGGTCGTGCGAAGCGGTGTTAGTTTGGCAGGCGTGTGGAGCCTTTTCGAGCTGTCGCCCGTCGAAGCGTACCACCAAGCCAGTTGTAAGCACTTGAACGCCTATTCGGACGAATTCGGATTTCGTCCTAATAACCGGGCTAATCCGGTCATCTTCAGGGATGCTCCAACAGATCTCTTGACGGCTAACACCGTCGAGAACAAAGAACTTGTCGCTTCACCCTTAGGGTGAATCTGCTCGTCTATAAGATCAGCGAACATCGGGCAACCCTCTTCAACATCAACCCTTCCGTACTCGTCATGTGCTCGGTCCTGTTGCCTGAGAATCCAGCGCCGAGCATTTACGAATACGTGCCATGCTGGGGGCAATGGTCGATCTTGGTTCCGTTGGTAAACGAATTCTCCCGCCTCAGACATCTGGACCACCTCAACGAAATCAATGTATTCCTCGGAAATAAACGCGCCATGCTCCATTGCACGTAGCAACAACCGCCCAGCGATCGTGGTAGTATCGATAAGTTGATTGTTGTGTGAAATATCGCGTTCGGCCGGTAAACTCCGCAATCGTTCAGAGATAGAACGTAGTACTCGCGCGTTTGGGCGAGCGCGTCGGGATATCCCTGCCCGGCTTAGCTTCGATGGTTCAAGGCCGAGGTGGATCGCGAAGATTACTATGATCGTGAGCAGGCCGCTGTAGAGTGCGACGCGCCACCCACCCAAAAAAGCCGCAGCTATGATTGTAGCAGTTACAACAATCCCCTCGGAGAGCAGGTGCTCAGAGCATCTCGCAAGTGCTCCTCTCACACATAGCCACTCGTAGGTCAGCCAGTCCCGCATACGAGAATCGTACCGCGCGTTGCCTCTCGCACATAATCGCCAAAGGGCGCGTTGCAGCGCCGTATCACTTTGCTAGGTACTCGCGATGTTCGACAAAGTCCGGATGATCAAGAACTTCCCAAACGTCAGTGGCAGGGACCACTATCGCGATTCCTGTGTTGACATACTCCTTGATTTCGTCGTCGATGTCTTCAATATCAGATCTGGCTATTTCGGTATCCCAGTGCCCATGGACTAGACCGAGCCAATAGTAACTTGGCTGTCCTGTAGTGATGAATGGTGTTTCTCTGATCCACGTGGTCCCTGTGCTGATCGTGGTCCCTGTGCTGATACTGTAATCCGGCGTAGTGGATAGTTCACCTGTCAGAGGCCCACCCCAAGTGTCCCGGTATGTGAACACTGGCGAGCCGCTTAGGCCTTTGATTGATCTCGATTCTATCAGATACGCATGAGCGCTAATACGGGTATTGCGATCCAATTTCATTCTCACCTTTTCCTCGGGCATCGCTGCGATATTACCGACCCGAATGATCGGGATATTCCTGTGCTCGCCATAGTGATTGATGAAAAGGCCCGTGATGAAGACGTCCTGACCCGGACCTATATCATGATCCTGAACCACAACGTCATCAGCAACTAAATTCTCAGGGAGCATCGCGTAATCCAGTTCCTCTAGCCACGACTTGGGAACCAAGAGAGCTGCCGCATCGACTTCTCTGGTCGGATGGAACCTCCAATCATTGACATCAGATTCAACAATCCTTATTCCTCCCGTAGTCAGATTCATACGAATGATCATCTTGCCGTTAGGCGGAGTCCCACGGATACCATCAATTACATGGCGGGCCGTGATCAGATAGATGTGCCAGGGCTGCGCATCTGCATCCTCGTCCTCGCCAGACGGGCGGACGACGACAAAGAACCCGGTTGCGCACCACCGTTTTCCGTGGTCGGAGTCACGACCGAGAAACACTACGCACTTTCGGATGTCGGATGGGACATTCATTTGAGTACAAATCCCTATGGATCGAGATTATAGCGAGTCGGTCCGATCCTCCAATCGCCTGATAACACGCCACCGAACCCTCCGGTCATTCGCCAACTTCCTGTGCGCGCAGGTCGGCCCGCCGCCACAGGCTCCAACGCATTTCTTGAGAAAAAATTTTCACCACTGACGGGTCCGCCAGGGCGGATTCGGACGCGTTAGAACCAAAAAGTACCACTTTTGCGCGCACGTTCGAGGCCGCGCGCCCCTGTATGGAGGATGTCATCGTTGGGCGATCCGGTTCCCCTCGCGCACTCAACGGCCGGGCGTGGGAGAGGTCAAAAAGCGACCGCTCACATTCCCGTGTTTTAGTTAGGAAAGCCTTCCATGACGCAACCAACCGAAACCAACTCGAGCAACCTACCCGCGACCTGCGATCCCTCGGTCATGGACCAACTCGTCTCCGGAGCGCTGGGGCCGCTGTCTCGTTTGCAGGACACGATCGATCTGACTCTCGATGAAGTCTCAGACTGGATCATGCAGCCATATAACCGGCAACAGATTTCCAACCTCGTCACCGTCTTGGATGCGCAGACCCAACTGATCATCTGCCAGCAACGGCTGCTTGCCGCCGCCCGGTTGGCCGAGGTCGCCGCGACCGCCGAGTCGCCGGAGACGGTTCGCCGTGCGTGTGCTGATCTGTTGAAGATTCGCCTGATTGATCCGTATCTGGAGGACAAGCGACCGCAGAAGATGCCCCCGCCGCCGGTGTACAGCGAATCGGAGATTCTCGCCTCGCTGGATCGTCTCGGTTCGATGGACGGAGCTTCTTCACGCCCGACCCAACTCAACAGACCGATCAGCCCACCGCCCAGCCGTGATGAACCTAAACTCAATGGTCAGCAGTCAGGTACCAAAACGGTCGCCGATGCGCGCGCAAACTAATCCCTATTCGCCGATTTTCTCGTGCGCGCAGAACCGCCGCCTACCGCTTGCGCTTGAGGCGATTGCTCACGCAGACCTTGAAGTCGCCGCCGAGGACGCGCTCCAGCTCCGTCACGGCGCTGCCAGCACCGCGGTCTATGAGTTCGACTCGTGCAGCCCCATGCGTCGATCAGCCGGCCAAGATCGCCTTCGGCAGGTCGATTCTCGATCTCATTGCTGGGGATATAACTGGTGTTGCAAGTGCCGATGTCACAAGTCGCGTCTTCTTCAGCAGTTACAAAACAACGGGGCGCTTCCACCGAGCGCCCCGTCTTGGTCTCGCGCCCTTGCGAGCAGTGTCTTCGTCCTTGAATTTCGATCAGTCTTCCTACGACGCTTCGGCCCGGGGGTGGGCGCCGTCGTAGACATCGTGCATTCTTTGCGCGGTCAGATGCGTGTAGATCTGTGTGGTCGAAAGCGATTGATGTCCGAGCAACTCCTGCACCGAGCGCAGATCAGCGCCGTTGTCAAGCAGATGGGTGGCGAAGCTGTGTCGCAGCGTGTGAGGACTGATGGCCGGATCGAGGCCCGCTTCGGTCAAGTACTTGCTGACCTTTCGGCGGACCGAGCGGGTGGACAGCCGCCCGCCGTGCTTGTTTATGAACAGCGGCGCCGCGGGATCGGGTCCATGGTCTGTGTTGGTGAGGTCGTGGTCGAGCATGCCGGCGTAGTGCCGGATCGCGGCCAAGGCGTGCGAGCCGAGCGGCACAATTCGTTCCTTTTTGCCCTTGCCCATGACGATGAGGGCTTGGCCGGGCTCATCGACGTCGCCGCGATTGATGCCCACGAGCTCGCTGACGCGAATCCCGGTGGAGTAGAGCGTTTCCAAGATCGCGCGGTCGCGAGCGCCCAGCAGCGTGTTGTCGTTCGGCGCGGCAAGCAGCTTCTCGACCTGTTCGACGTCGATCGCTTTGGGCAGGCGCTTGGCCTGCTTGGGCGTGCGGATCATCAGCATCGGGTTGTTCGTGATCAGACCGCGCTTCTCGAGCCAGCGATGGAAGGAGCGAAGGGTGGCGATCTTGCGGGCCATGGTGGCGGGCGAATAGTGCTGTTCGGACAGGTGTTCGAGGAACTTGCGGATTGCGGCGACATCGGCGTCGAGCATGAAGGCCGTGAGGGTGGTGGCGCCGAGCGTAGCGACGATGTGCTCGCCGTCGGGCCCCGAGCCGAGGCGCCCTTCCAATCGGCGGCGCAGCGCGTCGGCCTCCTGCTGGGGTGTCGTGTGTATGTTCAGTTCCTCGGTGAGGTACTCCACGTACTGGCGCAGATCCACGCCATAGCACCGCGCCGTGTACGGACTGAAGTGGCGCTCGTCCAACAAGTAATGGAGGAACTCATCGACGATCTTGGGTTTTCGCTTGGCGGTGTCGTTCATGTCTCTAAACCTGGTCCGGTTTGGGGGCTGGTGTCGGTGTCAGTCGTGGGTCACTTGGTCCGGTGCGATGGCCTTATCGAGGCGGGGCGTCCGGTGGGGGACGGGCGGGCGAGGTACCGGCACACAAGCGCCGCTTCCACCCATCCCAACGGGCAGTGGGGGTCGCGGGCCATGGCCGCAACGTGCCCAATGAGCGCGTGCTCCAGGCCGGGGTCCCACTGGAACGCCCAGCGGTGACCGCTCTTCTCCAATACCAATCGGTGCGATCCGTGGCGGAGTTGAAGGGTGACGGTGGTATCGGCCATTTGTGGTCCTCGGCTGGGTGCCGACGACCATCTCGGCCGTCAGTGCCCGGAAACGATCTCCGTCATCGGCATCAACCGTGCCTGCTCAAAAGCCAGCAGGTCATGGATCAGCCGATAGCTGACAAACTGCGTGTACAGCTCCATGCTCACCAAATAGATGTCCTGACCGTAGGCTCCGTGGGGCTCGCTCCGTCCGGCGGCATACTCCCTGAGCCAGCTGAGCGTTTGATGGTTCGTGGCGTCGAACACACCAGCGGCTTGGGCAATCGGACCGGCGGACCCCAAGTCGCCTGGTGAGACGGTCCCACGGGGTGATCGGGTCAACTCCTGCGGATCAAACCCACGAAGGCGATTGTGAGGCGACGTCTCGAACAACTGAATGGCCGCGCCCAACGTCAATGGAGGATACGGGTCGTAGGCGGTCACCGTGCCGATGATGATGCCGTCGACGCCAAGGGCATTGGCCAACTGCCGGATGTCGGCAGGTGTTGCTGCCTCCGGCATTCCGAGCCGGCGCATGGCGACGATTACGCGATTCACCGGAACTGTGTCGATGCCCTGCACCTGTTGCAGTTGTTGGGTGAACAAATCAGCAGTGAAGTAGGGGTCAACGATCGACACGCCCGATTCGTTTGCGAACGGCACGACCGCCCACAGCTTGGGCTGCGGGTATGGGGTTGTCAGCTCAGTCGGCGGTTTGAGGCGCGCCGAGCAGCCGGACAACGCCAATCCACAAACGAGGGTGGCCCAAGACATCGCCGCGAGGGACCGGCCGCCGGTCTTTGGCGGCATGGGCTGTGCACTTGTCATGGCGTCCTGCCTAACGGCGAGCTCCGCTCGTCGGGGTCGGCCGAGGGTTCGGCCGATAAAGGGTCCGAACAGCCGGCGACGACTGCCGGCCTGCTCAGTTCGGCTCCGGCGGTCCGGCGACGACAATCCCCGGGGGTGGAGGATCGGTCACGTTGACCGCACGCCCGGTTGACACCGACCAAACATTGTCCACACCCGAACGATCCGAGACGAAGTAGACCTTCCCATCCGCCCCCCAGACCGGCTGGAAGTTCGCAAACTGCCCGTTGGTCAGGTTCGTCCGTGCCGTGCCGTCGAGCTTGACCATCCATACATCGGACTGAGACGGCCTCGTGTTTGGTTCGGCATCCGGTTCCAGGACAGTCACGAAGACGATCCGGTCCCCGCCCGGAGACCAGGAGGGGTTGATGACGGCTGCGTTGGCCGCGGAGGCGATTTCCGTGGGGTACATCGCCTCGCCGTTGACATAATCCATCGTCCAGATGGTGTGGTAGCGGCTTCCCCGCTGTCGTGCCCGCTGGAAGAGAATCTTGCTGCGGGACACGTCTGGGCACCACTCGGGGAACAGCCCGTATCCCAGGAACTGTTGCACGCTCGGCTGCTGCCAGTCAACGACCCAGATCTCCCACCGTTGCGATTGCGTGCCGAACTTGCAGTACGCCAGCATTTGCCCGTTGGGCGACCAACTCGGGTGAAGCTCGTGATCGTTGTCGGAGGTTATTTTGACGGTCTTCCCGCCGCCGATCGACATCACGTAGACGTCCCAGCTTCCGGCGCGATTGGAGGCAAAGGCCACGTGCGCGCCGTCGGGGCTGATCGCCGGCTGAATATCGTCCGCCGGGTCCCGGGTGAGCTGCGTGACGGTCTTGCCGGTGGTCGACTTCGTATAGAGGTCGGACGTCTCGCGGTGCATCGTTGACGCGAAGACCAGCAGCCTTCCTGTGCGATCAATATCGGGGTCGAAGCACGCGCCCTCCGTGGCGAAGCTCACCTGCGCGATGTTGCCGCCGCCGTCGAATTGGCTCCCGGCCTCGGCCGAGTCGGCGATCAGCTCTCCATAAAGCCCAATGAGCGATGTGAAAGATCGCGACGCGGTGCGCTCGACCGGCGTCCCGGACGACTCGCCGGCGAACTGAACATCACCCGTGTCGGACACGACCCCCGCTACCGTCGGCGGCAGCGGCGGATTGTAATTCGTTACCGCCGTCGTCTGGTCGCCAGCGTCACGCACTGTCGCCTGTGGACCGAACCAGGGGTCGGACTCGGCGCATCCCGTTAGCGCCACCGCGCCGAGTACTACGCTCGCTTGCAGACTCAAGACTCTCTTCAGCTTCACGAGTTGAACTCCATACCTGATCGGCCAGGCGACGCTCCCCGTCGCGCGACACGGCGGCAAATGGTGGTCGTCGGCTCCGCCGAGACCGCAGGCCGGCTCACCCGGCTTCGAGGCGCGCCCGCCGGGTCCAACCCCAGGAAACCACGGCCTCTTATCGGACGAATCTTGAGCCCGGCTTGAGTCCACGCCCGGCCCGCTCGGCCGCTCCTATCGTGTTATCGGCATCTGTGCCAGCCCGCCTGAGTGGTTTTCGATGGCCGATCGAAGATTGGCCGCCGCGATCACCTCGGCCAGTCCCTCCGGAAGCCGCCGCCGAGCTTCGCCCCCCTCAACCCCGACGCCCTGAGAGCGTAATCCGCCTCACTGAGAAAGCCCAGGGTCTGCTGGCCCTGGGCCCATGTCTTTGACCAACCTTGCACTGTTCCTACCTTCAGCGCCGAGGCTTGGCGTTCGCCTATCCGCCAAACGCTTCGATGCAGGCGATCAGGGCCGCGATGTCGTCCGGGTAGAACCTGTCCATGCAGTCCTGAGCGTTCTTCAGCGGGATGGCTTCATCCACACACGGACCCCAGTTCACGAGCAAGGCGAGCAGGTCCGTGGCCCCGACGGTGCAGTTGCCGTCAAAGTCGGCCGGGCAATCATTGCAGTCGGCGCAATCTCCCCAATTGACGAGCAACGAGAGAAGGTCCGTCGCCCCGACCGTTCCGTTGCCGTCGAGGTCCCAAGGACAGTCGCACGCTTCGGCGGTGTCGAAGCTGTCGAACACGTAAAACGCCCCGAGTTGGATGGGCGGGGGGTTCTCGGCGTCTACCAAGGGCGCCCCAATGACCACGAAGTCCCCACTCATCGACACGGACTGGCCGAACCAGTCGTTGCTCTCGCCGTCGGAGGCGTTGGGCTTGCCCACTTGGGCCCAGCCGGTCCCGAGGTAGCGGAACGCGTCCGCCGTCCCATTGCCTGGCATCGGGCCCACCGGCTGGATGGCGCCAATGACCGCGACGTTGCCGCTGATCGCCACGGACGTGCCGAACTGATCGTGCGGCGCCTCATTACAGCCAAAGAACTTGGCCTCCTGGATCCAGAGGTTCCCGTCGAAGCGGAACACGTACGCTGCCCCCTCGTCGTTAAGAAACTCGTCGGCATCTTCGAACGGAGCGCCGATGATGATCAAGTTACCATCAATCGAGACGGACCAGCCGAACCTGTCGCCTGCCTCGCCGTCTAACGCCACGAGCTTGGCGTCTTCGGTCGCGTCCGCCCAGCCGTTGATCGGCTTGTCGAAGACGTAGACGACGCCGTCGAACAGCGGCTGTTGGGAAGCGCCGACGACGATCACATCGCCGTCGATCGAGACGGATCGGCCGAACAGGTCAGACGTCATGCCGTCGGAAGCCGTGAGCGTGGCGTCCTGATCCTCGCCATCCGCGTCGCTCCATCCGCCTCCCGGTTTGACCCACACGTAGGCCGCTCCGTGGTTATTCACCCCAGCCTGGAGCGCCCCGATCACCACCACGTCGCCGCTGATGGCCACGGACTGTCCGAACTGGTGCGGGTGGCCGGGGTCGGACGGGGTCAGCTTGGCGGTTTGTATCCAATTCACCCCCACGCGCTCGAAGATGTACGCGGCGCCCGCCCAATCGAACGGGCCGTTGTCCGCCCGGTGGGCCCCAATGACGGCGACATCCCCGCAGATCGCCACCGAATTGCCGAATTGGGCCTGCTCTTCGACGAACTCGGCGAACAAGGTGTCCTGCACCTCCCACGTCTGATTGCCGACGTTGAAGGTGAAGACGATCGCTCGACCGGCGTCGGGGAAATTCTCCTCGCCAATCAAGCGGTCAAAGCCCGGCGCACCCGCGACGGTCGTACCTCCGTCAACGGCGACGGAGGTGCCGAGCTGCTCGGCGGCTTGGGGATTTGTGACGGTGTTGGGATCGGCGTTCACCTCACAACATTCCTGTGCCGCCGCGGGCGGTGTGTTTATAGTCAGAACAAACAGAAAAGACGCTGCGAAAAGCAAACTGCACTTGTGCATTGATAGGGTACTCATTCTTGATTCTCCTGAAGATAAAGGAAAATGAACGGAGTCGTTTCTCCCCTCGACAACTGTGGTTGCGAACGAGGCGCGGGCGGCGCTCGCGTCCGATAAGAAACGAACCGTATTTGCAATGATAACGCGAGTTCGTTCATTTCCGTATGTCCTATCCCCAATTGACGAGTAAAATGAGTAGGTCAGCAGCTCCGACGACGCAGTCACCGTTCAGATCGGCGGCGCACGCTCGGCAGTCATCGCACGGCCCCCACGTGCTCAGCAGCGCGAGCAGGTCAGCGGCCCCTACGCTGCCATCGCAGTCCAGATCGCCGAGCGTCGGGTCGTGGTCGAAGATGTAGACGGTGCCGGGCGCGTTTTGAGGGGGAGCGCCGATGAAGGCGACGTCGCCGCTGACCGACAGCGACGCTCCGAAGAAGTCACCCGCCTGACCGTCGGAGGCCGTGAGCTTGATCACCTCTTCCCAGCCTGTTCGGTTCTCGCGGAAGAGGTGGGCCGCCCCTGATTCGGCGCCGAGCGCGTAATCAAAGGGCGCTCCCAGGAGAATCGTGTCGCCGCTGATGGAGCTCGACCATCCGAAGAACGGAAATGGTCCGACGGGGTCGGCGGCCGTCAGCTTGATCTCGTGGGTCCATTGCGTGCCGGTGTCGCGAAAGACGTAGGCAGCACCCGTCTGCCCGTTGTCTTGCGGCGCCGTAATGAGCGCCACGTTACCGAATAGCTTCACGGACCAGCCGAACCAGCCCGCTGGCTGGGCATCGAAGGCGTTGAGCTGCTGCTGGAACACCCACACTCCGGCGCCTAGAGGATCGTAACGGAAGATGAAAGCGGCGCCGGTCCCCAGACCGGCATCATCGTTCCCATGAGCGCCGATCAGCGCGACGTCGCCGCGAAGCGAAACAGATTGGCCGAACCCGTCATTCATCTTGCCGTCGGGGTCCGTGAGCTTGGCTTCCTCGATCCACTGCTTCGTCTGGGGGTCGTAGCGAAAGACATAGGCCGAGCCGGACTGGGGGACGCCCTCGTTCTCATCGTCCCGCGCCCCGACGAGAATGACGTCGCTGTCGATAGACACTGACCAGCCGAAGAGGTCGCCGGAATCACCGTCGGCGGCGGTCAGCGTCGTCTCGTAGTTCCAGGTTCCCGATCCGTCCGGGTCGTAGCGGTACACATAGGCGACGCCGCTGTGGAACTCCGGAGCATCCACCCTGTCCGCACCAATGACGATCACATCCCGACTGATCCTGCACGCACCGAAGCCGTCATCCGGATCAGGCTCGGGGGACATCAGTACCGCTTCGAGCTGCCAATCTGCCGGTCCGTCAGGGCCGCGGCGGTAGACATACACCGCGCCGAGGGATGAATAGGCAAGGGAATCAGTCACGGTGGCGATATCGCCGGAGATCACAACGCCCGCGAAGCTGTCTTGTCTCTGGCCCTTGGGGCTGGTCAGCTGCCCCGCTTCGCATTGGGCGAATGCGGAAGCAGACCCGATCGCTATGACAACAGCGGTTACGATGAAAGTCACCATCATTCCGGGGGTAGGCAGATAGACGCTCATGAATCGAGTCCCCAATTGGCAAGTAGGATGAGCAGGTCCAATGCGCCGACAATGCAGTCCCCGTTGAGATCAGCGGCGCACTCTTGGCAGTCATCACAGGGCCCCCACGTGCTCAGCAGCGCGAGCAGGTCAGCGGCCGCTACGTTGCCGTCACAGTCCAGGTCGCCAGGGATCGGATCGAGGTTGAAAACGTAACTTCGCCCCGGGACCTCACTTGAACGGGGCGCTCCGACGAGGGCGATGGCGCCGCTCGTGGCGACGCTCGCTCCGAAGAAATCGCCCCCCCCACCGTTGGAAGCCGTCAGTTTGGCCACCT
>JAZFYE010000409.1:0-17953 GCA_036475395.1 Phycisphaerales bacterium
TGCTCGTCACTTCGCTGAGCTATCCCAAATCGGGCAATCGAATGAACATGATCCAAATGCACAGCATCGCCGATCTGCGTGAAGCGTTGCAGTGGAAGGTTACTGCGGTAGCCGAAGAACAGTCTTCCTCTAGCCGTACATAGGTGCACCTGAAGGTAGCAATCATCGCATGAGTGGCGAAGGATCGAGCAAAGATGTCCCTCAAGCGCCAACTGCGTAGCGTTTCCCACTACGTGACCTTGTTCCTGGGTACGCGGTGTCGTACATCGATACCGATCGTGTTTGTGGTGGCGTACCCAAAGTGCGGCACGACTTGGGTGACCCAGCTCGTCGCCGACTATCTCCAGCTGCCTTATCTGAGGAATACACTCCTGCCGGTGGGTTGTCCGGCTGTTGTGCACACGCACGTCCGGGTTTGGAAGAGCTTCCCCAGGGGCGTGTACGTGTTGCGCGACGGACGGGACGCCCTCGTTTCGCAATACTTCTCGCTCATAAGCCGGATCCCAGAGGGGGACCATCCCCACCTCACCTCGCGCCAGCGCCGAATGCTTCCCGGCCTGGTCAACAAGGCCGACGTACGAGACAACATTGCCCCCTTCATCGAGCGGCAAATGCGAAGACCAGCCTCGTCGCGCGTGAACTGGGCCGATCATGTGCGCTCCTACTTTGAGGTGAACCATCCCAACCTCGTTCTTCTTCGCTACGAAGACCTTCTTCACGACGGAGAGTCCGCATTGGCGAAAGCGATGTCGGAGCTCACTGGCAAAGAAGCAGACGCAGAGCAGATAAGCATCACCATCAAGCGATTCTCCTTTGCGAGGCAAGCCCGACGGCGCCCCGGACCCGAGGGTCCCCATTGGCTTCGCAAAGGCCAAGCCGGAGACTGGGTCAATCACTTCACGCGCGAAGCCGCCGAGATCTTCGATCACTACTGTGGAGACACGCTGATCGCGGCCGGATACGAAAACGATCACGCCTGGGTCGAATCGGTTCGTAGCAGCGACGAGGTTGTCGAGCGTGCCACCGCCGCGCCTTCGGAGGCCGGGGCATGAGGCTGCCGGGATTTCTCATCATCGGTGCGCAGAAGGCGGGGACGACCACGCTGTATCGCGACCTGCTCGCAAACCCGGCGATCTTTTTTCCTATCGACAAGGAGCCGGGCAACCTGTGCCAGGATGACGTGTTGACCGACACCGGCCGCAGCGCCTACGCGAGGCATTTCGCCGGCGCACGCAGTCATCAGACTTGCGGTGAGGCCACAACTTCCTACACCAAGCGGCCGGACATCCCCGGCGTCCCGGCGCGGGCCCGGCACTTGCTCAGCGACAAGCTCAAGGTCATCTACCTCGTGCGCGAGCCGATCTCGCGCATCATCAGCCACCACCACCACGAGCTGACATCAGGCCAAGTAAGCTGCGGCATCGACGAGGCGGTCCGCACCATTCCGAGGTACATCGACTACAGCCGATACGCGATGCAAATCACCCCCTGGTTGAACGAACTTGGTCGAGCGCAGGTTCTAATCATCCATTTCGAGTGTTACATCGAGACCCGCGTGAAGACGCTGGATTCAGTATGTAAATTCCTGGGCGTGGCGCCCCGCCCCGACACGGTTTGTCAGGACATCGCGTACAACCGCAGCGCAGGCAAACCGGTCCCCGTCGGGCCCCTCGCCGCGATGCGCATGAGCAGCTTGTATCGGCGCTTCCTGCGTCCGCTGTTGTCCGCTTCAGCCAAGGATAAGATTCGCGCTGCGCTTCTGCCCAAGGCAACAGCTCCCCCTGATCGTCCCGCTGTCGAGACGGTCCGCCTGATCGTGGAGGAGGTCGGCCAAGATGTCGCCCAATTGACGGCCATCATGGATCAAACGGAGCCGCTGTGGAACTTACAGGAGGAATGTCGCCTCTATGAGCGTCAACAAACGGAGGAGAGCCATTTTTAGGTATATCTCGTAATTGCATCCTCACTTTTTCGCCTCGGAAGCCGTACAGATGGGACTCGGCTGTCAGATCCCCGCCACTGGACGTTCGCGCCGGGACCGTCCGAGCCCACAGATTTCTCGGCCTAGGGGCGACCCGGCTCCACGAGGTGGCGGGATTAGGCAACCGTGAGGAGTGACTGCGATTCGCTCATGATCCGGGCCGAAAGAGTACTGGAGCGCTGGCAGCCTGCAGAAGTCGCCGGAGGCAGCCGATAAGAGAACGGTCGCGCGAAGGGCGGGACCGAGCCGCTGGAGCACGGAACCCCCCGGCTGATCACCAAGTATCCGAACTATGCCCGATCTCACCTTCAATCTTATCGCCGGCGTGATCATCATCGCGATCACCGGACACCTGGCACTAGTGATCGCATCACGGTGGGTGAGCCCGATGTTCCTTCTCACCGGCGCCTTCTTCGTATTCTCACCGCTTTCGGCAGCCCAACTCTTTCCATTCACGGTGCCTGCAAAGTATGGCCGGGTCTACATTACCTTACTTTTGCTCTTCGTTGGTATCTTTTTCTTTCGCGCGTATCGGTTGGGTCAGACCGCCTTTGTCTTTCTGACCTTTGTTGGTTTATACGTCCTGGCGAGCCTTTGGAGCGACTTTCCGCTTGATGCACTGAAGTACAAGGGGCTTTATGGCCTATCGGTCGTCTCGGGTTTCTTACTGGCGCGTAGCGTTCGCGACTTTCGAGACTTGGAGATCGGCCTGCGCGCCTTGGTCATGGGCGCGGCGGTGTTCGGCACGTTGATGCTCGTTGAAGTCGTGAGGAACCCGAGCACCGTTTTTCACCTCCAGCGGCTGTCGTTTTGGGGAATGAACGCGAACCGAATCGGTCAGACGATCGCGCCAATGTTGATCGTCACAGCCTACGTTGCGCTGTTCGATCGTGCAGCGGCATGGAGACTGGCCGCTTATGTGATCGGTGGCGCGCTCGGCATCTTGTTGATGTATACGGGCAGCCGGGGCGGCGCAGGTGAGGCCCTCCTCGGTTGCTTCATCGTTGCGACGCCGTTGATTCGCCGACCCTTCGTGTTAATCGTGGTGGCCGGACTCGTCGGCTTCGCCGTCGTCTTCACCCTTGCAACCGCGGCAACCGATGCGCCCGAGCGACTGCTCAATCTCAGTCTCGAAACGCGCGAGGGTATCTGGGACTTTGCAAGAAGCGAGTTTGCCGATGCACCCGTCTTCGGCCAAGGATGGATCTACAACACGGGGGGAGGGCCGGGCGGGGGACTGTCTTCCAGAAACATGCACAGCATCTACGTTCAGGTGGCGGTCGAAACCGGAGCGTTCGGCGTGTTCTTCATGGGTATCGCGATGCTCTTTGTGCTTTTCAAAGGTCTGTCCACGTACCGTTACGTCCGATCCTTCGGGATAGAGCCCCAGACAGTGTACCTGGCCCTGGGCCTCGTCGCGGCAGTGCTGGCCCACGGCGTCATCGAGGCAGGCACGGTGATGGGAAGCACACTGAACGGCATGATGCTCCCGTTTGGGATCGCGTTGTTCGACCGTCTTCCGGAGTTGATCCGCCAGGCCTCTTACGAGTGGTATGACACAGCCCCGGAGGACACACTCGCAACGCAACCGGTGCAGCCCGACGATGCCGTAGCGAGGGCAGACCTTGGTCTGGATACTAACTACGGACGGGCCGGAGTCTGAGCGGAGCCATGCCGAGCGAAGCCAGCCGCGCCGCCATCCGCATCGGAGCCAACTACACGCGGATCGTCACTGGAATCGTGCTGAGCCTGGCCCTCGTGCCCCTACTCTTGCGAGTTGCCGGAAAGGAAGGCTGGGCCCTCATCGCGTTTCTGGGCTCAACCATCGGCATCGCGGCGATGGTGCAGAACATCGTCGGTCTGAGCATGATCCGCGAACTTGGGGTTGCACACCACAGCGGAAATCTCGACCACTTCCGCAGTGTCTACAACGCTTCACTTGCCATCTCTCTCGTCATCGCGCTCGTTGTTCTCATAGCGTTCGGGATGCTCTGGCTCGTGGTGCCGTTGCTCGATATTCCTGACCACCTCGTTGGTGCAGCAAGATGGTTGGTGTTAGCCACCGGTGCACAGACTGGGATTTCGCTCCTCACGGCAGCGCCGTTCAATATGTACAAAGTTACCGAGCGGATGGTCGCGTACAACATCTGGCTGACCGTGAACCGATCCTGCTTCGTTATTGCGGCCGTCTGGCTGTTGATTCTGCCGAGCACCAATGACCCGGGGCGCGCGGTCACCCACTATGCAATTCTCTCCTCGGGTCTTGCGATCCTGGCGCTGCTCGCGGCATCGGTGATGATGGTCTTCATCGATCGGCGATTGATTCCAACGCCATCGATGATCACGCGCGATGCGACGAAAACCGTGCTCCAGATCGGCGGGTGGAATGCCGGTGCGACGACGGTCACGATGCTGTACCTCCGGCTGGGCGATTTGTTCATGAACCTAACCTTCGGGCTCGCAGGCAACTTCATTTTTGGGGTTGCCAACCGACTGGCCGATGCACTGCGTCGGCTGACCGTGGGTATGACCGAGGGCGTCGACGCGGTCTCAGTCCGCCTGAGCACGACAGCCAGAGCCGGCGCCGTTCGAGCATTAATGCACCATTCAACCCGACTCCACGGTCTGGTTGCCTTTCCGATGACGGTGATTGTCGTTGCACTAAGCGAGCCACTGCTGAGATTGTGGATCGCGAACCAACTCGATAACCCCGAGCAAGTCATGCCGCAGGTGATCGTCCTGACCCGAATCCTGGCGATCGGCATTACGGCGCGGGCAATCTCAGACGGGTGGAGCCGCATCCTGTTCGGCGCCGGGCACGTCAGGCGCTACGCGCCGCTGATTATTACGGGAGGCTTTGTTTATCCCCTGCTCGTGTGGTTGCTTTTGCTGGTGATGCCCGATGCATCGCGATACACTGCGATCTGCTTGGCATACTCGATACTGATGGTGACGGTGCACGGCTGTCTTCTTCCCATCATCGGCGCACGGGTGCTTCAGGTCAGCTCCGGCCAATTCTTCGTCACGCTGCTTCGGCCCTTGATCATCGCCGTGATCTGCTGGCCGATTCTGCTGGCAGCGCGCGGGCGTGAGGATCAGTGGGAATTGTTGTGGGTGCTGGGTGCTGCCAGCGTCTACGGCCTGGTCTACTTCGGACTCTGTGTTGCGTTCGTGATCGAGCCAGCCGAGCGACAGCGTGTCTTGAAAGCCGCAATGCGGCGGCTGCCGTTCCGACGCCCAGGCACAACAGACGACATGCACTAAAGGGGCGGCAACCTAGTCGCTTGCGCTTATCTCACGATACAACTGTTCATAGCGATCCAACACGCGCTCAACGGTGAGGTTCTGCAAGACCCAGTCTCGCCCTTTGACGCCCATCGATTGACGCCTCTGGTTATCGGCCAGCAACTCCGCGATGGCATCTGCGATCGCATCCGGTGAAGCATCGGCGATGACGGCCCCGCCGGTGGACTCAAGTTCGGGCCAGATGTCAACACCTTTGGTTGTAATCACCGGTGTACCACAGGCCAGCGACTCTAAGAGCACGAATCCCCAGTTCTCCTGGTGCGTGGGCAGGACAAAGAGATGCGCGGCCTGATAGAGCGAGACCTTTTCCTTTCCGGTCACGAACCCGACAAATGCGACCTGCTCCGTCAGCGCGCGCTCCTTGACAAGCTGCCGAAGCTGCGCTTCGTACGTCTCTTCACCGGTGCCAGCGATGAGCAGCTTGAACGCAACACCACGTCGGCGCAGCTCACCGGCAGCCTCGATCAGCAGATCGACCTGCTTCTTCCGATGTAGCCGGCTCAGGAACAACAGAACCGGCTGGTCGGTGCTGGAAATCACCGAAGCGAAGGCTTGGCGTGCGAGTTGGGGCCCGGGAAGGTCGACGTACTCCTCAAGGTCGAAAATGAGCGGCAACACCACCGGGTGACCCTTTGGGTACCACTTTTTGGACTGTTCACGTTCGGCTTGAGCCGTGCAGTGGACCACTGCCGCCTGTTCGAGGAACCGTCTTGCCTTGATTGCAAGATACAAACGCTTCTTGAGCGACTTTTGCTCCATCGACCAGTCGTCCAACATTCCATGGATGCCGATAAGGTACGGGACGCCTGCTTGGCGCGCAATCCGACCCAGTTGAACACAGATTGGATCCCACGGCACATGCAGATGAAGGACATCGGCTTCCTGGATGATCCGTCGCGCATCGAGCGTTGCCTGCTGTGTTAGTCTTGGAAGCAAGCCGGATCGCCCTTGAAGGGTGTGAACACGAGGCAGGCCGGCGCCGCCGCTGCGCCAGGTCGAAGGCACATCTGAAGAATCGCCGGCCAGAAGTGTCAATTCGTGCCCGCGATGTGCCAGGGCCCGACACAGATCGAGTACGGCCCGGACAACACCGCCCTCTTCCAGTTTTATCCTCGACATGTACTGGACAATCTTCATCCGATGCCGATCCTCTACCAGCGCAGCCACACATCGCTCAAGTCCATCGTACCCGGCCGACGGCGGTCCCGGTGGCACGAGTGAATGATGCGACAACGGGTCCGCGCGCCTCGACCAACGCCGCTATGATTCCGCGATGGGCGATGTAGCAACAAAAACAGCGCCAAGCCGCTATCGGGTGTTTCGGATCAAGGGTCAGCCGGTTTTCGCCACGCCGGTATCACCAAAACAGCTGCGTCTGGCCGGATTGGCGCGGCTCCAACCGTTCACCCCCAAGCGCGCGATGTATCGGCGCGTGATGCACCTGTCGATGCTCCTGGGCGTGGACCGGTTCCTGGCCAAGTCCGCCGCCAGCCCCATCGAGCCGTCCGCAGACTTCGACTTCAAGGCTTGGTTCGACCAGGCACGCGCGGACCTGGGAGAGCCTGGGGCAAGCGCGGTTGTCTTCTGGCCGCCGCAGCGCGATCGTGGGCGGATCTACGTCCACATCTTCGATCAATCGACCCGCCCGATTGGATTCGCAAAAGTGGCGTCCGACCACGACAACGATCAACGCCTCGTGACCGAAGCGAAAACGCTGGCCGCGCTGCAAGCGGAGGGGTTACAGGAGTGCCACGTGCCCGCGGTCCTCTCGGCCGGCTGGTCGCATGGCCATTATTACGTCATTCTCGAGCCGATCCCGACGACCGCTCAGCCTCTTGAAGCGACTTGCGATGCGTACCCCAGTCAATGCGTGGAGGAGTTCGCCGGTACACCGAGGATGGTCGAACCAGAGCACCTGGACCGACTCGCATGGTGGCAACGGTTCTGCGAGGCCACGGACAACAGGTGCGGGGCATTCTTCGAGCAGTTGCGACAGTTGGCTCGCAACGGTGTGCGGGTTCGTCGCGCCCATGGCGATTTCCGACACGCCAATATCGTGCGCGTGGACGGTGGTCTGTGGGTGTACGACTGGGAGGAAAGCTGCGACGATGCCCCAGCGCTGGCCGACGAGGTCAGCTTCTACCTGGGTATCAACTTCAAGAAGATTCTGGCTGATCCACTTCCTGTTCTGAGCAAGTTCGCGGCCCGACATCTGCGCAACGCACACCCCCAACGGCGCACTGACATCATGCTGGCGCTTGCATTTCACCACACCGCCGGCTTTGAAGACGCATCCCTGTTCATCAAGCACTGGGAGCGAATCGAGGGCACCTCGAATTGAAGACAAGCTATCGACAGCAGTTCGCCGAGCGGGAGAAGGTCGGGCAATACGAGGCCCTCTACGCCGAGGGCTCCTACTCTGAGGTGCTCTGGCAGATCGAGACGACGCAGCTTGCGGCCTTCATCGAGGAGTTCCGCCTGACCCACCCGCGGATCGATTACCTGGACTTCGCCGCCGGCACCGGTCGGGTCATCAGTCTGCTCGAAGACAAGGTCGACTCCGCCACCGGGGTCGAAATCTCAGAGGCGATGATCTACGTGGCCAAGAAGAAGCTCAGCAAGGCCCGGATGATCTGCACGGATATCACGGCGCCGGACGCCGAGATCGAAGGCAGGTACGACCTCATCACCGCCTTTCGCTTCGTCCTCAACGCCGAGCCGTCACTTCGGTTGGCGGCGCTGCGGGCCCTGGCGGCGCGCCTCAAGGACAAGACAAGCTACATCGTCTTCAACAACCACGGCAACCTCTTGAGCCACAAACTTGTCCTGTGGCCCTTTCACAAGCTCCGCCGTCTCGGCCGGAGGTACCGCACCGAAGGAAACTACATGACTAACGGACAGGCCAAGAGACTCGCAAACCAAGCCGGCCTCCAGATCGATCGTGTCGTTGGCTGCGGTCTGCTCGGCGCCAAGGCAACACGATTGATGTCATTCGAGAACGCGGTGCGGATTGAGACCAAGCTGGCGAATTGGCCGCTGTTGCCGAGACTCGGCGTCAATCAGATGTACGTGGCCCGACTGCGCTAGTAACCCCCACACACGAACTGGTTAGGGCGAGAACAATGACTCGGCTCACCGGTTCGACTCACCTGATTGCGCCGGCTGGGATTGGCGGGCATGAAGAAACCGAAGGCGCTGGCGGGCCATGTCATCCAATCCATCGTCAACACGGTCACGAAGGCGCTGGGGCGGCGCGTCTTGCTCGACCATTGCCGCATCCGTACGCCGAGCGGCTCGTCGGCGGCGGCCCATCCGTGTTACGCGGGAGCGTGTCAAGATCACCACCATTTCTTTGCAACGCCGGGGCCGATCTGCGGTGACTGACGGGATCTGAGGAACCGAAGGCGCCGCTGCGCACGATCGTCGGGATCCGTTTGTGAAATGGCGTCGGAGCGCGGCTGGCGGTCACTGCTCATCGCCGGCTCGTCTGTGCTTCGCTGGGCGGCTCGCCGCTCGGCGATGCGCTGACGGATCTGGGCCAGTCCAGCCCGCATCGTCTCCTGCTGCGTTTCGGTCAGCAAGCTCCAAATCTTCATCTGATACGCAGCGGGCTTAGGAGCGAGAGAGCGCAGCTTCCCCAACTCGCGGCGCACCTCGACCGGAAGGTCCCTCCCAGCGTCGCGGGCTTCGCGGACCTGACCTTGCAACTCCCGCAGCCGCTGACCGTTGGTTTGCTGATGAGCACGGGCCGCCTTCTGGAAAGACTGAACGAGCCGGCGGATTTCGGGATCTTGATCTTCGTCGAGGTCCAACTTTCTCAATAGGCCGAACCACTGCCGGGGCGGCACCAAAACCCTGGCCCGATCACGTCCCGCGCCGCCGAACTGCGGATCAGTCTCGCGGGCCGCCTCGTCATCCACCTTCGGCCCGGCGAGGAGGTCTTTGGAGGGGGTTTGCGCAGCCGCCCCCTCCTTCGCCGACCTGGCCGGTTGGGTCGTCTGCGCGAAGGCGGCTGATCCGTTCAGGGCGAGCAACACAATCCAAACCGCTTGGTAGTGCATCATAGAGTCAACTCCCATACTCATTCACCACTATATCGTCCAACGCCTCAAACCGGCGCATATTGCTCAAGCACAGGCGTATGATGTTCTTCCCTGGAGGCGTGGGGGTGATGAGGCAATTCGATGCCGCTGACCAACGAACACGTGCACGATGCTCTGCGAACCGTCAAGGATCCGGACCTTCACAAGGACCTCGTGACGTTAAACATGGTCAAGGACGTTCGCCTGGACGGCGGGGACGTGGCGATCGACATCGAACTCACCACGCCGGCCTGTCCGCTGAAGGACAAGATCCGCGACGACATCGTACAGGCCGTCCGAAGCAAGGGTGAAGAAGTTACAGAACCGGTCGGCGAGATTACCGTGGAGTTCTCCGCCAATGTCCGCAGCGCCAACCAGCGAACTCGGGATAACGGCAATCCTCTGCCGGATGTGAAGCATGTCATTGCCGTTGGCGCGGGTAAAGGCGGGGTGGGCAAGTCAACCATCGCCGTCACGCTCGCCGTCGGGTTGGCGAAACTCGGCGCAAAGACCGGATTACTCGATGGCGATATCTATGGCCCGTCGCTCACGACCATGCTCGGACTCGACGACATCCCTGCCGGAACCCGCGGCAATACGCTCCTGCCCTTTGAAGTGCACGGGATCAGGGCCATGACCATCGGCAAGCTGGTGCCGCCGGACAAGCCGCTGATCTGGCGCGGCCCGATGGCGCATGGCGCATTTAAACAGCTCGCGACGCAGACGGACTGGGGCGCGTTGGACTATCTGATCGTGGATCTGCCGCCGGGCACGGGCGATGTCCCGTTGACGCTGACGCAACTGTTGCCGCTGACGGGGGCGGTCGTCGTCTGCACGCCGCAGAAGGTCGCGCGGGACGACGCGCGTCGAGCCGTCAAGATGTTCCAGCAGCTCGGCGTGGAAATGCTGGGAATCGTTGAGAACATGAGCTACTTTGTCGGCGACGACGGCAAGACCTACGACATCTTCGGCCGAGGCGGCGCGGAGATGCTCGCCCAGGAAATGGGTCTGCCCTTCCTCGGCGCCGTGCCGATCCACATGGAGCTGCGCGTCAATTGCGACAACGGCCAGCCGCTGAAGAACTGGCAGGTCAACGAGCAACTGGCCGAGGAGCTCGATCGGCTCTGCAAGAACCTCGCCGCACAGATCTCGATCGCCACCATGAGCGGCAAGTTCGTCCAACCGACGCTGTCGATCTCCTAGCCTCTGATAAGCCGAACCGCTGTACCCGTTTGATCTTCGTGGCGCATAGTCTGGGCTAGGCGAAGTGTTTGTCGAGGAACCTTGCCAGCGAGCTATTGCCGCGCATGCCGCGGAACCCTTCGCGTAAGGCGCTGTCGATTGCGAGCCAGGTTTCGCCGCGCACGCCGCGCACCCGTCCGGAGGCATGGCTCGGCCAGCGCCCGGTTCGCCAATAGTGGTCCTCGGCCCATCGGCAAATCTGTTTGACGGTCAGCCAGCTTCGTTTGGCCCGATACGGCGCTCGACGATGCCGAGCGAGTCGCTTGGCAAGCGTGGCGCCGCCTGGCAGTCCCCGCCGACCGTAGCGGAGCGCTTCGCTGATCCCCATCCACGTCTCGCCGCGCTTCCCGCGCACCGGGCCGCAGAAGCGCGTGGGCCATGTGCCGGTACGGCGGTAATGAGCGTCCGCCCAAGCGAGAACTTTCTTCAGCGTCAGCCTTGATTGGTCGGCGAGATTGGGTTTACGACGGCGCTTGGCCAAGAGCATCGCAATCGATGAATCGCCGGGCAGACCTCGATTTCCCAGGCGCATCGCCATGTCAATGGCCCGCCAGTTGTCGCCCGGCGAGTTCAGAAGCGGGCCTGAAGATTGCTTGGGCCATTCACCGGTGCGGCGAAAATGGGTGTCGGCCCATTTCAGAATCTGTTTGTAGGTGAGCCTGGGCAGGTCGCTCAAGTTCCGCCGGTTGCGATGTTTGGCCAGCAGCCTGGCAAGCGTGAGGGCGCCGCGCGGCCCGAGGTTGTCACGACTCAACGCCTTGTCAATCGAATTCCACGTTCGATCTTTTGTGCCCACGATCCGCCCGTCTTTGCATGTCGGCCATGTGCCGGTGCGGTTGTAGTGCCGGTCAGCCCAGTCGAGGATCTCCGTAACGG
Organism: Phycisphaerales bacterium; assembly: GCA_036475395.1. Classification (GTDB taxonomy): domain Bacteria; phylum Planctomycetota; class Phycisphaerae; order Phycisphaerales; family SM1A02; genus JADFNO01. The sequence continues at coordinate 11,488 of JAZFYE010000409.1, forward strand.
TCAGGCGGGGACCGCTTCTTTCCCACTGCTTCGAGCGGTAGTTCACCAATACCCGTGCGAGTGAGGATCCACCTGCTAACCCCCGGCTGCCTTTTTGCAAGGCGCCGTCGACGGCGTGCCACAGTTCCTCATGGGCACCGCGCACCGGACCTGATCGCGACGTGGGCCAGCGACGATAGTGTTCGTAATGGGTGTCAGCCCAGGCAAGGATTTGTTTGATCGTCAACCGTGAGTACTTCGCCGATCTGCGGCGCGATCGGATCTTGTTGAGCGTCTTGGAAAGTGATGATCCGCCCCGCAGGTCGCGAAAACCGCGTATCAAGGCCGTGTCGATCGCGGCCCACGTGATTTTCTCGTCCGACGCGCGCACACGCCCCGAGGCCGCGGTCGGCCAGCGGCTGGAGCGCTTGTACTCGGCGCGGGCCCAGCGGTGGATCTTCTGGATTGTCAAAGGTCGTTGCTTCTTGGGCATGTGTCACTTTCGCCTCGCCGTTCCGGTATCCGGCCCCGCTCGCGGCAGGCTCCACAGAAGAATACTACGGCAACGAAAGGGTGGCGGGCGAACTCCCGGGCGTTGCACGTCTCGATCGCAACAATGAGCGGCAAGTTCGTCCAGTCGAGGCGGTCGATTCGATGGACGGTTCGAAACTGTTTTGCCACGGCTGCCACGGGTGGCTGGGGCTGAGCGCCGCGTACCCGCGATGGATCGCCTTCCGGCCCGGGCGTAGCGAGCAACGCCTCGCCACCGGCATCCGCCGGTTATGAAGCACTTTCTTAGCCAAACGACGCGATAGCCCGGCCCGGTGGAACGTGACTCATCTTATCCGCCGGCTCTTGATCGATGTCGGCATCGTCCGGGCTAATGACTTGGCTCTCGTCGGCCCTGATCGGCGTAATGTCGAGCGTCGTGCGATAATCGGCCCCATCGGGCAGCCGCTGCTCACCTTCGATCCGTTCGATGAGCATCGATACGGGGTTGACGTACAGATCGAATCTGGCGGTGTAGTCCTCACTAAGCCCATCACCACTGGTGAGTCGTAGATGGACCATTGACTTGTTATCGATGGTCACCGTTTCGACCTTAGTGGGCGTGAAGCCCTCATCGACGCCGAGTCGGAACTCTTGAAGCGGTTCGTCGGTGAATCGCAGGGCCATGTGCGGCGCAATCCAGAGGTTGTACTTCTGGACGAACGCCTCCATAGCCGGGCTGGTGTTGAGGGGCACGTCCAGACCGATGCCGTCGCGCACCTGTGACCCGGGCGTTTCGACGCGCAGCTTGTTGTCTTGGATGGTGGCGGCGATGCGGGTCTCGACGCGATGCGGTTCCTCGCCGGGTCTGGTGGTGATCTGCACCACGTCGGCGACGTCCTCATACGCGAGCAGCCGACGGTAGCGATCGACCAGCGACCGGAAGAACGCCAGGGCATCCGCGCGGTCGGCGCGGGCGTGCTGCACTGCGGCAGGTGGGGGCGAGGAGACGGGGGTTGGCGCGCGGTGATCGCCCAGCGCCGCGGGGCTGCCAAGGAAGATCGCGGCCGGGGCGACGAAGATTGTCAAAGTGAACCTGACCATGGACACGGCTCCGCCGAACCGGCCATTATGCGCCAAGCACCGGCCCAAGAGCAAGGCACGAGCGTGCGATTCAGGAATGCCTTGGTAAATTGCTGTAACATATTTATACATAAGAGTTTATGATTGACGAGCCCGCCCCGGCGCTCAAGGATGTCTCCGAAAAGTCGGTAGGACGGGCGTATCGCCCGTCCCAGAGACCGGGACCTACGGCGGAGGTCCCGATCGAATCGGAGTGCCCCGGCAAGCCCAGATTTTTCAGACAGAGCCTAGTCCGCGACCAGGAGTATCAAGAACGTCATCACCAGTCCGTTGCTAACGGCATGCATGATCATTGAGGGGACGATGGTGCCCCGCCATTCTCTCATGAGGGTGAATCCGCACGCCAACGCCATCAGCGCCGGCATGGCCACCCACCCTTGAGGATGAATGACCGCGAACACGAACGTGTTGATGAGGGTGCTCAGCAAGACGCTCAGCACGAGTCCGGTTCGAGCACTGGCATCGCGAAGATGCCGGTACAGGACGCCGCGGAACATCGTCTCTTCGACAATCGGCGCGGCAACGACGGCGAGGAATAGCACCTGAACTGTCGCCCACCACTGCCCATGCGCTAAGTCGAAAATAACCGGATGTGCCGGGCCGCCACTGGGTGCGAAGGTCGGCTGAGGCCCAGCCAGCGCCGTCTGTACGAACATGAAGAGGAAAAACACTACGACCCCGAGGAAAAACAGCGGAAGTGTCATCGCGTACCCGACCACGCCGAAGATCGGCTCGAGCCCAGGTTGACGGCCGAACGTCCAGCCGATGTCGAGCCGGACCTGACGCCACGGGACGCCACGGACTACCGGCCACACCAGTACGCCTAAAGAGACAAAGAACGCGCCGGCCCCGATGATCAAGTGATGGTCCTGCATCCCCGGCAGGCTGGCAATCAACTCTGCCACCACTTGCAAACCGAAGAACAGAATCATCCAGATTGCGAAGGTCTCGGCATAGATCCCATGCGCTCCGGCACCGGCGACAAGACCGGATCGCACCTTGCCCACCAGCGTCAGAACTCCCATGACCACCAACCCGAGAAAGCCAGCGAACGCAACGAGCAGCCCAAGGGTCAGCGCGCTGATCAGCACGATGGACACTCGATACGCAGGCGCGAGGACTGACTTGCGATCAGCCTGCCCCTGAGCTTCGGGCGGCGCCAGCGCCAGTCGGCCGAACCATCCAAGGCGCTGAATGAGCAACTCCCGCTGATCTTCTGTCAACCGAATCGATCCCTGGTTGGGACCATCGACGGACGCAGCCGGACCGTACAACGCCTGAAGCAGGCCCTGGACGTCAGCCTGAGTTTCGCTCAGCTCGGGCGGATCACCCCGGGGCGGGTCGGCCAACTCGGCCTCAAGCTCGGCGAGAACCCGTCGTGCCTCTTCGACGCCGGCTAGCTCCCCAGCCAAGATGACGAACCGCTGGCGTTGATCGACCGAGCCAATGTTCAGCAGACCCTCAGATTGTTCGTACAGTGCTTCTCTGCGATCACCCTGAAGCCAATCCCCGGAGGCGACGACGTGCCTGGCCTGCATTTGCATGAACAGGACGCCGAGCGGATCGTCCTCATCGTCCGCCGACACCGCGTTGGCGGCGATCTGCTGCATCAAGATGGCAAAGGCACACATGGCGACGATGCCAATCCATGCGATGAACGCATGGCCTCGACGCCGTGCGTTCAGCCTCCTCCAATCCTCGGCAGGCTGGAGCGAATCGCCTGGCTGCGGCTGAAAAGGGGGATCCATCAGGAATCACGCTCAGGGGGTGAAACAAGCTCGGCGCGGACAGACGCCGTAGCTTATCGCGCCGGGCCAGCTATAGCCGAGGCGCCGGGCATCGGGCATCTCCCGCTGGTTTGGTCGATGATTCGCGTACGTCGGAGATCGACGTCGTCGGCGGTGACGCTTGACACGCCCATGCGGGCGGCTAGGCTGAGGGGTCAGCGACTCCTTGGCCGGTCCGAGTGGTCGCTCCTTTATGGATAATAGGGAACTGCGATGCCTCGCCAGACCTATTTTGCCAAGGCTGGAGACGTCACCCCTGTGTGGCGGCAAGTGGATGCTGAGGGCCAGATTCTCGGCCGGCTGTCCGTACGGATCGCCACGATCCTCATGGGCAAGCACCGCCCGCAGTACACGCCGCATGTGGACTGTGGCGATTTCGTGATCGTCACCAACGCCCAGAAGATCGTCCTCACCGGCCGCAAAGCCGAGCAGAAGACCAGAATGCGGTTCAGCGGCTACCCCGGCGGGCTCAAGGCTGAGACCTACGGCTCCCTGCTGAAGCGCCGGCCTCAGGTGGTGGTCGAGAACTCCGTTCGCCGGATGCTGCCCAAGAGCAAGCTCGGTCGAAAGATGCTCGCCAAGCTCAAGGTCTACGCCGGACCTGACCATCCACATCACGCCCAGCAACCGATCGGCCTCGACGAATAGACCGCGACAGGACATCGTCGTCCTGTCCGCGCGATCACACACGTTCCCCAAACAGGCGCCGCGAGCCTACGAACACCATGACCGAAGAAAAAGACAGCACCCCCCCCGCCGACGAGTCGAAGTCCTCCACGCAGGACCAGGCCCAGGCCGCCGACGACAAGCCGACTGCTGCAGCTGATGCGACTGCTGCGGCTGATGCGACTGATGTCGGCGACACCAAGGCCTCAACGCCGGCCAAGGCTCCCAAGAAAACCAGCAAACCGCAGCACAAGCCCAAGGCGGCAGCGAAGGCTGATGCGGCGCCCGCAGCCCAGGACAAGCCTGACGAGGCATCCGCTGCGCCAAAGCCCAGCGGCACACCGCCCGACGGCCACTGGTGGTGGGGAACGGGGCGACGCAAGAGGGCGGTCGCTCGTGTGCGGATCCGCCCCGGTGACGGCAAGTTCCTGGTCAACAAACGCCCCTACGATCGCTACTTCACCGAGGAGCGAGATCGCAACGATTTGATAAACGTGCTGAACAAGACCAATACGGCCGGAAGCCTGGACGTGCACGTCAACCTCCACGGCGGCGGCTATATGGGTCAGGCCGGTGCAATCGTTCTCGGGCTCGGCCGGGCGCTGCGAAAGTACGACGAAACGCTCGAGCCGATCCTCCGCAGCAATGGATTCCTCAGCCGCGACCCGCGCAAGGTCGAGCGCAAGAAATACGGCCAGCGCGGCGCTCGACGCCGGTTCCAATTCTCGAAGCGCTGATCCGAACACGATTCGTCGCCGTTGCTCGACCGTATCGACTACGGTGATTTCGCCGCACTGCGCGCTTCCGCGCGCAGTTGCCGCTGGGCTTTGCGGATGGCCCGGACCACGGCGGTGCTGGTCATCTGGAACTGCTCAGCTAGATCGGTCACCGCCGGTGGGCGCCGGCCGTCGAGTCCGAAGTGCAGTTGCACGAGCATTCGCAACGGACCGTCGAGCTTTTTGAGATACGGTCGAAGATCGGGCCTCAGGTCGAGCCACGACTGCCAGGGGTCGAGCGAACCGAAGGGATCGTTCAGCGTCACGGAGCCCGGTGTATGCCGGCTGGCCGCTCGCGCCATCACGGGGCGCACACCACGGACGGCGAGGGCTCGATCCATCGCGTACCCGCAGGTGTGATCCATTCGCTGCCCCCGTGCGGGATCGATGCGCTGGACCGTCTCGGCCGCGACCAGAATCGCCAGGCGAAGCAACATGCGTATCTCCTGCGACGGCTGCTGGACCAACGAGCGGTGCAGCGTCTGCTCGATGGCCGCGATCGCCGCCGGCATTCCCAGCTCGATGAGCGTGGCCTTGAGAAGCGTCGCCCATCTCAGGTCGGCCTCGACACCGTCCAAGGCCGTTGCCGACGGATCGTCCCCCAGCGCTTCGATCACCCGCCCGGCGCGCCGCTTGAGAATGTTGTAAGCGGCGATGAGCGATTGTTCGAGGTTCTCCTGCGGTGGCGGGGCCTGATGCGCCGCTTCGATCACGCTGACCGCTTCGAGCCGGATCGGCATGGTGCTCAGCCCCGTGTTGACGGCGGGTGCGGAGAGGATCACCGCTTCGGCGTCTTGGCGGTCCAACGTCGGCAGCGTGATGTAGGGCAAATCCAACGACCGCAATAGCTCGCCGCGCCGGTGGTTGAACACACGATGCACTGTCGCCGAAGTCTTGGCGAACCGGCGTGACAACACCGCCGGTGAGACCCCCCAGCGGATCGCCCGGAACACCAGCCGGATATCCCGCTCGGTCAGTGGGCCGTGCTCGATGAAGATGGGCGGCTGAGCCCGGCGATCGTGACGCCGAAGAATGGAGCGGACCGTCTCATGCGCCCGGCCATGCGTTTTCGCCAGCTCCTTGGCCGCGGCATTGAGGGAGAGCTTTCGCGACGCACGGAGGGCTGCGGCCTCAGAAATGATCTGCCGTTCGATCGACTTGTCCACGCGCGTAAAGCCGGCCGCCTCGGCTAGCTGCTTCCGGTGGTGTTGAACGAATCGCTGCAGCACGTCCTCGAAGCACGCGAGACGTTTCGCGCCGTCCGTAAAGGTCACGTAGTGACAGACCAACCCTTGATGCCGATACCGCTGCAGAGACTTGGACGAGACACCGAGGCGCGACGCTACTTCGGCCAGTGCGATGGCGGATCGATCATCGTGATTGGACGGCAGGTCGAGCGTGTGGCTGAGCTGCTGAACCAATGCGACCAGGTCCCCCACCAGCGCTTCGCCCACGAGCATCGCCGCCGGGCCGGCGCTCTCCGGGCGGTAACCGGTGATCCGGTAGCGGACAAAATCCTCGGGGTAGGTGCGGCTCGGCTTCACCTGAGTCACGAGTTGCTCAGCCGCATCCATCTGGCGACGGCGAACATGAACCGGGGCCCGCAGCAGTTCCCGGCACAGCTCG
>JAZFYE010000410.1:0-16706 GCA_036475395.1 Phycisphaerales bacterium
CTCATGCCCGTAGGCTTCGAGCTGAGCGCATTTCACAGCGAACCGTGGATCATTCCAATAGTCGCATGTATGCAGCAGAAAATACGTAGCACGAATCCCACGTTCATGCTCGTGGTGGGCCATCTCCAACGCGAGATCGAGGTCGTGATCAATGTCATGCCGCAGCGCGATCGCGTCCGACCATTCGGGGTGAGCCGACAATTCTCGCATCGGCACCGATGTGCCGATGTGATCGAGGTATCGAAAGTAGTCGTCTTTGATCGTCATTTCGTTGTGACGTAATGGGGATGGCTGGGCGATTGTATTCGGATAGTGCACACCGGCTCGATCGAAACCTGAGGAATCGGCGCAGCCCGGTCGCCGAGCAAGTCGGCAAAGATCTGCCGCAACTTGTATTCCTCGTGCTCCCAGTTCAGAACACGCGCCGCTTCCAGACAGTTGCGGCGCATCACGTTGTAGGCTTCCCGGTCGTCGAGCGTCTCGTTGACGACGCGGGCGATCTCCTTTGGGTCGGTCTCGTCGAACAGCGCCCCGATGCCATACTCCTCGACGAGTAGCCGCTTCTCCCGATGATCGCTCATCGCCACCGGCACGCCGGCCATCACGCAATGGAAAATCTTGTTGCTCGACTCGAAGAAATAGCTCAAGCAGACGTTCTGCGTGGGCACGATCCCCAGATCAGCCGAGGCGACGTAGCGGACTACATCGTCGATCGGGACGGCTTCCCGAAAAAAGATAGATGACGACATCACGCCGAGCTTCGTCGCCCGTTGCTTGAGCGAAGCCAGATAGTCGGCGTTGCGGGCGTATCCCATGATCACGTACGCCGCCCCATTGAGATACGGCGCGCTGTCGATCATCACCTCAAGCCCGCGGTTGATCGTAATCGCCCCGGGATAGATCACGATTCGTCGATCAGCCGGAATTCCCAATTCATCCGCCAACACCGTCGTCCTGGCGCCCGGTGGTTCGAACGGCTGAACGTTGCGAATCAAATGAGGCTTGGAGATTCCATATTGCTTGGCGAGATAGTCACAGATGCCCTCAGCGACCGAAAGGACAGCATCGCATTTGCCGATGCAGAATCGTTCGACCGGGGCCCAGATGAGGTTGTCTCGCGCGCGAGACTTGTTGCCGATGTTGCGCTTCAAGAAAAGTTCGTGCGAGTCGTAAACGAGTGGTGCCCCGGTCAGCCGCTTCACCAGCGTTCCCCCAAAAAGCGTGTTCAAGTCGTGCGATTGCACAATGTACGGCTGCAAATCGATCGCGTGGCGAGTGAACTGAAGATTCATAGCCAGTAGGCGCAGCGAAGGTGGAACAACGCGCTTGCTTCGTCGTGTGATCGCCCGGACAACCCGTGTAACACGGCGATTCAGACCGCCGTACACTCGGGCCGTAATTCTCCCTAGCCGCCGGAATACCTGTAAAACCGTTTGAGTCGTCCATCGTGATCCGGGAATGTTCCCAAGCACACGACGGAGCAACGCAATCGACGCGCGTCTCGATTTTTCCGGCGACGTCTCCGGATCGGCCGCATCTTCCTTCGGCAAGTCTTCGCGCGGCGAACCGACCAACCAACGAAGCACAGGCCGAGACCACCACCACACGATGATCGCTCCGAGCCGCGCAACATCACCGTGGCGCATCGGAACGCGGTGAACGTAGATCCCATCCACTTCTTCTTCCGTCGGCAACGCCGAGTTGCACAGCGCAACCACATGCACCTCACAGCCCCATTCGATCAGGCTGCGGGCTTCCTTATAGACCCTCGTGTCGTGAAGGAAGCTGTTGGCCAGCAGCATCACGATCCTTGGTCGATGGGAGTGGATCTTCACATCGTTGCGAGTCAAAGTGTTACCTCCTCGGCGGTGATACGCATGTACCGACACCAAGGGTTTCCGAAGTGATCGAGTAAATGGACAAGTAAGATTCCCATGACCGCCGGACCGCAAGTTATGTGAGAAATGTCCATATGAAACTACAACATCCGCTGGCGGTTGGAAACGCCTCTCATCGGTCTGGTTGAGTCAGTTCCACTTCGGTCCCGGACCGTGCCAAACGTTGGCGATAAAGCACATGTGCTCCTCATTACTGGTGATAGACGAATCCGTGACAAAAACAACAAACAGGTGTCGGCCGTTTTCGATCGACTTGTAGTAGAACCGATCTCCGATCGCCTCGCCCTCGAGTTCTTTGGGCCCTTCCACATTATTAAGGATATAGGCGAATCGGAATTTGGGATCGCGATAGCCGGCTGTTTCGATTCGCAAATATGCGGTGCGCGTCTCACGATCCTTTTCGTAGACGCCTGTCACAGCCCGAAAGGCGCCTGACCTGTCAAGTCTGGCTTTGAAGGCCGAATGCAGCACGATTGGCTCTGGGTCTGCCGGATAGGCGGGCACCTGAAGAACAACGTCTCGCAGAGTCAGGCGTTCAACCCCGGAAAGCTTCGTACTCACGTAGTCCAATACCTTGGCAAGCCGAGATCGCAATTCCTCGACATCCTTGATCTTGTAAAGATTCCGATACACCCGGTCGAGACGCTCTTGCATTGAGGCGGGTATCTGGTTCGGTGACTCCACGTCGATGCGCGACGCGAGGATTTCATATGATTGGTGCCGATCGAGTGGTGGTTTGGCACGAATACCATGATACATCATGAAGGCCGAGAACGGGTAGTTGTTGTGTTCATATCGAACATCACGAGAAAACGCGATGAAACAGTAGTAGCCGAGGAATGCAACGATGTAGCCCGTCGCTAGGATTCCTTTCCACCGGACGCCGCCACTGCGACCTGACGGCGTGGGAACGGATGTACCGCCCGAGGCGCCATCACCGCTGTCAATCGCACATCTGTCACCTCCACCGGAAGACCGCAACATTCTCTTGTGGGCTATCCGTGCGTACAACACATTGCCGATCGACATGACAGGCGGTACCCACATGAGCACGCTGAGCGGGATGACAAAGATCATGGTCAACGGCAGCCGGCTGAAGACGCGCACGTGACCTGCGAAGCCGTAACGGACGGACGTGGAAGTCGCCACACCCATCTCGTCGAGGAGTCGCTCCCTTGTCACGCCCAGGGGCAGATCCGCGTCCGGAAGTGACGGCACATCGACGTACTCGACCAGGCGAATCCAGTCGAGCGAGCGGATGATGTGCATGGTCCGGTTGCACAGCCCGCAGGCGCCGTCGTAGTAGACGGTTACACCAAGACGCCGTCGCGCCGCGGCGAGCTTGCTGCCCGTCCAAGGGATACAGCGATCCCAGTCGATGAAGATCGCAGCCAACGGAAGCCAGTGTGTGTCCCATAGGCCCATAACGATGCCCAGCCCGAGGGTCTCTACGACAAAGAAGCTCCCGAATACGAACCGCAAAATCGGTCGGCGGACAAAGATACACGCGCCGAGAGGAAGAAGCTGGCTCATGATATTGCCCAGCGCAAAGCCTTTGTAGCGCCATTGATCGGCCATCAGCCACTCAACGAAAGCGGGCGGCGTCTCACCCATCCCGTAATAGCGGACCGCCAACTGATGGCGGAGGTTGTCCGAGAAGACCCAGCCAAATTGATAACCGTCTATCTGAAGCTTCCAAAACGCCGCGTTGGCAAACATCAACACGACCGCCCACTGTGCCAGCAGAACCGCCCCCGAGTATGAACGCTGCGTTTTCCCATCCAAGGAGAACCGTTGCTTGCTCCGGAAGGCGTCCATGATCGCATCCGCCGAAAGAGCATCTCCAGACCGGGCGAACAGAAACGCTATCTGGGCCAGGAAGACGACGTTGTAGCCATGCGACCAGCCAGGTGTGAAACTGCTCAGGAGCGAGACCAAGATCAGGTTGGAAACGAGGCTGACAAAGGTGCTGATGCGGGAGAACAACCCGATGAGCATGAACACGGTTGAGACCAGCGCAACCCATTTCCACGCTTCAAAAAAAACCGGCGAGGGGAGCACGTCGCCAAAGAACTTCAGCACGCCGTCGGGGCTATACAAGTTGGCCGGTTTCGATTCGAGATAACGTCCATAGTCTTGTGGCACGGCTCGACGCCAGGAAAGCAGTACGGCCAGGGCGATGGCGATCCGAACCATTGCGACACTGATGAGACCGCCGGATGTGAACCAGTAGCGCGTCCACCAGCCTGACACGTGTGCAGCGATGATCCGAGGTGTGAGAAGCACTTTTCGCATTGGCTCAAAAGGGGATTCTTGACGGCTGTGAGTTCATCGCACTGTTCTCATCCGAATGGCAGCGGTACTGGGGGTCGAATCGCCTTGCGTCCGCTGAATCACGGCAGTGAGCCGATTTGCATCAGTGCAACCATACAGCCGAGTCAGGCGCCTCATCGGATCATGGTCAGCTCAGCATCCATGAACCAACGCTCGCAGTGGCGAGTGCTCATGGGCCTGGAGGGATTCGAACCCTCATGCCCCCTCCGGGGCAGCGGATTTTAAGTCCGCCGCGTATACCAGTTCCGCCACAGGCCCGAGTGAGCCGCATTGTAGTCCGTGACCGGCACATGGCGCAGATACAAGGGATTGAATGGCCGATGATCACCGCTGAAACGGGGCTGGCCAGCCAGATGGCGCTGCTGTGGTGAGGGACGCTGTACCGCCGAGTCAGTTTTGATTCCCAGCTGAAGTGCGAGGCGCCTGGCCGCCGCGCCTGCGAAGGTACGTCACCAGATAATCAAGCGACAGCACGTCGTACCCGCGCGGAGCCACGAAGAGGAACAGGAGGAGGACAAGGCGCGGGAAGATGTGGCCGGTGATGTCGTACAGCGGGTCAAGCAGCAAATGCCCATAGCTCACCGTGACGAGGATCGCGCCCAGAGTCGCGTACGCTACGACGCGCGCAAGACCGAGGCATACCAGCAGGCCCACAACCAGTTCGAGCACCGGGATCGAGGTTCCAATCGCCCAGAGCAGCCAGTTTGGGATCCAGGTTGAATCGAACTGCCCAATGAAGAACCGCTCAGCGTGACCCTTGGGCGTCAGCTCGAAACACTTCCACCAGCCGGCCATGAAGAAGATCAGCCCGAGCACCCATCGCGCGGTGAAGATCGCCCACATCCAACCGCTGCGTTCGTGTTGATATCCCATGCCGCCGATTGTAGTGAAAGATCTTGCGGCCGCCGATCGAAGGTGAATGATCCGCTGATCACCGTTCAACCCCATCGGCATCATCTCCGACGGCGATAGACACGCGACTTATCTATTTGCATGGCTCGTCAACTGGGGACTATGTCACGATTGCACCGACTGCCCGGGAAACTCGGTGACGACTACACTTTCGCCGCCAGCAATCTTCTCATTTTGCTGAGTAATTGGGGCTGATTTCTCATAAAGGCAGGTTGGATTCAGCGTGGCGGTGGTACACTAGCCGCGGTCGGTCGCACGGGAGCACCTGTCATCCGGGGGCGGGCGTCCCGATGGAATCGGGACGGCGGGCGTGTGTGTGGTAGATTGTGCCACATCAAACTCAGGAGGAAGCGTCGTGGAGACAGTTACTCACCTGACCGTGGCCGGGGGTCTGCAACATCGGCATGGGACGCGAAGCGTCGTCTCGGCGCTGGCGGTGTGCGTCGCCGTAACCGGCGGCGTCAGCGCCGGGCCCATTGTCCCCACCGATGGGATGGTCATCACCGAGGACACCACGTTCGTACCCGGCACCTACGAACTGCCCAACGGCGTATCGATCGGCGCCTCCGGCATCACCCTCGACATGAATGGTGCCACGCTGGTCGGGACCGATTTCGCCAACTATGGCGTCACCTGCATCGGATTTGACAACGTCACCATTGCCAACGGCGTCATCAAGAATTACTACTACGGCATCCGCATCGAAAACGGCTTGGGCATTCAGATCCTCGACCACGATCTTTCAAACAATTGGCTCGATCCGAATTCGGTCGACCCGCCGGCGCCCTTTCTCGACATCAATGTCGGGCCCAACCTCGGCGACACCACCAACCTCGGCGGTGGGCTGTTCATACTCAACGCCTCCCTGGCCACCATCTCCGGAAATACCCTGAAAAACCAGGAAAACGGCATCGACCTCTACTTCGTCACCGACAGCACCATCACGAACAACGACGCCTCGAACAACACCGGCTGGGGCATCCACCTGCACGGCTCGACCGGCAACGTCGTCTCGAACAACGTCGCCGATGACTGCATCCGCCCCGGCCTCAACGATTCAGCTGGGTTCCTCGTCGTCATGGCCTCGGACAACAACCAGTTCCTGAACAACTCGTTCCAGGGCGGCGGTGATGGCTTCTTCATCGGCAATGAGCACGGCTGCCCGAGCAACGACAATCTCATCCAGGGCAACAACGGGTCAAACGCCGGCGCCAACGCCTTCGAAGCCACCTTCTCATCCGGCAATCAGTTCATCGACAACATCGCCGAGACCAGCAACTACGGCTTCTGGCTGGGCTACTCCCACACCGGCAACGTCATTGCCGGCAACCGCATCCGGGCCAACAACACCAACGGCATCGAGATCGAGCACGGTCAGAACAACATCATTCAAAACAACGAGATCATCGGCAACGGCGGCAAAGGCATTGTGCTCCGCACCGACGGCGTGGTCCACTTCCCCCCGGGCCAGTTCCCCTGCCTCAATCTGCCCGATCAGGCCACCTCCAGCGGCTATACCATCACCGGCAACATCATTCAGCAGAACTTCGCCCTCGGCCTCGAACTCCTCAACACCACCGACAGCACGATCACGAACAACCTGATCGCCGCCAACGTTGCGGGCACCGCCACCAGCAACGGCTCGGGCAATGTTTGGTCGGTTGAGCCGACCCCGGGCGTCAACATCGTCGGCGGGCCCACGCTGGGCGGAAACTACTGGGACAACTACGAGGGTAAAGACCTGGACCGCGACGGCCTGGGCGACACCGACCTGCCCTATACCAACGGCGGCCTCATCGCCCAGCCGGGCGATCCTCATCCGCTCATCGGCGACCCCGATATCCCCGACTTCGACAACCCGCAGACACTTTGTGAGCGGCTGTGGATCGACCTGGGCCGGAACACCCGGAGCACCGGCCAAAACTTCAACACCGCCAACGGCACCCACTTTGCCACCGACGGCATCGACCTCTACCTCCTGGAGGGCAGCAACAGCACCCGCCTGGATTTCTTCAACCCCCTCACCAACCTCTACGAGCCGAGAGCCTTCGGTCCGGAAGCCGTCTGGGACGGTGGCGATCTCCAGTATGGCGGGGCGTTGTACTACGGTACCGTCGGCGTCGCGTTCAACCCCGGCAACGGCACCGGCAAGGGCGCCAAGCTCTACGCCTACGATCCCGACACCAACACGTGGTCCGCACAGGCCGACACCATCATTGATGGTTCGCCGGTTGCCAACGAAGCGCTCGGCTACGATCCGATCAACAATCGCCTCTACGCCACGATCGTTCAGGTTACAACCGGCGGCGACATCACCTTACTCCGCAAGCTGGCAATCTATGATCCGGATGTCGACGCCTGGCTCGGCGTCACCTCCGCCGCCGACGTCAATTTCGAGGCCGGCTCCGAAGCGGAGTATCTCGACGGCAAGATCTACGTCTGGCAAGGCGGGAACGCCGGCGGCGCCGTCAACGGATCAGACTCCTCTCTCCACGTCTACGACATCGATACCGACACCTGGTCGGTCACCCCCGCCCTTCAGGACTCCGGCGTCGTACCCGGATTCCGCAGCGGTTCCTTCGACCGGTGGGGCGTCACGATCACCGCTGATCCGACCCGCAACCTGCTGTTTGTGATCGGCGGCGAGGCAAACAAGCAACTGTACGTCTTCGATGTCGATTCGCAAATGTGGACGGTCGCGCCCACCGCGGTCTACGACGGCGGCTGGGGCGATGGCCTGGAATACGTCGACGCCTCCGAGACGCTGTATCAGATCGACGGCCGAAACGCCCTCAACACGCCCCAAGGCACCGCTAAGTTGGTGCGCTCAATGGGGGATATCAACGGCGACGGCGTGGTCGGCGCCGCCGATCTGCTCAGCCTGCTCGTCTCCTGGGGGCCGTGCGAAACCGGCTGTTGTCCGGCCGACCTTGATGGCAACGGCAGCGTCGGCGCGTCAGACCTGCTCACGCTGCTGGTCAATTGGGGGTGACGGAACCGCTGCGCTTGAGGTGACACAGGACATCGCCGGCTCACTCGACTCCGACGGCAACGGCAACGTCCGCGCGTCCGACCTCCTCTTACTCCTCGCCACCTGGGGGCCGTGTCCGTAAAGATGGCATCGTGGCATCAAGGGATCATGGGATCGAGCGGGAGAAGAAGGCTTGCGGCTTGGGGGATGAGGCATGAAGAATGAGGAAGAGGGACGCTGCGCGTCGCCCGCTAAACGGGAAGGGTCCCTCCCGTCCATGTTGAACACACTCTTGCCTCCCCTGGAGCGTTCCTCTGTGCTTCCTAATCCCCGCATCGACGGAATTTGACGCTGCTGAAACGGGCTACAATGATGAACGCCTTACTTCGGCCGAGTACCCAAGTGGACTAAGGGGACGGATTGCAAATCCGTTATTCATGGGTTCGAATCCCATCTCGGCCTGTGAAAAACCCCGCTGGCGCTAGTCCTAGCGGGGTTGTTTGTTGGTCGGTGTTGGTCGTGTCCGCGCGGCGTGTCCTGAATGTGTCCTAGAGATCAGGCCGAAGCCGCGATCGAGAACACTGACCGGACCCGATCCGCGACATCATCGCCGACGGCCAGGTAGTACCGCTCGGTGGTACGGATGCTGCTGTGACCTAGCAGTGCTTTCAACTCATGGATCGGGACGTGGGATGCCATCAGGGAGCCGTAGGTGCGCCGTAGGTCGTGCAGGGTTCGCCGCTCCCATTGGTAGGGTTCCGGCTGTCCCTTCGATAGCCGGGCCTCAGCCTTGGCCTGGAGATCGTCCCACGACTTCTCAAAGTGGCACACGAGCTTGTAGTTGGCCGACAGCTTGCCGTCGTTGCCGGCCATGTAGGCGCGGATCTCAGCTAGCCGGTTGAGGCCGAGGAACACATATGCCGACCCGCCCGACTTGGCCTTGAGCCGCTGAAGCGCCGTCACCGTCTCCTGCGGGATCGGCACGGCGCGATCGTGGTAGCTCTTGGATGTCCAGCCGAAGATCGGATAGGTCTGATCCCTCACCACGAACGACCCGGCGACCTTGCTCTGCACCTTGACGATCCCCACGTCGAAATCAACGTCCAACCACTGGAGGTTCAGCAACTCACCGCGCCTGAGTCCGCTGGTGTAGCCGAGCCGGATCAACGCTTCCCACCATAGATCAGGCGCGACAGCGATCATCGCTGCGATCTCATGTAGCTGGTACGTCCGCACCGGCTTGGGTTGCACCTTCGGCAGCGTCACCCCTTGGAACGGGTTGGACGCAAGGAGCCGCAGCCTGACGCCGCGAGAGAACGCGCCCTGTAGATGCCGGATCGTCTTGCAGATGGTCGCCGATGCCAGCTTGCGATCGGCCAGGTGCGACTTGATCCGGCCCACGTCGGCGTAGTCGAGCTGCTGCACGTCATACTCCGCGCCCAGCGCCCGGATCGCGTGATCGGCTGCAATACGAAGCTCTTCGATGGTCTTGGGCTTCACGTCAACCGCGACGGCTTCGCGATCCCGATGTAGGAACTCTTGCAGTGCCATCCTCTTCGGTCGATCGCGGGGAATGAGTCGATTGTCCAGTTTGCCCTGGCGTTCGCGTCTGACGTGCTCGGCTTGTCGCTTCGTCATCACGCCGACCTTGCCGATGGTCTCGCCGCAGCGCTTTCCTCGTGAGTCGTACCAACGGAGCATCCAAACGGCTCCGGTCTTTCGTTTGACTCGATGAAGTGTGATCATTGCTGGGTTACCTCCAAAAGGCCGTCCGCCGCTGACGTGGTAACCCAGCAAAAGGTTCGCCAACGGCGGAACGGCACAGTCTTGGATTCTGTCGGGAATTGCTGGGTTACCGACGCTCATACGTTACCTCATCATCCCCCGGCGTCAAGGACCTATCGCCGAGTCCGGATCAATTGCTCTACCCGGAACGGCTCGCGGCGGTATGTCATGCACATTCCCCATATATCTCCGTCTGCCGCTCGATGAATCGATCAAGCTCTTGCCGGTCGAACCGCCGCAACTTGCCGATCAGTGCCGGCCTCAAGAGTTTGTTCTGCACGAGCCGGTCCAGAGCCTTGAGCATCGCGGCCTCGCTTTCCCGGCCTTCGTCTAACCTCAGGTAGTAACAGCTTTCCGCCGGCGTGAGCACTCGCGGTACTGGATCGCTCGTGTTGGGGAAGCACTCAGGCATCGTCAGCCCACTCATCATCCACGACCTCAACCGACTCGGCGACATGGATCATGCCGCACCCCTCTGCCTGTCCGCCAGCACCTTTTGGTAAGCCATCTGGGCCGCAAGCTCCAGCGGATGCCCGTCTTGATCGCGGAACAGGTCCGTCCACTCGCAGAGCTGGTCGAGCATCGTCGATAGGTCCGGGTCGTCCGGGAATCGTCGGGCCAGGTCGGCCGTGATCTCGCTCATTATCCCCCCAGCGTCACCCCCATCTCCAGGTATGGCGGATGAAGCGGTCGAAGCGTCCGGAGCGTCCGGAGCGTCCGGAGCGTCCTGTCTAGGCTTTTCTGCACCCCCCGGAGCGTCCAGCAAGCGACCGGGAGCGGCGTCTGGAGCGACCGTCGTGATGACGATCAGCTTCCGCCGGGCCTTCGATTTGTCCTTGTCGAAGGTGATGTTCAGGCCAACGGCCCGCAGATCCGACGCCAGCACCCGCAACTTTCCGCTCAAGATATGCGGACCTCCGGGCCAGCCTTTCGGCCGTCGCTTCCCTGGCCGATCGCCGTCCCTCTCAAATCCGGCGTGCTTGCACAAATCGTCCAGCAAGGCGGTCGCGGTCCCGCTCCAGGTGCCGCCGATCTTTTCGATCCATTCAATGAGCACGGGTCCGACGGGCTCTGCCTCGATCGCCAGGTGTCGCCCCCGGCTTCGGTTCTCCCGGTACGCCTCAAGAAACTCGGAGCTTTCCCAACCGAACGCGGGCCAGGCCGCACAGCACCATTCGCTTCCGTCGGCCATCCTGCAAATTTCGGGAAGCTCAAACGTCCCAATGTTCCGCAACGCAGCTGCGACGCCGTCCAAGATCGCGCCGAGGATTCTTGGCCGAGCATCCTCAAACTCGGTTCGAAGTGTACGTTCCAACTTTCGTCGGTCATCAGGAATTGTCGGACACTCCAACCGGATAAGGCGATCCACCAGGTCGGAGCTTGTTACGACTTCTGTGATGCCCGCCAGAATACTCGGCCTTTTAGCGGTCAGTATGACCTCATCGTCATCGGTGTATAGCTCGCGTTTGCTGATCCCGCCCCCGGTTGCCAGCCTGCACCATGCGTTGGATAACCAAGGCGGTAGATCGGAAAGGTTGTCCGCTGTCAAGAGCCACGAATGTTTCGCGGCGATCAGCAGATCATCTTCGCTTCGTGGCGCAGACCGGACGGAAGCCTTGTTCGGGTCGATCAACATTCGGATAAAGTCAATCAAACACGACTTCGCAGATCCCTTCTCCCCGCCAATGTTCAGACAGAAATACGGCCCGGCCGGACGTAAGGCACAGACTAGGAACGCGACCAATAGTTGGAAGTCCTGGCCGACGTTCACGAATTTGTGTAACTCGTTGATCGATCCGCCGTGTACGGGCGTGGGCAGCATCATCATGGCGGCAGGACGTAGGAACTTTACGGGTGGATCATCTACGACCGTCCACCCGTCCGGGCCGATCTCGACCGCTTGCCAAGTGTCGTTCGCAAGGTCCAAATAGACTTTGCCGTCATGCTCGGCGAGGCGAATATGCGTCTCGATTTCTTCGCCGTTGAATATCGCCAGCCCTTCCAGCGTGTTCACGGCGTCGGCCATCGCTTGGGACTGAGGTACTTGTTTCGTCGCTCGATAGAAAGACCCGGCCAGCCATCGCCGGAATGCGCGGGACCGAACCTTGGAGGTCTCGCGGTGTGCCTTCACCGGCACCGTTGCGTATGCGTCACCGTTGGCGTCGTGGAACAGCTCGATCGAGTTGGCCACTTTGACGAGCCGATTCGCCTGCGACTCCGACTTCTTGGCCGCCTTGTTCTTCGCTGCTGCCATGTCAGGAACCCCCACCCCCGTCATTACCATGCGCACGTTCCAGCAGTGCGGTCTCAACGGCCTCAACGTGAAAGAGGATTCGCCTACCGGCTCGGAGGTACGGAAGCCGCCCAGCCCTCGCCTCGGTCTCCAGATAGGTCATTGGCAAGCCGAGGAGGGCCGCCGCTTGTCGCAATGGCACGAATTTTTTGTCTGGCTGTGTGACATTCACGCGAGCATAATCAACCCGCGGGCCGACCGGTCAAGGGGTGAAGATCACTTACCACACACGAACCAGGTTTGCTCAGGTTTGGTCAGGTTTCATTCAGGTTTGCGAGACCCGTCTGGCGCAGAAGTTTTTTTAGCTTGCCGTGGGGAAGATTTGCGTACGCATCCTGAAGGTTGCGGTGGGTCCATTCTCTGTCATGGCCGGGACCGACCGACTTGACGGCCTTGTTTGCTTCTCTCAGTGCGTCTTTGATCTGTCTCGATACGTTGTCCGCATCATGCAGCCCGGCCAGTTTCGTAAGTTCAGCGTTGCCTACCGGATCGGGAATGGGTTGATCATTCGAGTCTATGGTTTCAACCGAGGGATCAGCAACCCGAGGTGTTGTTGCGGACCTCACCGGCACCGACGCCAGCGTGTTCGCGTCATCGCTGAGCTTCGACATTAGCTCTCGGATCGTGGCCGCGATGGGGTCATCCCCGAAGTTTCGCAGTGGATCGATCATCCACGGTTCGCGCGGCTCCTCAGCCACCTTCAACACCTCCGGTAGCATCGCCAAGTCAGTTTGTACCGCACCCGCAAGCTCTAAAAGTCGTTTCCCGACGTTGACGAGGAACGACGCTCCGGACTCTTCAGTTCCGTGCACGATGTTGGGGTCGAGTTCCTTCACCAGAACTCTGGCGTCCTTCACCCTGTCCAGGATTTTGCCCGCGAGTTCGTTGTACTTCTCGAAGTGCTCGTCGCGCAGATCCTTCGGGATTGCCACCGAGCACACGAGCTTCCGGCGTAACACATATGCCGACGCTCCCTTTGCCAGCCGGGCCAGAAGATCGGCCACAACATCCGAGTTAGTGATGATCGGTTCAGCAGGTGCAGATTGCGACATGCCGGTCGTCCTTGATCGGGCCGCGTTGACGAGCAGTGGTGGACGATCGAACCACTGCCCAATCAACGCCTAAGCCGGGAGCGACCCGGAGCCCGTGTTCCATTCTACCGCCGCGCTGTTCAATAGGTGTGGCCAGCGTAGTCGGCTGCGATTCGAGCGCGTAGAAGCCCGGCCGGCACCTGTTGCGCGGTGTTGAGGGCACACTTCCCGCCAACGTGGTTACCGCGATACACTCCCAAGATGAATCAGCAAGACCCGAAGGCCGCCAGCAACTCAACAACAGCCCTCTATCCCAACGATCTTCCACGACTCTCGTAGGCTGGAATGGCAGCGGATATCCAGGCTTGGTTCGATCGCCATGGCGACCTAGCTATCAGCACGCACAACCGGATATCGGGTAGTGGGTCAGTTTGAATGGCGCGCGGTTTGCGTGCCTAGTCCAGTTTGACGTTAGGGGAATGTTAGCAGTGATCTAGCCTAAGCACTAGAAGCTATTGGTTCACTGCTAGGTTTGACAGGCTGGGATGCCGCGCGGTAATTTGCATCTTGCACGGAAACCCCAACCTGGGGGGGATAGCCCCAGGCTGGGTTCGGTAGCCGCGTCAGGTTGAGAGCCATAGCGACCACCGCGCATTTGCCCACTTGATCGAGTGAGCTGTTACATCTGTAATTTGCGCACGTTCTCACCGGTTCGTCAAGCCCAAAAATGATCGCAAATGGGTAATCTGGGGAGGTTTGATGAGGGATCGACCTCTCACGCGATCATCCGTACTTACTGGGGCGATGGTTGAGCCTGGTCTTATGGTGTAGACTGTGGTATGCCTAAACGCTCAAGCAAGCGTGACGTCAACGAGATCGCCAAGTCCATCGTGGATCAGGTGGCAGACGATGTAGAGCCTGCCGAGGAACCAGCCGAGCCAAAGAAGAATCCGGCGGCTGTCGCTTTAGGTCGCTTGGGCGGAAAGAAGGGCGGGCCGGCCAGGGCGAAGAAGCTCAGCAAGAAGAAGCGCAGCGAGATCGCCAGGAAAGCCGCAGAAGCTCGGTGGAAGTCCAAAGATCGATCCACCGAATAAGCTACTCAAGTCGACTTGGATTGCTCTGAATCTCTTGAGCCAATTGGGCGAGTGTAACATCGATCAACGACCCAACGTGCGGCGATACTCGATCTCCTCGGTGACGCCGAAGCGAATTCAATCCCTTTACAACGTCAATTAGGCACTCGTTGCACATGCGCCCAGGTGCAGGTGCCGGTAAGTCATTCTTCGGCCACTTGCGGTTTTCGCAGACCATCCAATACGCGTTGTGTCCTTGATCGGACCGGCCACGCCATGATATGCAGGTCGAGTTGTCAAGCGTCACATAAATCGCATCGTCCGGCATTCCATAACGGTTCTTGTAGACCAATACGCGATCTTCAACCTCTGCACCACCGACAGTGAATGCCGGAACAAGAAGACATTCGTCATCACTGATGTCTAGAGCCACAACATGCGGATGCGCAGAGGGGTTGCGACTTCGTTGGGTTGTCAGATTGTAAACGTTGCCGAGAATTTTAGACTCGAATGAGTGTTTTTATGTGTGTGTGATCTTCGTCATATTGAGCATCGTACGCATTGATAATCTCATTCCAGTCGATTGCGCGGTTTTCTGCATCTGCGTTAGCCCATGCGCGACCCATGAAATTCTTAGGATCATGAAAATATAACTCAGAAGCAGTCCAATCCTTTGTCATGATTTCATCCCAAGCGCGCTCCATAGCTTCGATTTCACTTGCGGAAAAATCATCGTAGTTCGACTCTCTGTTGGGAGAGAATGTCACTTGCTTATTTATGTAGGGTTCCAAATGGAATTGTTCCGGCTGCTCTCCAGTCTCTCGCAGTCGGTACCACCATTGCATGATTCGGTTGTAGGCTCGATCGACTACAGCACCGTGTTTCCATGGCCGTAAATCACCGCCGATCACTGGCGTACCATGTTCTAGTACGTGAAACACGTCGATCATGACATGGAGCTTTACCATGTCGAATTGAGTCAGAGATTTTCCATGTTCTCGTGCTAGATATGTGAGACAAGCATCGAACCGATGCTCATTGAACGGCAGAAGCTGGCTCAACGTGTCGTTTTGTGAGGATTCTAATGCCATTGACCCGACCTCCATGATCGCGTACGATGGATGCGAGCGCATCCGTGCGCTGAAGATCGTCCGAACAACTGCGGCTCTGGAGGCCAACCATTCTCGCAGCAATGCTCGGGTCGTGTTCGGGGCCGTAATCATATACGGCCCCTGATGGTCAAGTGAATTAGGTTAGCAACGATAGGCAGCCCTGACTACAAGGCTGCCTTTATTCTCCACTTGACTATGCTTGACCGTTCAAGTATAATGGTCAGTATGAATCGTCTGTCCAACCAAGATCGTGCCCGCGTCGTGTCCTGTCTGGTCGAGGGCTGCTCGATCCGGGCGACCGTCAGAATGACCGGCGTGGCCAAGAATACCGCAGTTGTAGGTCAGTCACAGTCTCACCTCTATGCCGCTGGCTGAGTCGGTGCCGGTGACGGATCATTGTCACCAGCGGGCAAGACGTTCGCTTCTCCGTCAACTGGCTCGATCACTTCCAGCAGACCGGGAGCGTGAACCTTCAGGAGAGGTCGTAGCCGTTTCACCAGGTCTCGGTCCCCTCGGCACATGTGCAAAATACTCGGCCAGAGTTCTGCCTGGGCCAATAGGACCGGCTCCTTCTCCATCAGCCGTGCAAACTCGTCGGTGATTTCGTCGGGCGTTCGCGCTGGGGGGCGTTCGACCTGTAATTTCTGCACGGGCTTGCCCTCCAATCGATCGGCCAACGATTCACGCACACGTGATGGTGTCGGATCGAGCGCCGCCGGCCGAAGCTTACCATCCTTGCCAACGACCCAACGCTGTCCATCCCGCATTCCGTCGATGATCCATCGCGCCGCGATCACCAACGCCGGTGCCGCATTCTCGTCCTCAACGATCTTCTCCAAGTCGGCCCGGGTGTACTTCGGTGTACCGTCATCATCCATCGCCAACAGACCGTGCAGCAACTCGCTCGGGTAGACAACGCCCTTTGCTCGACCTGTCGGGTTACCACTTTGACCCGGCTTCCAGCGGCCACGCTCCAAGTTCTTCAACGAGTTGGGGTTGGCGTTGTGTCCCATGCCTACCCCAATACTACGCTCGCTCCGAGTCGTCGGGGCGGGTTTTCGGTATGGCTCGCTCATGTTGGTGCTACGGACACGGCCCCCAGTTGGCGAGGAGGGCGAGGAGGTCGCTGGTACCCGCACTGCCGTTACCGTCGAGCGAAGCAAAAACCCCCGGCCGGTGAAGGCCGGGGGTGTGATGGTTGGAACAACGTGGCGAGGTCCGGTTACGAACACGGCCCCCAACTGGCCAGAAGAATGTCAAGGTCGCTATCGCCGACGTCGCAGTCACAATCCAGGTC
>JAZFYE010000411.1:0-4514 GCA_036475395.1 Phycisphaerales bacterium
ATTGCCAGCGCACAATCCGTAGCGCCACTGGGTACCGGCCGCGCGTAGACGATCAATCAGTCGCGATCCCGAACGAGCGACTGAGTCAAGGAGATTCACATGGCTTCGACAGTTGCAATGTTCACTGGGTTGTCCGGGTTGGCCGCCAACGCTCGTAACTTGGACGTGATCGGCAATAACATCGCCAACGTCAACACGATCGCGTTCAAATCCAACCGGATGATCTTCGCCCCGACGTTTAGCCGAAACTTCTCACTCGGAACCGCTCCGAGTGACACCACCGGCGGCACCAACCCCGGCCAGATCGGGCTGGGCGTTTCGATCGCAGGCACACAGCGCAACTTCAACAACGGCTCGATCAGTGCGACCGGTGTGCCGACTGACGTCGCCATTGAGGGCGATGGATTCCTCATTGTCGAGAAGGCGGGCGAGCGGTTCTACACCCGAGCCGGCGCGCTTCAACGCAACCAAGCCAATGATCTGGTCACCATCAGCGGGGCCAAGGTCATGGGTTTCGCCGTGGACGAACAGTTCAAGATCATCAACGGCAACCTCGTTGAGCTGAGCATTCCCGTCGGCACGTTGACGCTGGCCGAGGCGACGCGAAGCGTGAGTTTCAATGGCAACGTCAATCCGTCTGGTGTTGTCGCCACCACCGGATCGATCCACGAGACGGCGGCCTTTTTCTCAGATCTCGCACTGACCATTCCAATGGACGGCACGGAGGATCTGACCGCGGTTAATTTGTACATCGACGATGGCGCGGGCGGATCGTTCCTGGCCTTCGAAGGTGGCGAGCAAGCGATCGTCACGGTCAGCGGCGTCGAGAAAGGTGGCAAGGATCTCGGCTCGCACACGTTTGGGTTCATGACCCCGGCGCAGGCCTCTGCCGCAGGCGTTGATGCCTTCGGCACTACGATGAACGACTATCTCGCGTTCCTCGATGAAGTGCTTGGTCTGGACGGCTCGACAATTAGCGGCGAGACGCTCGGCGGTGGCATCACGATCAACGCCGCCGGTCAGATCATCATCACCGGCAACGAGGGCACGGTGCAGGATCTCGACATCGACAACGCGGACATGGCGGTGACCTACGCCGGGACGCCGGCCGGATCCCCGCTTAATCAGCCGTTCATCATGACCAAGACCGGATCGTCGGATGGTGAATCCGTGCGAACGAGCTTCATCGTCTATGACTCGTTGGGCACGGGGCTGACGGTGGATCTTACGTTCGTCCTTCAGTCAACGACCCCCAGCGCTGGTTCAACATGGGAGTTTGTCGCCGAGTCATCGGATAACGACGCGCTGGATCGCATCGTTGGCTTGGGAGTCGTCCAGTTCGACGCCAACGGCCGTTTCGTCTCGGCCACGAGTCAATCGTTCTCAATGGTGCGCACCAACGGTGCCGCGAGTCCGTTGACCGTGTCAATGAGTTTTGACGACGGCACCAACGCCATCACCGCGCTGACTGACAACACAAGCGTGCTGGCGGCCGTCTTTCAAGACGGCTCGCCCATCGGCACGCTCAGCGGTTTTTCGATCGGGGAAGATGGGATCATCTCCGGGTCGTTCACCAATGGTCTGACCCGAAACATCGGGCAACTGGCACTGGCGAAGTTCTCCAACCCCGAGGGTCTCGTCGATGCCGGCAGCAACCTGTTCAAAGCCGGGCCGAACTCCGGCGCGGCGTTGATCACGAGCCCGTTACAGTTCGGAACGGGCCGGCTTATCGGAGGCGCACTGGAACTGTCCAACGTCGATCTCTCGCAGGAGTTCATCAACCTGATCCTGGCCTC
The DNA here is from genome assembly GCA_036475395.1 of Phycisphaerales bacterium. Lineage (GTDB taxonomy): Bacteria > Planctomycetota > Phycisphaerae > Phycisphaerales > SM1A02 > JADFNO01. The sequence goes on from JAZFYE010000411.1 coordinate 1,797, forward strand.
GACCGGCTACTCCGCGGCCAGCCGAATCATCACCACCACCAATGACCTGTTCGCTCAACTTCTGGTTCTCGGGCGATAGCTTCCTCTCCTCCCCTAATGCCTAGTTCCTAGTCCTAGTGCCTCTTCGATGATTACCGTCACTCGACTCAATGGAAAACCTCTGGTGGTGAACGCGGATCTCATCCGCACGGTTGAGGAAAACCCCGATACAACCATCACGCTGATCAATGGCGATCACATCATCGTGCAGGAGCCGATGAAGCAGGTCGTGGCGAAATCGATCGACTACGGCCGGAGCTTGCGCTCGCTGCTTCCGCCGAGTTGAACGCTCAGGTCTGAAGTCTTCCGTCAGCTGCGCGCGAAGGTGATGCGCGTCATCATGAGTTCGAGCGTCTGGCAAACGAGGTCCACTTCTCGATCCGACAGTCGCGTGAAGAACGGCAGGGCGATCGTGCGCTGGCTCACGGACTCGGCCACGGGATAGTCGCCAGGCTGGTATCCAAACATGCGACGATAGAAAGGCAGCATGGGAATCGGGGGGAAGTAGTCGGCAGCCCCGACATCGTGGCGGTGCAACCCCTCGATGATGTAGGCTCGATCGTCAGCGGTGAATCGATCGTTGAGCCGAACGACATAGACGAACCAGCTCATGAAAGTGTCGGGCTCAATGGTGGGCAGGATGAGGTCGGTGTTGCCCATGAGGCGGCGCGTGTAGGCGGCGGCGACTCGCTGTCGCGCTTCGATCAATTCGTCGAGCCGGCGCATTTGGGCGACGCCGAGCGCCGCGTGAAGCTCGCTGAGCCGGTAGTTGTAGCCCAGTCGTTCGTGGGCCAGGCATGAGCCGAGCCCTTCATCGGCGGCCGTGGAGTCGGCCGCGCGTCCTTGATTGCGCAACGATCGGCACAGATCGGCAATCCGATCATCATCGGTGACGATCATGCCTCCTTCGCCGGTTGTGATCTGCTTGTTCGGATAGAACCCGAAGACGGCGAGACCTCCGAACCGTCCGATCGGGTCGTCGAGGTATCGCCCGCCAAGTCCTTCGCAGGCATCTTCGATGAGCGGGATTTCGTACTTGGTCGATATTGCCGCCAACTCCGACATCCCAGCGGGGTTGCCAAAGACCTCAACGGCAATGATCGCTTTGGTCTTGTCGGTGATGTGCTTTTCCACCTCTCGAGGTCGCATGTTCAGCGTCCGAGGATCGCAATCGACGAAGATGGGCGTCGCCCCCACGTACAGAACACAATTGGCCGAGGCGGCAAAGCTCAAGGCGGGTGTAATGACCTGGTCATCCGGCTTGACGCCTAACGCCAACAGAGCCAAATGCAGACCAGCCGTCCCGGAGCTGACGCCGACACCGTGCCGCCGCCCCACGCGCAAGGCCAGGAGCCGCTCGAACTCCTCCAGCCGCGGTCCAATAGAGAGCCGACCACTCCGCAACGTTTCGACCACGCCGCGGATCTCCGCCTCGGTGATGTCGGGCTGGCTCAGCGGAATGGGGTCGGCAGCGTTTGATCGAGGCATGGCCCAGCCCACTTATGGATCGGCAAAGATCACGGCCAGGGTCTGCTCGAGACGCCCGGCGTGTTTGAGGTACAGCCAGCCGGCCTGCGCTTGGAGGACCGCGGACACACGACCGCCGGACGCAATGACCCCGAGATCCTGGAGTTCTTTCTCACTCAAACGATCAGAGTGCTTGGCGATAAGGATCAGCGCCATGGAGTCCGCCCGGCCGTAGCCAATGCGCTTGACACGCCCGGCGGCCTCGCCTGCGGCTGGTGCGCGGCTGTCGAAGAGACCAAGCAGGATTGCTTGCTGCGTCAGGCTGTCATCATCCGCTGTGACGAGTCTGTCGATGACGGCTCGGGGGTTGATCTCGAAGAGGCGAGCCGCTGCGATCATCGCCAACTCGGCGCGCTCATCACGGCCGCGCCGATCACCCTCGACTGCGTCGATCAGGTATTCGTACACAAGCGTCGCTTGCGCCGTATCGAGCTCACGGGCGGCGTCGATCGCCCACCGCGATGCACGATAGTGACCCAGCGACAGCAGATCGATCAACGGCCGCGACGCGTCGGCGCCCGCAGAGATCGCGCGACCGGCCCGGGCCATGTAACCGAGCAGTTGGTCGTCCGTTGGCAGCCGGTCATAGGCCGACGCGGGAACCCCGCGTCCTGTCTCAAGCAACAACAGCGCGTAGCGCACGTACCGGCTGTATGAGGCACCGACGGCCAAATGCCGATTGAATAGCGTCACGCCCGTCGGCGGGTCGAGGGCAAGCATTGTGTTCAACGCCGTCAGAACCACCTCGGCGTCGGCCTCGGGTGCGACCAAGGCGTTTTCAACCAGATCGAGCGCGCCGGTCAGTCGGTAGTCCCCAATCGCCTGGAGCAGATCAACCAGATGTCGGTTGCGGTCGCTCCGCGTCAGGGCATTGAGACGCTGTCGGTAGCGGGTCAAGTCGTCGTCGTCGCCGATCTGCGCCCGCAGGCAGGCGGCGAGCCCAGCGACCGACAAGTTGCCGCTGGCGGCGAGCCGGGCCAGGGCCGCCCGATCCACGGGTTCATGCCGGGAGATCAAGTATGCCAAAAGCACGACGCGAGGCCGAGCTTCCAACTCGTCGCCCGCCAGCATCTGATTCACTTGATCGGTATCGAGCAGTCCCATTTCCAGCGCATTGGCGATCACGGTATACCTGGCCTGTGGCGATTGGAG
>JAZFYE010000412.1:0-5791 GCA_036475395.1 Phycisphaerales bacterium
TGGCCAGCCCGTCGCGACAATGACATAACGGTGCTTGCGACCGCCCAGTGCTTCGGCCTGTATGGCCCCGAGCGACGATCCGGCCATGGCACAGTCTCCTACTGCTGTGGCCATACTCCCGGCTGCTGGGCGCAGCGCGGGAGCATCTTTTTTTCTTATGGGGAACGCTTTACGGCCTAGCGCTGCGCGTTCCCGTGTTTCGTTCCCATTCACGTTCTATGCAGGTGGATGGGCCGTGCCTCGATGCAGGCGGTTCAGGCGTTGTGCCGGGACGTGGACGATCGCTATTCGGAGGACGGACGGCGGGCTCTCAACTCACTTTACGGAGCCCAAACCGCCGGGCAAGCCAAAATCAGCGACTGAAGCCGCGTCCGAAAAGATCGAAAACCTTTCTCCTGATACGATGAGGGCGGATTGCGCCCGTAGCTCAGTCGGATAGAGCACCGGTTTCCTAAACCGGTGGTCGGAGGTTCGAGTCCTCCCGGGCGCGTTCGACAAAACGCGAGTGACTGACCGACCGTTGGAGAACAACCAATGGCATCGCAATCGAGCGATCTCAAGATGCTCTGCTCGGTTCCAACCGAGGCGGAGGCGGTGATGCTCGTTGCACAGCTCCAGAGTGAAGGGATCGATGCTTGGTCAGAGGGCGGCATTTGCTCGGGATATCGCGCAGAACCGCCGGGCAATGCAAATGTGTTTGCCTGGAGAAGCGATCTTCAGCGAGCCGTTGATACGCTGGGCGACGATGGCGGGCCCTCACCACCCCAACCACAGCCGACTCACCCGCCCACGACGCCCGGCCGGATGCCCATAGCGCCGAACGCGAATCTCCCCTGGATCTTCGTCGCTTGCGTGGTGATCGTCATAATCATTCTCGGCCCGATAGGGGTCTGAGCCGGCGGTCCAGGTCGGCGAGAACAACGAGGAACCGAACTCGCACGACGTCTGCCAGGACCGCACGCGACTCGACCGCTGATCGGCGAGCCCGGCGTGCTGCGACGGTGGGCTCTCAAGCACGAGCTTGTGAAGGCCGGGTCTTTGGGGGTTTTAGCCTCGCCGCTCCTGAGGGAAATTTGGTCGCAGATACAGCGGTAAGTTCTTATGGTAAAGTGGTTTAGCGAATCATACCCAAAGCCTCGCCCCTCCAAAAATGCATTTCTTTGCTCGCAGACGACTGCCCAGCGCAGTACGCTGGTGACTAGAAGAGTGAGCGACAACGAGCATGCCTGTGGAGCGAGCTTGTGACGGCCTCGAGTGGCCGAAGGTCCGGCTCAGCGCCGGGATGGAATATGCGAGGAGGAAGGAAAAATGAAGTTTGCGATTATCGTGGTGGGGTCGGTCTTCGCCGCTACCGCGGCTGAGGCGGGCACATTGTACACGGTGCGCACCAGCGACGACATGCTGCGTGCGTTGGACACGAACACACGCCTCTTCACGGATATCGGTGTGCTCGGAGCGCCGTTCGATTTCGGCGGTCTTGCCTGGGACAGCACCAACCAGACCATGTACATGGTCACCGGGTTTGCCGACACCAACCTTTACACCGTTGACCTGAACAATGGCTCCGCGGGGCTTGTCGGCAGCCACGGGTTCACGGACATGTTCGGGTTGGCCTATGACCCCACGACAGATACGCTCTATTCAAGTCGCTCCACCACCGGGCAGGGCTTCTACTCACTCGACAGATCGAACGGTTCGGCAAACTTCATCGGCAATCCTGGTGTGAACCTCGACGGGCTTGCGTACGACTCCAAACGCGACATGATCGTGGGCGCCGTGGCGGGGCCGGGTGATCTGTACGATATTGATCGGGCCGACGGCAGCGCGACACTTCTTTTTGACGGACCCTTCTTCAACAATGCTGGGCTCGCCTATGACCCGGATACCGATTTGCTCTGGATGATCGACTGGAGCGGGAACCTGTATACCTTCGATCCAAATGCCGGGTATAGCCGCACCCTCATCATGTCCGGACTCGGGGCGCATGACGGCCTCGAATGGGTTCCGGTTCCCGGAGCGTGGGCGCTGCTCAGCGTCGGCGCCTTGGGGCTTGGCAGAAGCCGCCGCCGCCGCGCATAGTTGACCGCGATCTACACGGAGCGACGCGGTACAATCTGCGTCCAAGCGAGTACGGCTTATCCTCACCGTCGCGGCATTTTGTACGCCGTCTGTTGGCGTTCTTGCGGGGGCCGCCGCGCAGGCCTCGCCGGACCCGCCCAACATCGTCATCATCTTCATTCACCGACGAACAGGCGGACAGCTCGAAGGCTGTTTTGACTGGTGAATGCCAACGCCCCGGGCAGGACTCGAACCCGCGACCTGCGGTTTAGAAGTACGAAACAACCCGCCTCACGGCCCCAACAGCGGGGTCGTTTTTCGTGCATACCCACCTCAGACCCACTTGAGCGGGGCGAAGCGTAGACTGTTCACTCGCCAGAGTCGGAGTCTCCCCGATCTGGCGGACACCGATCAGGACACACTCGGCGCACGACCCCGATCTGGCCGAGGCTGCCGAGGCGACGTAGGGGTGTTCGATGACGGTGACGTCAGGATCAGGTATTGGATCAGCGGTCGATATCATTTCACTTGCGAGCCTTCGGTTTATATGCGGGACCGTGGACCAGTGTGATTCGCTTCACGTGAACCTCGCCCCGTGCCGGTACGGCAGTAGCGGAAGAAAGCGCCTTGCCGCTTTTGCCTACGAGCAGTCCGCACTGAGGGCATTGGTCAATGGAGTTACCATACACATCGACGGGTCTGCCGTTCTCGTCGCAAATCATCAGGCGATTCACGCCGGGCATCGGACCGCCGCAGGTCGGGCACGAATCGGGAATAGCCAGCCACTTGGCCTGTTGCTCCAGTGCGGCAATCCGGCTTCTCAAGCTCATCGTGGCACCCTTTGACTCAACAGTTCCTCAAGCTCCGCCAGTCGCTCCAGAAGATCGGCCTCGACGGGTCGGCCCAGGCATCGGTCCAGCACTTCCTTGGCCGCAGGAACGTTGCCGGACTTGGCCAGCTCGACCAGTTTCTTGACAACGGCCTTCATTTCCTTGTCGCTGACCGCCGCGAGCATCGCTGACCGGAGCTTGCCGACCTGCTTCGCGTGTGGATTGCCGGGACCGCCGACGTTGCCGGGCGCGAACCGGCCGCGCTCGTCTCGACCGTTAGGCCCGTTTGGTGTCGGTTTGCCCATTCATGCCCCTTTGCCGAGAGCGGCGCTGGCGTATGTTGTCCGTGACATCTTGCTCTATGTTCATTGTAGACGGTCTGTGCGGGTTGACCACGGTGCTACGGACACGGCCCCCAGTTGGCGAGGAGGGCGAGGAGGTCGGATGCGCCGACGTTGTCGTCGCCGTTGAAGTCAGCGGGGCAGCCTTTGCACGGCCTCATCGTTTGTTTGGTTGGAAAGCGGTTCGCACCCGTCGTCTCGGGGAGATGAAAAGGTGTCAGGATTAATTTCTTGGCCGCAAGGGTTCGAAGAATTCATCCTGACACCTTTTCTGCCTCAGATATCTCCCACTTGCGTACCGAACATCACTTGCCTTCCGTCCGGCGAAAAGCGGGGACGTATCCAGTTGGAGAGCTGCCCTGGTTCTTCCTCTTGCTCGGGCGCGAGAACTCGTCCTTCGTGCTGACCCCGTTCTGACTAACTTCTTCGCCATCGTGGTTCACTATTTCTACCGTATTCTACCGATTCACGGTGCGGCTGTCGGTTACGGGAGGAAGTTCTCCATGACCCAGATTTCGCCGCCGCCCTTGGGATCGGGGCCGGTAAAGGCGATGCGCCGCCCGTCGGGATGCAGGGCCAGGTGGTTCACCTTGACCCCCAGATTCAGCTTACGGGGTTCGCCTCCTGTGGCGGGAATGCTCCATAGCCCATCCGGCTTGTCGGGTCCGTCCGGCCCTCCAACGACCACATGGCGTCCGTCAGGCGTCCACGAGATCCCAACACCCGGGGAGAACCTTTTCCCTTCCTTAAGTGTGTAAAGTTCGCTGGGTTCCCCGCCCGAAGTCGATATGGTCTTCACCACGGTCGGCCGTACTATCTGCGCACCTTCGAAGAAAGCCAAGCGCCGGCCATCGGGCGAGCAGGCCAACCTGACGATGTAGGTGTTCGTTCGGTACAATTCCCTCTCCCGGCGAGTTTCCAGATTACGAGCCACGATCGATCGATCGCCGCGAATGTAATAGATCTGCTTACCATCGTTGGAGAAAACGGGCCAGTGCGGCTCACCGTATATGCCGCCTTCCTTCTTTTGCTCATCCTGCACGATCGAGGTGAGATTTCCGGTTTCAGCATCGACAAGGAAGACGCTGGGGCCTCTCTTCCAGTCGATACCGGTGACGAGGATCGAACCCCCATCCGGGGACCATCGGGGTGCTGCCCGGGCCTTGAATCGCAGCACGCGCACGGTTTTGGGCGACAGATCCCGCTCTTGGCCGCTCTCAACCGACCGGATCACGAGGACGGTTCCGGAACTCCTCCACGAGGCATAGGCCAGATACTTCCCGTCAGGCGACCAGACCGGCGCATAGTTCGATCCCTCAAAGCGCAATGACGTCTTGATCGGTGGGGCCACGACCTTGCCTGCCTCGAAGTCTAACGTGGCGACGTAAACATCATTAGCCGGGGTCCCGACACCGTAGTAGAAAGAGCCGTCCGAGATGAATCCCATCGGCCAGAAGTGGGAGCCCATTCCCTTGGCCAGCGTGGGGGTGCCCTTCGGTTTCCCGTCATCCACGTCCAGCATCCACAGGGCCTTGGAGCCCGACCGGTCGCTGACAAAGACGATTCGTTTCCCATCCGGGGTCCAGAATGGAGCCCGGTCGGCAGCCGGATGCTCGACCAGTGGTACCTCCCTGCTCCCATCGGTGGCCAGCAGGTGGATGTCGTATCTCTCAGAACCATCCTTCACGTCAAAGACCACATATCGCCCGTCGGGAGAGAGGCTCATGTTTCGGGTACGTCGCTCACCCAGAGATTTGAGGACGCGCACAGATCCGTCCGCGACCGAGACCAATACAATCTGACCCTCCTTGCCTCGTTCCTGGCTCTCATCTTTCTGGCTTCGGATCGCCAGGATGTACTTCCCGTCCTTCGACCATTCCCGAGGCCAGGGGGCGTGCCCCAGCTTCCAATTGCTGCTGGAGAGAACGCGGGGCTTCGAACCCTTGAGATCAACGATGCGTAGCTCGCCATCTTCCCCATTCAACCAATAATACGCAATCTGCCGACTGTCGGGGGACCAGATGGAAACATCGCTGTACTGCCATTCATTCTCAAATGTGCCCTCGTCCGTGACGTCCCGGTTCTCCCCGGTCTCGAGGTCGTGCACGGCCAAGTTGCCCGTGGTCCAGTTGATGTAGGTAAGGTAGCGGCCATCGGGAGAAGGCGCGTAGGCATCCAGCGCGGGCGCCCACACCTGACGCGTCACCATCCCGTCCGTCGGCAAGAGTAGAGAGACCAGCAAAAAGACCAATGTAGCTGCCATAACAATGACTCCTATACGTGGGCTATATTTCCATGCCCTTCGTGTCACACCGGCCCACGGGGGTAACGGTTGTGCTTCGACGGGCTCTCCTCGCGCAAAACGGCGAAGATCCTCTGCGACCGCTTCCGCCGTGTCGTACCGATCCTTGGGGTTCTTCCTCAAGCACTTCAGGACGATGGTTTCGAGGCTCTTTGGAATCGTCTGGTCGAACCGACGCAAAGGTGACGGATCGTTTGCAATGATCTGGCTCAGCGTTTCATAGTTGTCCTTTCCCCGAAAGGGCGGCCTTCGCGTGAGCA
>JAZFYE010000413.1:0-2234 GCA_036475395.1 Phycisphaerales bacterium
CGTTTGCGATGGTGGTCGTGCCGTGGTTCTCGTCTCGTTTCCACTCATTGACGAGTGGGGGTAAGCCGACAGGTTCGTTAACGGTTGGCATTTCCGCGCCGACATAGAAACTGGGTGCCGGCCCCGCGGTGTTGGGGTCATATGGGCCTTGCGACGAATCGAAGGTGTCAACGACCGGCTGATTCTCCAACTTCGGAGTGTTCGCGAGCCTGACGAGGCCAACGCCCCCGCCATACAGGTGCGGTGCGATCGGATTGCTGACGCCGTCGCGCCACTGCGTATCGACTCTGAAGCCGGTGCCCCGGAACGTTGGGCGATCTTCAGCGCCCAGGTCCAGGGCAACGTTCATCGCGTAGTGACCGGAACCGCCGTTTGGCACCACGTTGAAGTCGACGTGGTTCTTCTTGAAGTCCCGGATGGTTCCTCTGAGGTGAACGACCTCCGGCGGGGGATCCTGCATCACAGCGGATGTGAGCCTCTCGGGCAAGAAGGAGACGCCAACGGCCATCACCGCCAGTCCAGACCACGTCAACGTGCCGCGAATAACCTGACCGCGCGTTCCATAGTTGTCGGCTGCACGATAGCGCAAAATCAACCCTCCCCGCGAGCGACCGAGGCCTCGCGTACCTGCGTATAGCTAACCGTACGATTCGTGGCTGAGCGCCCAAACCCGATATACGCAGATCCTGGGCTGAGGTGGGGTTGCGCCGTCTGGTGAAGCGATCTCAGCGGGGCAGTTTGTCGCGACTGACCGTCCCCGTCGGCGGCTGCCCGCCATCTTGTCGCGGCCTTGCCGGTGCCGGTGACCGATCAGGCGGCCTTCTTGGAGTCCGACTGAGCCTTCTCCGAATCATCGGGGAGTTGATGCAAGAGGGCCTCGAAGCCGTGGTAGACGACTTCGGACATCTCACGGACCACGTCTTCGATCGGAGCGAAGGCCACCTTACGGGCGCCGAGTTTGGCGAGCTCATCGGCGTGGATTCGAGCGATTCCCATCGATCTCTTTGCATTCTCGTTCATGGTGCTTCACTCCTAGGATTGTGCATTATCGACGTGCGCTGGAGACGACTTGACAGGATGTAGGACGTCCGGACACCGTGGAAGTCTCAGACGAACTAGAACGAGCCTTCTTTATCGGCTGTCCCGGCGGGTGACAGTTGTCAAGCATCGGCGCCACAGCCGCACTACAACTCAACTAACGCTCAAGAACCGGCGATGATCATAGATTGGAGGTCAAGCAGATGTCTGGATTGTCGCTCCCATCGAGCAGGCCTTGTGGACGCCGGGAAATGAGTCCTTCTCGAAAACGCGCCAATCGAGCATTCAGTCTCATCGAGCTCATTATTGTCGTGGTGATCATCGGGATCATCGCCGCGATTGCGATTCCTCGAATGAGCCGTGGCGCCGCAGGCGCAGCAGATTCGTCCCTCTCGGGGAGCCTGGCGGTGATGAGGAGTGGCCTGGATATCTACGCGACCGAACACGGTGGGACGTTTCCGGTGCTCGCCACTTTCGCCGGGCAAATGACGTTGTTTACGGATTACAATGGGGCCACGAACGCCACCAAAGTCGCCCCGTTCATTTACGGTCCGTACCTCCGGAAGATTCCGCCGCTTGCGGTCGGAACAGAACGCGGTAGCATCGGCATTACAAACATCCCGGGTACGGCTGGTGCTGGTTGGGTCTATGACGACGTGAGTGGCACGATAGTTGCCAACACGACGGTCGAGGCCGACGTCAGCGGCAAGCTGTACAACACCTACTGATTCACGTGATCAAACGTCGGGGCGCTCCAGCACTTACATACTCAGGCGTGCGAGAACGAGGGTGCGGGGTTTTTTCTTGCCTAAAGAGACGCAACGGGCTGCCGCCCGACAATAAACGACACCTAAAAAAGGCGCGCGATAACACCGGGGATACACCGGGCCTCTCTTTCACTGATGCTGCGAGTGACGGCCGGGCATGATCGTTGGCATCTTGACCAGATGACGCGCTATCTGCACCCGGCGCAACCGACAAGATTAGGTGTGGCCGCCGATAGTCACGCCGCCGGCTTTGGGGCGCGATCGGCACCACTTACGTTCGTTGCTCAAGCGCATCGTACTCACCGTGGTAGGTCACCTGCAGACAGTTGTTGAACAGATTGAGCATGTTGATGAAGCCGATCAGGAAGGTCAGCTCGACGATCTCCGGCTCGCTGAATTGCGCCTTGAGCCGCTCGAAGAGCTCTTCGG
>JAZFYE010000414.1:0-9628 GCA_036475395.1 Phycisphaerales bacterium
CTGAATGGACGGCCCGAGGCTGAGTACGTCCGGCTCGCCCAGCGACACCGCAACAACTTCCGGGCGATGCTCCAGGTGGTCGAATCAGGGGAGATGCTGGAATGAACGAATCCAAAGCGATCGGGTACACCCGAGTATCGCCCCGTGATCAGGCCGCCAGCAGCGTCTCGCTGGTGTCTCAGCGGATGAAGATCGAAGCGTACGCCACGATGCATGATCTGGACTTGGTGGAGGTGATTGAGGACGCCGGCTATTCGGCGAAGTCGCTGGACCGACCCGGCATGACGAATCTGCTACGGCTCATTCGCAGTCGCAAAGTCGGCGTCGTTGTCGTGGCGAAGCTGGATCGGATCACGCGATCGGTCCGCGATCTCGGCGAGTTGATCGATCTGTTCCAACGCAGCGGCGTGGAGTTTGCCAGCGTGGCCGACCATATCGACACCTCGACCGCCTCGGGTCGGCTTGTGCTCAATGTCATGGGATCGGTCAGCCAATGGGAGCGCGAAGCCATCGGTGAACGCACATCCGAGGCGTTGGCTGTGATGCGGTCCAACGGCCGGCGGATCAGCCGTCATGCTCCCTACGGCTACATGCTGAACGGCCAAGGCTGGGTCGAGGACGAGCATGAGCAGCGGGCGATCGCCCTCATGCGCCAACTGCGAGCGGACGGCCTGAGCCTGCGGCAGATCGCGGCCGAGCTTGAGCGTCAAGGCCACCACAGCCGCAGTGGCCGACGGCTCTCCGCGCAAACGATCGCCAACGTGCTGAAACGGGCCTGAATCGTTGCATCGCAGTGGAGCCGTCGGACGCTCCGGACGCTATGGCCGCGCATTCGATTCGTGCAAACCCTATAGAGTAGGGTTTGCAAGCAACGAATCTAATCAGAGTGGACCACTGACTTTTTCGCCCCCGCGTTTCGTGCCGTAGCGCCGAAAATTGCGGCTGCGTGAGGAGGGGGCTAACCCCTACCGACGCACCAGCGACCCGGGGGGGTGTGGTAAACATCTCGGAGCGAACCAGCCTGAGGCGCACGAAAACGCCCGGAAAGCCGCCAGAAGCCGGTCGATGAGCGACGATCCGACGGTCTGCGGGCCCGCGATCGGGACTCAACTGGCTGGACATTGGGATTGTGTATCCGAATTCAATCGGCCTTGATGATACTGTGCGTGGCGATTCTGAGGATATTGCACACTGGGATGCACACTGGAACGGGCGGAAGATGCTATCCGGATTGCAGGTCGACCCATGGGTCAAAGGTGAAGCATGCATCACATTTGGCGGTGACCCCGGCTGGAGATGCGCGTTTCTAGAGCGACGCGCGCACTGTATAACACACACAACGTTCTTAGTGTCGCGCATATCGGTGTGCTGCGCGCTACACACCGCGTTTCCAAGTCGTCAGAGCGGTATCAGCCTCGCGCGTGCGCGCGGACTTGTTCCGTGAGCGAAGATGAGGTCAACACGACCCCGCCCGTGGTATCCTGCTCGCATGACGACGACCCGCAGACGACTCATGCTCTGGATCGGAGCGGCGTTGTTGGTCGGGGGTTTGGGCGGGACTCAGTACGCCCGTCAGCAGGGGCGGCTACCCAAAGACGACGGTTTCGGCGGACCCTATGTTTGGTGGCAGTACGAACGACTACCCTACATCAGCGGACTCGTCAGCATGACCGTCGGTACGGGGCTTATTGGGTTTGCGGTGTTGCGGCCAACGAACAGCAACGACGAATGAGCCGGGGGTTGGAGATACTGATATGAGGAATGAACGGATCTTGTGGTCGTTAGCTGTAGTTGGGTTGTTGGCGTTTCATAGTGTCGGTCAGTCGAATCAGCGGCCAACCGACAAGGAGCCATCGCCAGTGGTGGTCTCGATGACAAGCCACCTGACGAGCAGAAAATGGGGTGATGCTACTCTACAGGTCGAGAAGTTATATCGAGTCTGGTCGAACGGGCTCACTGAACATCGTAACTTCCCACGCTTTTCGGAGACCGGAGGGATGGCCCGAGTGTGGACCGAATGGGAAGCGTTCTAGGCGAGCTAAGGTGACGCAGGCTCGGCCACGTTCACCTCGGCCTCGTCACCCTCATCTTTAGGTTCACCGTTGCGCTTCGCTGTGACCTTTTCCGCATGTTCCCTCAGAGCAAGCTGAAGGCTGCGCAAGGCGTCGGCGGCGAGTATGAGCTGCTTGTCCGCGATTCCCCACGCATCTCCCCTGGTGCCCTTCTTGACCGCTCCACCGTCGTACCTGAAACAAGCGGGCAGTAGCTTGTCGAATCGAGTTGCGATCGCGGCGAAGTCATCGACGAGCTGGTCGATATCTCGGGATCGGAATATCGGTTGTCCCGGCATGGGGAAGTGTAGGCGTGCGCGAGGCCTATTTGGAGAGGGTCGCTTGAGCTTCGGCGAGAAGGGACGCTACCTCGTCGCCTTTGGTCCGGTCTAGTTCTTGCTTGTTGGACCAGACGGCAACGTAAGCCCCCGGCACTTCCGTGAATCCAAGGATCTCGACAACAGGGCGTGTGTAGGTACTGTAGTTGCCAGGTCCGAGCGGTGAGTTACGGTCACCGTCGCCCTTGCACCACTGGAGAGTATGCGCCGTTTCGTCACCCGGTTTGTAGATGCCAACAGATCGAATAGGGACGGGTATGGTGCCACGATTGACGATCTCGACCCTCAACTGATCAGCGTTGTGGGTGAGGAACACTCGCTTGATCGACACGTCCTCGGTACTTCCGCGCTTCAACGACTTCACCGCCACGATCAGAAGGGCGAGCGCCACGAGGACGCTTACAACAGGGATCCAATTATCCGCGAGCCATTGCACACCGGATTGTACACCGATTGAGATACAACTGCGGTCAACTGGCGTCAACTGAGATACAACTATCGTCGCTCTAGATATCGTGGGGCCGTTTCCGTCTCACCAATGGGGGTATACATCGGACTGGAAGTCCGAGAGCACGAACGTTGCAATCTGCGGCCTTTTCACTGGTATGACCTTTTGGTGCGATGAAAACTGCCGCGCGGCGACATACGCCGATAGAGTAACCTGCTCACAGACCACCGGTAGGGAGACCCCCGATGTTGATCCGACGAGCCGAGGAGATGGACGGCGCCCCCATGCAGATGGATGGAGCCGAGGGCGTCACCATGCGGATGATGATCGGTCGAGCTGACGACGCGCCGACCTTCGCCATGCGGCACTTCACGGTCGAGCCCGGCGGCCATTCGCCTCGCCACCGCCACGACTACGAGCACGAGGTCTATGTCGTGGCGGGCAGTGCCCGCCTCGAACACGACGGCGAGTTCCACGACCTCAAGCCCGGCGACGCTCTCTTCGTTCAACCAAATGTGACCCACCAATTCGTGAATACCGGGAATGTTCCCTTTAAGTTCCTGTGTTTTGTCCCAATAACCTTCGACTGCGGCAAACCCACCCCCGGAAGCTAGCCCCCGGAAGCTAGCCCCCGGAAGTTAAAGCCGGGTAGTTGATCGCCAAGACACATGACGCAGCAAACCAATCGACCAGCGGCGGCGCAAGCGATCATCATCCCCGGCGTGCTCGGCGTGTGGTGTGCTTCAGCCATCGTTGCCGGGGCGATGAACCTCTCGCACGATTGGGGGCTCACGAGTCTGGTGGCAGGGGGATTGGCTGCGACCGCGCTCATTGTGGGCATCGTCTTGAAGTCGTGGTTGGCGGCGCTGTACGGCGTGCTGGCGATCACCGGCGCGGGAACCATCGCTGCCGGGGCGGTGATGGATGATGGGTCGGCGCTCATCGGGGCTGGACTGCTCGGCCTGCTCGTGGTGGGAAGCGCCCTGCCCATTGCCCTGCACTTCAAAACACAGGGCGCACCAAGTTCGACGACGCCCACGGCCCGCACCGACGATCTGCTCGCGCAGATCCTCGAGAACACCATGCTCTCGGACCACGCCAAGCGCGTGCTCTTTCGTGAGCGTGAGCTTGGACTGTTGCGCAAGGCCATCGACCAGGACATCAGCCGGGGCGACTATGACGCTGCGATCACGCTTTGTGATGAAATGGCCAATCAATTCGGCTACCGCGAGGAGGCGGAGGCCTTTCGCTCGTCCATCGACCAGGCGCGTGACGAACATTACGAAGCGCAGGTCGATTCCGCGCTCACGCGGCTCGACGCGCTGCTGACAAACCGAGATTGGTCGGCGGCGCACCAGGAAGCGGCGCGCATACGCCGGCTGTATCCCGACTCGCACATCGTCGACGATCTCGACGGGCGGATCATGCGGGCCCGCGCCGAGCACAAACAGGAACTGGAGGCCCGGTTCCTTGAGTTAGCCCAGCGCGACGACGTCGAGGCGGCCATGCACACCCTCAAGGAACTCGACCGATACCTGTCGCGCGCCGAAGCCGAGCGGCTGGCCGAAGTCGCCCAGGGCGTCATCGTTCGGCACCGCCAGAACCTCGGCGTGCAGTTCAAGCTTGCCGTCAATGATCATCGTTGGGGCGAAGCCGCCCGACTCGGCGACACGATTATCAGTGAGTTTCCCAACACCCAAATGGCCGCCGAGGTGCGCTCGATGATTGATGTCTTGCGCACCCGCGCCACCCAAGCCGCCCTCGCCGCCCAAGTGAAGTAGCCGCGCCGTCCCACACCCGCCCCGAGGCTCAATCACACGCTGTTTAGCCGCGAGCCGCTGCGCCAATCGTGAGCCATGATACTCGGGATCGATTCGGTGCTTGCGTCTCGTAACCCACCCCGGCGGACCCCCGGGTGACCCTCGCCTGGCCCAAACGAGCGACCGTGCCTCGGTATAGTGCTGGCGCATCCGATCGAAGAGGATACGCACGATGATTCCGTCGAATGCAGACCAGCTGTTTCACGAAGCCATGCGGCTCCACCACTCCGGCGAACTCGATCAAGCGGAGCGGCTTTATCGTCGGCTCTTAAAGCAACATCGTGACCATCCGGATCTGAGCGTCATGTACGGGCGTCTGCTGGTTGATCGAAAGGAGGTCAAGCGCGGTCTCGACATGATGCGGAAGGTGATCAAGAAGCACCCTCAGGTGGCACGGTTGCACCTGCAGCGCGGGTTGGGTCTGCTCGCAGCGCAGAGGATAGACTCGGCGATCAAGTCCCTTGGGCGGGCGCGCGAACTTGAGCCGAACACTCCTGAGCTGCACTTCCATCTTGCGCACGCATACCTGGCTCAATTCAATTCTGAAAAGGCGATCGAGTGTTTGCGGCGAGCTGTGCAACTCGACTCGGAGAACGCGCAATATCGCTATCACCTCGCCACAACGCTCTTGCGATCCGGCCGCATTCCTGTTGATACATCGCAGTTTGAGTGGCTCATCGAGCGTGACCCAAACAATGCGGTGTATCACATGCAACTTGGGAACGCGCATCAGGCGAACGGCGACCTTGAGAAGGCTCGCGCCGAATATGAGCGCTCTGTGCACCTTGATCCCGATCAGGATGATGCGCAGATCGGCCTGGCCAATATTGAGGAGACGCTGGGGAACCGTGACCGCGCCTATGAAATCCTCCGTGCGTGCATCGATTCGGGCGTACGGAAGGTCAATTTGGCGACGGCTTTTGCCCGCGTGTGCAGAGCGCGCAACATCCCACGGGAGGCGGCAGAACTCATCGCCGGGCAGCTTGAAGATGAGACGCTTGCGCCTACGCAACAGATTGCGCTTCTCTTTCGTCTGGGTCAACTCTACGAAGATATGAAGGAATATGAATCCGCCTGGGGATGCTACAAGCGCACCAACGATCTGCACCCCAAGACTTGGGATGGCAACGATCACGAGAAGGGGATCGATGCGCTCATTGAAGTGTTCACGAAGGAGCGCTTCGCCGGCATGGTGCGAAGCAAGCGTCACGATCGACTACCGGTGTTCATTGTGGGTATGTACCGATCAGGAACCACACTGCTGGAGCAGATTGTGTCCTGTCATTCCCAAGTGTGTGGTGCGGGTGAACTCGTTGACATGATGGGCTATGCGTTGACCCTGCCTGAGCGAATCGGCGCTAAGCAGGACTACCCGCGTTGTCTGGAGGGCCTCACTCAGGACGTCGTGGATGAGATTTCGGATCGGTATCTCCGCAAGCTGCGATCCTTGGTCAGTAGCGACGCCGTTCGCGTAACAGACAAGATGCCGCTGAACTATCTCCATCTCGGATGGATCAAACTGCTCTTGCCGCAGGCGATCATCATTCATTGTCGACGTGATCCACTGGACACGTGCTTCTCTTGCTATGCCAACTCTTTCTCGTCAATGCACGGATTTACGACTGATCTAGGTGAGCTCGGGCGGACTTATCGTCAATATGATCGCCTGATTTCTCACTGGCGCGATGAACTGGAGATTCCCATGCTCGAGGTCGAGTATGAGGAGCTTGTTCACAATCAGGAGGCCGTGTCACGCCGAGTCATTCAGTACCTCGGACTGGACTGGGAGGAGGCGTGCTTGCGCTTTCACGAGTCCAGCCGCGTCACGCTTACGCTCAGTGAGGGGCAGGTCCGACAGCCGATGTTCAAGACCTCGATTGGCCGGGCGGACCGATTCGGAGCACACCTTGACCCGCTCCGTGAGGCGTTGGGCCAGCTGATTGATCCGTAACTGAGCGTCGTGCCGGAGCGCGCGATGACTTTCCGTTCATCATGAACGGCAGCGTGATCCCCGCACCGGGGGGCCTGATGCTGTTCGAGGTCACCGGTTTTGTTGCGACTCGACGCCGCCAGTGAGCGCCGCGGTCGCAACAACGCAATCCTTTGAGTCCCCATAGTCGCGCACCGCGGCACGATCGCCGCGTGCAGTCGATCCGGCGTCAACCAGGATGATGAACCCGCCGTTGGGGCACTCGATGAGCGTGCAGTCCCCCTGGCCGATCTCAACGAAGTGCAGGACCAGCTCCGGTGGGGGCTGGCCCAAGGCTGTCGGGACCGAAACGAGGGCGAGAACGGCCACGAGGGCAAATCGGGCATATCGCATGGGCCACCTCCTCCAGCTACAGGATACCACACGGGGCATTGGGGCTGATTTCTCACAAATGCCGCTTGGATTCAGCCCGCCTGTGGTATGCTGCTCCCGACCGGTCGCACGGGGGCACCTTGCCCCGGGGTGGAGTGAGATCGCGTCTTGCCTTACTTTTGACTCATTCCCAGTTTCTAAACGGAGGAAAAGACGATGACCAAGGCATTTGGATTTGGTGTAGCAGCGACGATGGTGATCGGCGGGGCGGCATCAGCTGACATCCTGTATGACAACCCCGTCGGGGCTGGCGGCGGCACGGCTGTCAATCAGGAGTTTGGTGACTTCCCAGGCTACTCAACGTACTTGGTTGCCGACTTCAATGTCCCCGGCGCCCTGGGGTACAACCTTACGTCAGTCGCGGCGCCCATGACCGTCAACGGCGCTTGGGCTGCCGTCGTAACGGCACGCCTGCATCTTTTCCCGAAGGTCGGTGCGCTTCCGGACAATATCACAGATGATCCATCGGTGTCTCGGATAGTCACTGTGTCCTACGACGAGTTCACGGGTATCTTGTCAACAGTCGGGCTGAGCCTGGATGTCGCTGCGGGTGACTACTGGATCGGTCTCACGGGAATAGGCGATTTCGGGAAGGTCGGTCAGGCATTCGCCCTTGAGGGTGCGAACAACGCCGGAAACCCGGACGCGGCCCGCAATCCTGGCGGCGAATTCAACTTCCCCGCGGGCACCGACTGGTTCGCGATTCAGGACTTTGTCAATTGGGGGTTCCACGATTTCGCCCTGACCGTTGAAGGTGACCCGATTCTTCCAAGTGATCTGATCTGGTTCACCGACCAGGCTGACTTCGAGGCATTCAACGCTGGTGAGGGGAAGGTTCTCAGGGGGATCGAAGACTATGAGGAAGCGGTCCTGGATCCCGGCCAGGGCGTCGGCGTGGATGATCCGCTCGTGTCGGGGGTCCCCAACCCACCCGTGTTCCCGAACGGCCTGACGGGGCTTCCCAACTTGCAGGTCCAGGCCAACACGCTTGGCGGCAACCCGACGGTTCCTTCCCCCCACGGGGCTAACGGCTTGGCGGCTTTTGCCGCACCTGGCGGCAATTTTGTCAGCGACGTGGTTATCTCCAACTTCTTCGGGCACAGCCACGACCTGATCTTTCTCACCGACGAAAAGACTGGTGTCGGAGGCAACATGATGCACTTCACGTCGGCAGGCACGGTTGTGATGCGAGTGTATGACATCAACAACAACTTTCTTGGCATGATGGCCTCGCCTGCCGATCCGGCCGGTACGAATTTCCTCGGCGTGTGGTCGCCGGATCCAATCGGCCGCGTCAACCTCTTCTCCACTGATAACGGCGCCGAGGGAATGGACAACATCCAGGCGTGGGAGAGCCAGGACTGCGACACCTGCGACGCGGACTGCAACGGCGTCATCGACGCGTTCGATATCGAGCCGTTCCTCGATCTGCTCTTCGATCCAGACGCGACGCCCTGCAACACCTGCACCGGCGATGTCAACGGCGACGGGAACATCGACGCGTTCGATATCGAGCCGTTCATCGAGTGCCTGTTTGGGTTTGTCAAGGGCGCGAACGCGCAGGGCAGCGTTGGTCGTATCTACTTCGACTTGGACGGCAACGTGCCTGGTGCACAGAACGAGAACGACGCGCCGCATCCCGGCGTCACGGCGAAGGAAAACCCAATGTTGGATGGCGGTGGCCGTTTGTTCATCTATTGGGAGTTTGGTGGCGGAAATCAAAACGTCCTCTCACCGAACTACGACATCACCGTCGATGGCGGCACCATCACCGCCGCGTGGAACTACAACAATACCAACATAGGGGGCATTGGGTTCACCAGGTGGGAGCAAGCTGGGTCCCCACCCACTGACTACTTTGTGGAGCCTTGGAACTTCCCCGGTGGCCCGGCGTTCAACCCGACCTTGGTCGGCGGCCCGTTGGTTTCGTTAACCTCCGCTTCTGTCGCCTTCTCGTTCGGTCTGAACAACGACGCGGCTCACCAGGTGTTTGATAACCAGTTGGCGTTCACCGATGGACCCTTCGGCTCGACATTGCTGGGCTATATCGACGTGAGTCTCGACGCCGGACAATCCTCCGCGGAGGTCTTTATTACTGTCGGCCAGCAGGGCCTCGCGATTTTGGGCGGCGGTCCGGCTACCCCGATCTTCTTCGGTTTCGGCGATGCGCCTGTCGGCGCCGGTGACGTCGGTATTCGCACGGGGATTGCCGAAGCGACCATCGTTTCCGAGCCCTGCCCGTGGGACCTCGACGGCAGCGGCATCGTCGGGGCGACCGACCTGCTCGCGTTGCTCGTCAGTTGGGGGAAGTGCCCCGGCTGCCCCGCTGACTTCGACGACAACGGCATCGTCGGCGCGACCGACCTGCTCGCACTGCTCGTCAACTGGGGTCCCTGCCCCAAGTAAGCGGCCCTCGCCGAGTTGTCACAACCACTACACCCCCGGCCTTCCTTGGCCGGGGGTTTGTTGCTTCGCTCGACGGCAACGACAACGTGGGCGCATCCGATCTCCTCGCCCTCCTCGTCAACTGGGGGCCGTGTCCGTAGGAATGAGGCAGCCCTGTCCACGGCCAGGTCGTCGTTACGCCACGAAACTCGATCATTCTCCAA
>JAZFYE010000415.1:0-2237 GCA_036475395.1 Phycisphaerales bacterium
TCGAGGTGCAGAAGGTCTTGCCGGTGATGCAGTGATGGCCGGACCAACTGCCGTCGGCGTTCTGGATACGGTTGAGGTTCTGGGTGATCCCGCCGTCCCACTTGGCCCAGTCGTCGCCGCCCTTGACGACGAGGCTTTCGCCAATGTTCATGTAGCTGAGGAACTCCTCGCCGCCGTTGGAGCCGAACCCGGCCATGAACTGCTTATCCTCCAGCCGGCCGACGATCGACTGCTGAACTCGCTGACGTGCGACTTCAGCGTCGGCGAAACGATCCAGCTCGCGCCTCGCTTCGCTGCGCTTTTTGTCATCGAGGGAGTTCTCGGCGATCTTTTCCAGTTCATCGACGCGCTGACCATTGCGGTTTGCCGAATCCTGAAGCGTCGAGAGATTGGCGGCGCCAGCGTAAAGGGCGACCCCGGCCGATCCGGGCGCGTCAAATCCCGCGCCAGCGCCATCGACCTGTTTGCGCGCTTGCTCTTCACTCTTGGCGAGGATCTTCTCGTTGACCTCAAAGCCGACCTGCGCCGCTCGGCTCAAGCCCTTGGCCGCCATGGACCGCGCCAGTACCGGCGCCCAGCCTTGGTTGCCCCATGTGCCATCGTCCTTCTGGTTGATCTCGATCTTGTTGAGCACTTTGTCGATCGCCGCGAAAAGTCGCTTCTCGCTCGCTTCGTCCGGCATGTGACCTTTGACCTCAGCTAGAACGATCGAGGCCATGAAGGTATCGATATGCGGCCCGAGCTTACCCTGCACGCGTGTGCCGTGGACACTCGTGATGGACAGCGACGGCTCATCCGCCGCTTCGATCTGGCTGAAAATGAAGTCAAGCCCGCGATGAATCGACTGGGCATACGATCCCTCGCTCGGCGTGCTGCCGGAGCGAATCAGGGCGAGCGTCGCGGTGCAGGTATCGGCGACGTTGGGCTTGGCCGCCAGATTAACCATGCCTTGACCCATGTTCGGTGACTCCTCGCCTTGGCCCCAGCCGCCGTTGGCGTGTTGGTGCTGTACGAGCCACTCCAGGCCCCGCCGGACGTTCGGCGAGAGCGGTTTCGGCTGAACCGCCATGACCCAACACTTGACGACCTTCGGCGCCGGTTCTGTCTGCGGTTGCGTGGACGGGAGCTTCTCCGCCTCCTGCGAGGTGATGGCGTACGTCAAGTCGCCGATAAGTGCGAGCATGAGCATTGAAAGAACGAAGGGAGCGTAGCGTTTCATGGTGATCATCTCCTTGGTTTGGATCGTCGCGTTTCCGTTGGTACATGGCACGTCGCGCTCGGCCGTCCACCGCCCAGTGCCAGGTTTGAGCAGGATTCGTCGATAGGCCGGCCGTTCCAGTTAATAGGACGATCCAAACGGCCCAGCGATCGTCACAGCCGTGTAACACCCGTCCGCGTACCCAGCGGTGAGATGGTCGTGAATCAGCATGTCCCGCAGGATGAGTCCGATATACCCCGGCCCCACTGTCCAGCCATTGGCGAGCGAAGGCGACCGGCAAATGTCTCGAAAAACACGGTTTGGCGGCATATCCTTGGGCTCGTTCGACATTAGGAGGGTAAGCGACGATATCCGGGAGGCCCCGTCGAATGAACGAGGAGAATGCTGCGTGGCCAGACGGCTCGATGCGATTCGTGGCAACGGAAAAAGGCAGCCGGCGGTGCCGATCGATGCCGCGTTCACGATGGACTATGTCCACCGTCTGCGCTTTACCAACGATGTGCTCGATCCGGCCAATCCCGTCCTTCGGGAGGTCCTCGCGAAGACCGAGGACTCGCCCGGCCGGCTCGTCGTTTTGGTCGATCAAGGCGTCGCCGAGGCCTGGCCCGGACTTCGCGAGCGGATTGACGACTACGTCATCGACGCTCTTGAGTGGATGACGCTTGCCGCGCCGGTGCAAAACGTCCCCGGCGGCGAGACCTGCAAGAACGACTGGTCTGTGTACGAATCTGTAGCGCGGACGATCCACGACGCGGCGATCTGCCGACACTCTTACGTCCTGGTGATCGGCGGCGGCGCCGTATTGGACGCGGTGGGATTTGCCGCGGCGACGGCCCATCGCGGCGTGCGGCTGGTCCGCCTGCCCACCACGACGCTGGCGCAGGCAGATGCGGGCATCGGCGTGAAGAACGGCATCAACGCGTTCGGGAAGAAGAACTTCCTGGGCTGCTTCGCCGTGCCCTGGGCGGTCATCAACGACGAGAAGTTCCTGACCACGCTTACCGATCGTGATTGGCGC
>JAZFYE010000416.1:0-3838 GCA_036475395.1 Phycisphaerales bacterium
GCCCGCGACTGGCGATCGCTCCGTTTGGCGGCGCGCCCGATCCTTGTGTGTTCGATGTCGTGCGGCCCACCCGCACCGGAGTCCGACAGGAGAACCCCGATGAATCTCACTCCCAAGCAGTTGCGAATCGTCCAATTGATCCGGAGTCACCGCCCTGCCAATGGTTATTCGCCGACGATGCAGGAGCTCGCCCAAGAACTCGGGGTCTCCAAGGTGACCGTCTTCGAACACGTCGAGGCACTGATAAAAAAAGGCGCGCTGCGGCGAAAGGCAAACAAGGCTCGCTCTTTGTCCATCTGTGACGACGCGCCTGTTCCCGACGAGGCGCAGCCGCTGCGCTTTCCGCTCGTGGGCAAGATCGCGGCCGGGTATCCGATCGAGAAGTTCCCGCAGACTGATCAGCTCAATCTCGAGGAGATCTTCGGCCCCCGGATCGGTCAAAAGGCCGGGACCTTTGCCCTACAAGTGGACGGCGACTCCATGAAGGATGAGGGAATCTTCGACGGCGACTATGTGATCGTCGAGCGACGTGAAACGGCTCGCAACGGCGAGCGCGTCATCGCCCTCCTCGCCGATGGCGAAACGACGCTCAAAACGTTCTACAAGGAGCGCACTCACATTCGTCTCCAGCCGGCCAACCCCGAGTTCGAGCCCATTCGCGTGAAGGACTGCAAGATCCAAGGCGTGGTCATCGGGGTGCTGCGGCGGTATTGAGCGCCTCATAAGACGTCGCCACACACGCTCCGGCATCCGTGCACGTTGTCATTTGACTTGCATTCATGCGGGATTCGCCACCGTGACTGAACAACTCCAAGAGACAATCAAGCAGGCGACATTCATCCATAAGACGCCGCAAGAGGTGTTCGACGCCATTACTTCCGCTGAGGTGTGGAACGCATTCTTCACGCACAGTAGCACACTTGATCCGAGACCTCGCGGCGCCTTCATTTGGCGATGGAAAGACTGGGGACCTGATCGTTATACCCTGGAGGTTCCCGGTACCGTCATCGAAGCGATAAGACCCGAACGATTTGTCTTTGAATGGGGTAGCCACAAGCCAACTCGGATAACCATGGTCCTCACTGAACAGTCCGGCGGAACTGTGCTTCGATTGACCGAACAGGGCTACACCAACGATTCAAAAGGCCGAGCGATGGCGCTCGAATGCGCCGCCGGTTGGGGTGAAGCAATTACCTTGCTCAAGTTCTACCTCGAACACGGGATCACGTACTCAACGCCCGCAACGAGGTAAGACCGAGCGGTTGGATTCACCGTCTCAGGTGTACGCCTTGGTGGTCTCGGTGGACGTGACCTCGTATCTGAAGGAGCGTCAGATCAGCCTGGACCTGACTGAGTGGCAGTTGTGTCTTGGCGGCGAGATGTTCAACGATCATGTGACCATCGGCTTCGCGCAGCGCATCAACGATCGATTGTTGACCTGTGGTGAGATTCTGATCAAAGAGGGTCGTGGCGGAAGTCGCGGACTCGTGCCCTGCTGCTTCAAGCGCACCGCGGACAAGATGACTCGACGCGTCGAGCTGGTTCAGAACGTCGGCGTGGCTGGTGACCAGCGCGGCCCACCCTTCCCGGATGGCGCCAAGACAGCCGGCGGAGGCGGGCGAATCGACCCGTCCCGGCAGGGCCATCGCTTCCCGGCCCTGCTCTTCCACCGCTTTTCGGGCCGTAATCAGCGCCCCGCTTCGGATGGCCGCCTCGATCACCAGCACGCCGAGACTGAGGCCCGAGATAATGCGGTTTCGATGGGGGAAATGATCTCCCTTCGGTTCGGTCTGCATCGGATACTCGCTCAGCAGCGCACCGCCTTCGGCCACGATCCGATCGAACAACTCGGCATGCTGAGACGGATAGGATCGCGCCAGCCCGCAGCCCATCACGGCGATCGTGCGGCCGTGAACGCGCAACGCGCCGCGATGCGCCTCGCCGTCAATTCCCAGCGCCCCACCCGACACGATGGTCAGGCCGCACTGAGCCAACAGCGACGCAAAGCGGCCCGCCTGTTCCCGGCCATACGCCGTGCAGCGCCTCGAACCGACGATAGCCACGGCGAGACGATCGGCGTCGGTGAACTCGCCGCGTATCCACAGCGCTGTCGGTGGATTAGGAATGGCCGCCAGTAATACGGGGTAGTCGTCGTCTCCACGAAGGATCAGCCGGACGCTTGCCTTGGCCATCTCCTCCCGTTCTTGCGCTGGCTGTGCTTGATCGACCGCGCTGCGAATCGAGCTTGCCGTCGTCGGCCCGATCCCTTCGATCTGGGTCAACTCGCGCACCGTCGCTGATGCGGCGCGATCATGTGAACCGAATTTCGCTTCGAGCTTCCCCAGCGTGACCGGGCCAAGCCCGGGCGCCAGCAGCAGGCGCAGTGTTGCGTCCGAGAGATCGTGAGACTCGTGAGACATCGAATTGCGCCGTTCGCTTGCACCAGATCACCCACCCATCCGGTATGGTTGGGAAGTACAGATCGTACCGTCGGTCCGAACCGATCGCGAGGCCCGCTTCGTCAGACTGAGGCACGTGAACAACGCAGTGGGGTCCGACCCTGGTCGGTCCGGCGAACTCAGCCCGACAGCGCCAAGGTCGCTTCGGCGAGCGCAATATACTCCCGCCAGCGCCGGTTCGGTCGCACGCTGCCCCCAACCAATGGGTGTCGTCCCGCCAGGGCTAGGTCGAGGTGCCACCCGGTGCGGAGCAGCTCGATTCTCGCGATGAGGTCATCCATCGTCGTACGCTCGATTCGGCAGATGAGAGCCGAATACACAGCGATGGGGCCACCGAGAACGATCTTCTTCCCGACCCGAGTCAGGCTCGGGTCCAGCAGCAGCCCGAGGAAAGCGCTGACGACGCCGGCCGTCAGAAGCCAAAGGCGATACCGGCCGTTCATAAGCCGGCTGAGCGTAGAGTTTGCGCGGAGGATCGGCTCGATGGGCGTTGCTTGCGCTGTCGCATCGACCCAACTGATGATGTCATCCTTGAGCGAGGACGAGACAAGGACGGGTTCCTCGCCTTGGGGAACGAGATTCAGTTGAGAGGCGGCTAGTCTACGGATCAATGCCGGCTGGCGACGATCCAGATCCTGAAGAAACGCGCCTCGCGCCGCAAGCCGCCCTTGCAGGATTGCTTCTTCATGTCGCAGCTCAGCACGCTGCCTCCGAAGATCGTCAAGATCTCGCTGAGCCGGCAAGAGGATGCCCGCGACACAAAGCACCAGTCCGCCCACCACGAACAACCAACCGGGGTCTATGCGTGATCGGGTCGGCAAACGATGCATCGCGGCGAAACTTATCGGCAAGATACAAGACCCCGATGCAATCCTGGCGAGTAACCACGGTCCGGACGGTTCGCTGCGCTACCGACCACGGGTTGTCATCACTGAGTACGGCTTCCGCAACATCTTCACTGCGACGCCAGCCGATTGGCGGGGACGTCCGGCCTTCAACTTACCACGGCGTCTGATAACCTTCACCGCCAAGCAGCTCACCGCCGACTGTGGATCGCTCTACCGCCGCGCCAGCACAGTCCAACGCCGACGACCGCGCCGATACGCGAGAGCCGGGCGGCGCATCGGTCAGCAGTTTGAGGCCCGCCGAGCCATGACTCCCGTTTCGAACCTCGGGCCATGCGCAGGTGATGGTGCTCGAGCGGCTCAGAAACTCTCTCAAAACCCCGGTTGCGGTGGTATCCCGATTCAATCGGGATCCCGCCCGTGCGGTTTATCACGGCCGAGACGGCCTTGCCAGCAGTTTTGATTTAGCTACTTCGTGTTGCAAACGGAGTCGCCGCTGCCGTCCGAACATGGGCCGGCACCGATATTGACGCC
>JAZFYE010000417.1:0-2003 GCA_036475395.1 Phycisphaerales bacterium
AACTCAAACTCGCGGAACTGCACGGATTGGAAACCGCTTCCCGCTTCGAGGCGATCGCGGAAAGAAACAAACGAGACCGGCGTGATCGTTTCCAACACGTCAATCTGCGCGACAAGCGTCTTGAGAATCGTCAGAATCCGCTTCAGTGTCGCGGTCGCATCGGGGTGATTATTCGATTCCAGGCATTGTTTGAGCCTGTCCAGTTCGTGAAGCATTACCTTGAACCACAGCTCGTAGACCTGATGAATCACGATGAAGAGCGTTTCGTCGTGCTCCGGGCCATCGGACAGCGGCTGCTGAAGCGTCAGCAACTCATCGAGCTTGAGATACTTCGAATAGGTCATCGACACGTTGAGCCTCCACCCTTGGCGTGGCGCGGGGGCGCGACACTATCGGGGCAACCAACCGCGGTCAAGCGCACCGTGCATCCCTATTCATAGTTCGGCCACAAGACTTGCCGGCAGTTGGCGAGCGCCGCGGCGGCGAGCATCGTCCCGATCAGCGGATCGTCTTCCTTGACGAACGAATGGTGATTGGCCCAGCTTCCGTCCTTGCGCTGACGACGCAGGAGCTCTCTAGCAAGATCCTCCGCCCAATTCACACTGCGCCCATCCTGCTGGAAGGTCGCGATCGTAAGCTGGCGGAACGCGTGTGAGACCGACCAACAGTAATAGTAATAAGCTGCTTCGCGATCTTGCTCGCGCATCGGCTCGAACACCCCTGGATTGGAGGTGGTGGTGAAATGACGCTCGAGCCACTGGCGCGCGGCGACGACGCGCGGATCATCGGGTTGGAGTCCGCATCGCAGCAGTGCGCGAATCCCATCGGCGGTCGCGCTACCGTACGAGTGATAGCGCAATCGACCTTCGCTGTCAGTGCCCGCAATACCGGCCTTGTTCTGCATGTCGTTGGTGGGTGTAAAGAAGAACCCGCCGTCGTCGAAGGTCGGATCAGGCTCGTCGTCAGTCTCGTCATAGTTCTGGCAGCGTTTGACAAAGACGAGTGCGTTTTCGAGAGCGGGGTCGTCCACCCATATCCCGGCCAAACGCAAGGCGCCAATCGCAAAGAGTGTCGAAGAGAGGTCCGCATCAAATGGCGGTCGCGTTGGATTTGCTCGGTCCGGCTTGTGCGGAGGCACGATGGAGTAACCCCATCCGCCATAGGCTGGATCCGTCGGATCCCAACCAAGTCGTTCGGTTAGCTGGTGCTCGCGCAGAAAGGCCAACCAGGCGTCGCGCGCTTCGAGCGGTTCATCAGCTGGCAATCGACTCAAGGCGATCACGGCCAGCGACGCGGAATAGACGGGAAAGTCCGGCACCCGGTCATCACGCTGGATCGAGCCATCCTCGCTGACCCAACTGTACAGGTATTCAGCAGCGCGCCCGATTGCCTCGCTTGTCTCAGTTCCGGAGGGGCCGTACATCAGCGCTTTCATCACCGGCCCCGTGAGGGTAATCCCGTCGGTCAATGTGCCGTAGGTCTCGGAGCGCCACGCTCCATCTGCCGATTGCTTCGATAGAAGAAAGCGGACCGCAGCCATGTTCGCTTCATCGATTCGCGTGCACAGCTCGGCCGGCCACGCTTGCTGCTGCCGCTCACATCCGCCAAGGATCGTCGTGAAAACCGCCAGTTGCGCAGCGAGAGTGATGGCTCGAGAAGTCCACATGGCGTTGTGTTCTCATCGTCAAGGAAGCTAAAGGCCGTGCAGTCTGTATCCCTGGGAATCTCACGAGCGTTTGACAAATGAAAGATCCCCTTTCCCGAGCAAAGGGGATCGCTTGCATTTTATCAGTTCATCGAGTCCAAGCGGACAACTCATTGGGCGTTGGTCAACGCATCAGCCGGAACGGGCGTGCGATCGACCATCAGCGACAGCAGGGCCGTCGAGGTGCAGAAGGTCTTGCCGGTGATGCAGTGATGGCCGGACCAACTGCCGTCGGCGTTCTGGATACGGTTGAGGTTCTGGGTGATCCCGCCGTCCCACTTGGCCCAGTCGTCGCCGC
>JAZFYE010000418.1:0-2108 GCA_036475395.1 Phycisphaerales bacterium
TTCCTCGCTACGGCCAAGGAGTACGGTCTCGTCTTCGATGCCGGCGATGTGCCACACCTCGGCCGTTACCTGTCGATGCTGCTGGAGGCCAACACACGCTTCAACCTCACTGCGATTACCGATCCCAACGAAGCGTGGCGCAAACACATCTTCGATAGCCTGACCCTGCTGCCGCTGCTGGCGTCGGTTGAGGCCGGGACGGTCATCGACGTTGGGTCCGGCGGCGGGCTGCCGGGCGTTCCGTTGGCCATCACCATGCCGCAAGTGAAGTTCACACTCCTGGAAGCAACGCGAAAGAAGGCCGATTTCCTGCGCGAGGTCACGGACGCCCTTGATCTAAAGAACGTAGACATTGTAAACGATCGAGCCGAAACGATCGGCCACGATCGCGAGCAGCATCGTGAGCAGTACGATGTCGTTCTCGCCCGTGCCGTGGGGCGGATGCCGGTCTTGTTGGAGCTGGCCGCGCCGCTGGCCAAGATCGAAGGACACATCCTCGCCATAAAGGGCGAGAGAGTGTCCGAGGAACTGACCCGGGCGAAGCAGGCGCTGCATCTGCTTCACTGTCAGCTTCTCGGCACGGTGCGCACGCCGACGGGAACGATCGTCATCGTCCAAAAACTGCGCCGAACCCCGAAGCACTATCCCCGTCGCCCCGGAGAACCGAGGCGCGTCCCACTGGGTCTTGGCAAGGGCAGCGCCGAGAAGAAGTGACCCCATTCCCGCAAGCCTCCCCGCCTTCTTCCAACGGTGGGGGCGGGATTCGAACCCGCGATACCCCGAAGGGTATACCGGTTTTCAAGACCGGCGCGTTCAACCGCTCCGCCACCCCACCCTGCGATTCTTCAGCCTCTGTCGAGGATTGTGCTGAATCATACTGCACTGAACCGAGCTTGTCCGAACCGTCTCGCGCCAAGCAACACGTGGAGTCATCGGTGCCGGTGGCTCGCTGCTCATGGTCTGGTGTAACGTCAATGTCTGGAAGGACCGCCAGCGCGCTTCGCTCATCCTCCTTCAACGAATGGGAGTAGCGGTCCATCGTAAGCCCGATGGTGCCGGGCCGCGCCAAGGTCTGCGCTGTCTTTGGATGGACACCGCCACGTGCGAGGTTGCTGATGAATGTGTGCCGTAGAGCGTGGAAATCCACCACCCGACCGGAGTCGTCTCGGTATGCAATTCCTGCTGCCTTGAGATCCTCTCGGAGCATCTTCGGGGTCTCAGTGCGATTCGGCATAGCAAATGCAAGAGCGTTGGGCAGCTTCGACGCAAGATGTGTTCGCAACGCCGCTGCCAGCTCGGGCCGGAACGGTTGTTCATCCTCGCGGCGGTGGCAGGTTTCGATGGCGACGCCCTCATAGTCGATGGTGGTCAGCCGGGCCTGGCAATGGGGACACTGCATGCTCGACGCTCCACAGGTGGCCGCTGCGTAAACCGGGGCCGATCCTACCGTGACGACGTCCAGCAGCAACGCTGCACAGCTGCTTCCACGGAGGCCCGCTCTGGTGGCCGCGCCGGCGGCGCTGTTGCGGTACCATGCGGTCGCTCGTCTCGCTCTGACTTGATTGAGGTGCCCCCATGCGTGTGTCCATCTCCCCCGACCAGATTCGTGCCGCGTTCGAACCGGTCAAGGACCGGCCCGACTTTGCCGAAAGCTCCGCGCTTGTTGATCAAGGCCGACTGCCCGCCGAGATGATCCAAGCCATGGCTCTTCGCCCGGAGATTCTGGCCGTGTTCGGGCAATTCGGCTCCTGCGTCTATCCGGGCGGCCTCTTGGAGCGCTCGATCAAGGAGCTGGTCATCATCGAGGCTTCTCGGGCCAATGCGTGCCAGTTCTGTACGGACTCCCACGTGGCCGTGGCGAAGATGCTGGGCATCTCCGACGATCCGCTCAAGGCACTGGATGATCCCGATTCGCTGACGCCACGAGAGCGCCTGGCCGTGGAGTACACCCGCGCGGCCATGGCCGACGCCAACCGCGTGCCCGAAGAGCTCTTCGAGCGGCTCAAGGCGCAATTCAGCGAGCCGGAGATCGTCGAGCTGACCTTCCTGATCGGCTTCATCAACATGCTCAATCTGTTCAACAACTGTCTGCAGGTGACCTACCACGG
>JAZFYE010000419.1:0-3490 GCA_036475395.1 Phycisphaerales bacterium
CTTGCCGGCTCGAAGCATCTCGCGCACCTTGGTGCCGGAGAGGAACACCTTCTCATCGGGGCCATGCGGGCAGGTCTTGGCGCTGGTCATGCCTTCGCAAGTATTGCACCAGGCGGCGTGCTCGAACTTCAATGGCGTAATGTCGATCTCACCGGGCTCGAACCCATCGAAGATCTCTTGCGCGTCATAGGTGCCGTAGTAATCCCCCACCCCGGCGTGGTCGCGGCCAACGATGAAATGCGAACAGCCATAATTCTTGCGAACGAGCGCATGGAGGATCGCCTCTCGCGGCCCGGCGTAGCGCATTGCGGCCGGCATCACCGACAGCATCGTCCGGTCTGCCACGTAATATTTCTTGATGAGGATCTGGTAGCACGTCATGCGCACATCAGCGGGGATGTCGCCGGGCTTGGTCTCCCCCACCAACGGATGGATCAACACGCCATCGCAGATCTCCAGTGCGCACTTGGTCAGATACTCGTGAGCGCGATGAATGGGGTTGCGGGTCTGGAAAGCCGTGATCGTCTTCCAGCCTCGCGCGGTGAACGCCTCGCGCGTCTTGGCCGGGGGCAGGCGAAACTCGGTGAAATGCTCGGGCGGCTCGACGTCGGGCGTCACCGTGATGACGTTGACGGGCCCGGCCACCAGCCACGGCCCTTCGTCCATCACACCCTTGACGCCGGGATGCGCTTCGTCCTCGGTACGAAAGACGTTGGGGATTTCCAGCTTCTTGTCGTGCGGATAGACTTCTCGCACGTCGATCACGGCCAGGAGCGTGCCGTCGGCGTGGTGGAGCGCGGCCTGGCCACCTTTGCTCAGGCTGGTCTTGGCCGCGTCATCAACGGCGAGCGTAATGGGGATGGGCCAGACCCGGCCATCGGCCAGCCGAGCCTCCCGGCAGATCAACTCGAAGTCGGCCTTGCCCACGAACCCGTCTAGGGGGCTGAACGCGCCGGTGGCGATCATCTCCAGGTCGCACGCCTGCTTCGTGGTGAGTGTGATTCTGGGTAAGCCCGACGCCGCGGACGTGAGTTCCCGCGCGCGATCGGCGTCGGCGAAACGGTTGATCAGTGTTCCCCCATGCGGGGGGATCAGGGATGAAGCGGCCATCAAGACTCCTCTCCCGGCACCCTGCGAGCGGCTCGGAAACAAGGGGAGCGGATGGTAGCCGGTTCCGGTAGCCGGGGCAATAGTAATCCTTCGGCGCGAACCGGGGTGAGCCTCACTCGTAGGATGGGTGCCGCCGGCAGACGTGCGCGTCGGCACGACTAAGATAACCTGGAGTCAATCTGCCATTGGCCCGATCATTCGCGAGAGCGCTGCGGCTTTGCCCGATAACGTAGCTGGACACGGATGAGCGGTCTTGCCTATGACCCGAGGACGAGTGCAACCCATGGCGAACGATGCTGTCAGCGCTGGGCTGGCCGCGGCCGCCGCGATCATCGAGCCGCGGCGACCGCACGACGATCTTCGCTTTGAAGAGCTGGCCCGAGCCTACAACTACCAGCTGACTTCTGACAACAAACGGGTTTTCGCGAGGTTGGTCCTCAAGGAATGCCAAGGACGCCCCTCCCCGGTACGTGTCCTAGACGTCGGGTGCGGCCGCGGTATCGGACGCCGCCCCGAATACCAGTGGGCGATCCGGCCCCACGCCGACGAGTTCTCGGGTCTTGATCCCGACCCGACAAGGACGCCAACTGACGGACTGTTTGACCGTCACGAACACGCGATGATGGAGACCGCCGATCTTCCAACCAACTATTTCGATTTGAGTTATTCGTTCATGGTGATGGAGCATGTGGCGGATCCGGGGCAGTTCATGCAAGCCATGATGAACTGCCTCAAACGCGGTGGCGTGTACCTGTTTATCACCCCGAACAAGCGGCACTACTTTACGCGGATGGCAACAGCACTCCACGCGCTGCATCTGGATGAAGCGGTGTTGCGCATGATTAAGAGGGGAGACGTCGAAGAATACCACTACCCGGTCCAGTACCGGTTCAACGACGAGCGATGCATCGACGCCTGCGCTCGGCAGATTGGTTTTGAGAAGCCCGAGTATGCCTACGTCGAATCGGAGGGACCGCGGGGATACTTTCCGGGTCCGTTGCGGCTGATTTACCATGCGCTCAGGTTGAAACGAAAGATCATCCAGCATCCAGGATCGCTCGCTGGCCTGATATGTCGAATGACGAAACCCCCGTGAAGAACCTGCCCGGCGCCCTACGAGCGGCTCGGAAACAAGGGGAGCGGATGGTAGCCGGTTGCGGATCAATGACGGCCCGCGGTCGGATGCGCCGACCGGAACCGCTGGGCGACTAGAATAGTCTCCAGCCAGACCGCGGCTGGTCCGATCAGTCCCCAAGCATCCGATGACGCTGGTTGGCGGGGAGCAGCTGCCGCCGGTCAAGAAAGTCCAGTCGATCGTGAATCTGAAAATACGCCTGCGCTCGATTTCTCACTATGTGACGTGGTTCGTGGGAACACGGTTCCCTGAGGCGATTCCGCTCGTGTTCGTGGTGGGGTATCCCAAGAGCGGAACGACGTGGGCGTGTCAGATCGTCGCCGACTATCTCCAACTACCATATCCGCGATCGTCGCTGCTTCCGATCGGTTTCCCTGCCGTCGTTCATGGGCACGAGCGCGTCTGGAAGCGGTATGGCAAGGGCGTCTACGTCGTCCGTGACGGGCGCGACTCGCTTGTTTCGCTATACTTCTGGCTCATTAGGGGGGTCCCAGACGGGGACCATCCCCACCTCACCTCGCGCCAGCGCCGAATGCTCCCCGGTCTGGTCAACAAGGCCAACCTAGGAGACAACATTGCCCCCTTCATGGAGCGGCAAATGCGAAGACCAGTCTCGCCGCGCGTGAACTGGGCCGATCATGTGCGCTCCTACTTTGAGGTGGACAACCCCAACGTCGTGCTCCTTCGCTATGAAGATCTGCTGGCCAACGAATCGACAGCGCTGGCCAAGGCGATGTCGCAACTGACGGGCGAGGAGCCGAACGTCGCGCGTGCCGCCGAGTCGCTCAAGCGGTATTCGTTCCGTCGGCAGTCCGGACGTGATCCCGGGCAGGAGGTCCGCAGTGCTTTCTTGCGCAAAGGGCAGGCGGGGGATTGGAAGAATCACTTCACGCACCAAGCCGCCGAGATCTTCGATCACTACTGCGGAGACACGCTGATCGCGGCCGGATACGAAGCCGATCACGCCTGGGTCGACTCGGTTCGTAGCAGCGACGAGGATGTCGAGCGCGCGACCGCCGCGCCTTCGGAGGCCGGGGCATGACGCTGCGGGACCTTCTGATCATCGGCGCGCAGATGGCCGGGACTACGACGCTGTATCGCGACCTGGTCGAGAACCCGGCGATCTTTCTTCCCATTGACAAGGAGCCGGGCTACCTGAGCGAGGATAGCGTGTTGACCGACTCCGGCCGCAGCGCCTACGCGAGGCATTTCGCCGGCGCAGGGAGTCATCAGATTTGCGGCGAG
>JAZFYE010000420.1:0-23790 GCA_036475395.1 Phycisphaerales bacterium
CAGGCGGGCCGCAGGGGAGCACGATACTCAAGGCCACCCCGTCCTCTCGCGTATCGGCCCAACGTCGGCCGAGTCGTCCTCTTCCTGCCGTCTGTCGCCAAGCCACGACCACGTCGCCCGGCTGCGCGCCAAGTCGTCGCGCCGCATCTTGCGTCGAAGCGGTTTCTCGGATGACGATGGCCCGCCCAAGCACCTCGCCGTCGGACGCCACCACCGCGTCGAGCCGTTCCTTCCATTGCTCCAAGGGTGCTGTACCCATCGTCTACGCTAAGTCTAACGCAACATCAAGGCTCGGTGCGGAATGCGTCAGCGCGCCGACCGAGATCCGATCCACGCCCGCTTCCGCGACGGCCCGCACGTGATCGAGTGTAATTGCGCCGGACGCCTCGACGAGCACGTCCGGCGCGAGCTTGTCTCGACAAGCGACCGCGTCGCGCATCTGATCAAGCGACATATTGTCCAGCAACACCATGTCAATCAAGCCGGGCTCAATCTCCATCACAAGGTGCAGTTGCTCCAGCGTATCGATCTCGACTTCCACAAATCGTAGGTCGTAGCGATCGCGGGCTGCCTTGGCCGCGGCGGCGACCGTCGGTGCGAACTCGCCGGGACCGAGGTGCTGAAGGTGGTTGTCCTTGAACAACACGGCGTCGTGCAAGCCGAGCCGGTGCAACGTGCCGCCGCCGCAGCGAACTGCGTATTTCTCCAACGCGCGCAGGCCCGGCGTGGTCTTGCGGGTGTCGCAGATCACCGCCGTCGTTCCGGCGATTGCCTCAACATGGCGGCGGGTGAGCGTGGCGATGCCGCTGAGCCGACCAACGAGATTCAGCATGGTGCGCTCCACGGCGAGGATCGGCCGCAGATCGCCCAGAAGCCGCCACAACACCTGACCCTCGCCGCAGGGCTGCCCATCGTCGGCGAGGGGCTCGAACCGCGCATCACACTCGAATACTTCAAGGAGTCGAGGGATGACCGCCAAACCGGCAACAATCCCGGCTTGCCGCGCCGCCCCGGTGGCCCGAACGTCCCATCCGTCGTGGATGATGCTCTGTGTGGTGACGTCCCCGATTCCCCCGAGGTCCTCCGCCCGGGCTGCGCTTAGAAGTCGATCCAGCGACCCATTCGCGGTGATCGCTAAGAACAACTCCGGGAGCGACCGGGCGTTCATATCCTGCATAGCCAACAGTCTACGGTGGTTTGCGGGGCGGGGAAGTCAGCGGCTATCCTTGGCGTAACGTGGCATCCAGCCCGACTAAGCAGACCCTGCATCCCATCGAAGCGTCGCATCTCCATGCGCGGCGTGAGCGTGTGTTCCTCGTCTTCGCCGGGCTGTTCCTCGGCACACTGGCGATGCTCAACATTCTCGGCATCAGCCGGTTTATCAGATTGGCGTCGTTGGAAACGGCTGACGGCCTGGAACTGACCTTCGCGGTGGCGGTGGGTGTGCTGCCGTATCCGATCACATTCCTCTGCACCGATTTCATAAGTGAGTTCTACGGACGGCGGCGGGCGAACTTCGTGGTCCTTGTCGGTCTGCTGTTGAACGGCTGGGTCGTGTTTATCCTTTGGCTGGGTGGCATCCTTCCAGGCTTTGAACCGACGGATCCCCAGACCGGCGAGCTTTTGCGCGATGCGGCGGACCGACTTCCCGTGTTCTTCGAGATTCGTGCGCTCACCTTCGGTGCGGTGGCGGCTTCGATGATCGCCTACCTTGGGGCCCAATTGTGCGACGTCTATCTGTTCCATTTTTGGAAGAAGGTGACGCGAGGCAAGATGCTCTGGGTGCGCAACAACGGTTCCACGCTCATCAGCCAGGCGGTCGATACTATCGCCGTCATCCTCATCACCTATTGGGTCGGCGGCCTGGCCGGGGTTATTGATATTGACCGTAGCGTGGGGGCACAACTGCTGTTGCTGATCGCGACGGGATATGCGTTTAAGTTCGTCATCGCCCTACTCGATACGATTCCGTTTTACATTGGCGTGAAGTTCCTGAGTCGATATCTCCAGATCGATCCTACGATCGAGCATCACGCCGACCGCGAGGCGCTTGTCCCCGATCGACGGAACGATGAATGACGCCGTGATTCGAAAGCCCACGGCGTGCACGCCGTGGGCTTGAAGGAAGGAGCGACCGTGAGCGGGTATCACGACAACATTTTCACGAAGATCATCGATGGCGAAATCCCGTGCCATAAGGTCTACGAGGACGAGCATATCCTGGCGTTTCTGGATGTCGGGCCGCTCAGCGAAGGGCATACGCTGGTCATCCCCAAGGAACGCAAGGCGGCGCTGCACGAGCTGAGCGACGAATCGGCGGCTGCGCTCGGGCGCGTGCTGCCCCGGCTGTGTCGCGCGGTGAGGCAGGCCACCGGCGCTGAGGCGTACAACGTGCTTCAGAACAACGGATCAGCCGCACACCAAGCGGTCCCTCACGTGCACTTTCATATCATCCCGAAGTTTACCGACGCTGGCTTGCAGATGACCTGGGATGCCGGTGTGCTCGAGACCGACGGCGCCAAACGGCTGCTGGAGAGGATGCGCGCCGTGTTGGCTGGCTAAGCGGTGTGGCTGTCGCGTCCTGGTTGAGTATCCGCTGGCCGGTGGCGGAGTTTCATTCCCCAACCCGCATGCCTGAACCATATCGCAGCGTCACCACCTGATCGGCATCATATCGGCCGTAGCGCTCCACCGTTCCGTCCACCCAGCGAACAGTGACGTCTTCCGCGCCGGTGTGGTCTCCCAGGCCGACGTGGATACGAGGGTCGTTGGCAGCCAGGTAGCTATAGGCCGTCCGGACGTCGCGGGTGATTGTGCGTTCGCCTACATGCAGCGTCACCGTGGCGCCGATTGCGTCACGACCGTGCTCATCGAGGACGCGGAACATAAGCCAATGGCCACGACTTTTGACGACGTTGTGCAATAGATGTGCAGGTCCGTCCCGATTGACGACGAGGATGTCGATGCCGCCGTCGTTGTCGACGTCGCCAAAGGCCGCGGCGCGACTGGCTGCAACCAGCGGTGATGCCGTACCGCCTCGAGGGCGAACCTCTTCGAATCCGCCTCTGGCCGTGCCATGCAGCAACAGGTTGGGTTCTGCGAACGGGTCGTCCGAATGCAAGATCGATTGGCGTCGAACACGCCCATTGGCTTCGTAGAGATCCAGACGACCATCGTTGTCGAAATCCAGCAGCGCGGTTCCGAATCGCGTGAAGATTCGGCTTACGGTCCCCAAACCGACGGTTGCGGTGTCGTCCACGAAGTACTCGCCCGCGTTTCGATAGAACGAATCTGACTCGTTGTAGAGGTTGACGACAAGGAGGTCGAGGTCGGAATCATCGTCCACGTCGTTGGCGGTAACACCCATTCCGGCCTTCGCGATGCCGTCCTGATCGAGAGCGCAGCCGCTGAGCATCGCCCCATCGTGGAAATGTCCGTCGCCTTCGTTGAGCCAGAGTTGGTTGAGCATCCCGTCGTTGGCGACAAAGACATCGACGAGACGGTCGCCGTTGAAATCGCCGACCACCACACCCAAGCCATTGCCGTATGTTGTGGTGATACCGGCCGCGGCGGACACATCCGTGAATGTTCCGTCGCCGTTATTGCGGTACAGGATGTCCTCGGCCGGGGCCTCGTAGACTTTGGGATCGCAGTAATCGCGCATCCCCGCGGGTGTGAAGCAGTCGCGTTCGGCGTTGATCGACCAGTAGATGTAGTTGACGACGAACAGGTCCAGATCACCGTCGGCGTCGTAGTCCAGGAAAGCGGCGCTTGTGCTCCAACCGGTGTGGCCGACGCCCGCCAGGGACGTCACATCGGTGAATCGGCCTGATCCGTCGTTACGCATCAGCACATTGGGACCAACATTGGTGACATAGAGGTCCACATCGCCGTCGTTGTCGTAGTCCCCCGTCGCGACACCCATGCCGTAGCCGTGATCATCGGCCCCGCTGCCATCCGTCAGTTCCTCGAAGGTTCCGTCGCCGCGGTTGCGGAAAAGCTGGTTGGGAGGACGATCCTCCGGATCGTCGGTGAACCGGCCGCTTTGTACTAGATAGGCGTCAAGATCTCCATCTCCATCCATGTCAAACAGCGCTGCTCCTCCGCACGTGATTTCAGGAAACAGATACCGATCACCTTGGCCTGACCGTTGAGTGAACTCCAGGCCGGCCTGCTGGGATCGCTCCTCAAACCACGGATCGCCATCGAGAGTCTGTGTGGGTTCGGCGGCTGGCGGCACCGAGCCTTCACACCCCAAAAGGAGGCCGCACGCGATCAGGATTCCGCCCAGCCGCAGTGCGTGGCGACCAAAGACACAATCTCGGGACGTCACTTAGTCGTCCTCCCTCGTCTGTTGGTTTGGAGGCGACCCATTGGGGCTCTGCCGCAGTGCATCGAGGCGGGCTCGGATCGCGGCCACTCGTGCTGGAGAGGTTGCCCCCAACGCCAGTGCGCGGCGGACCGCGTTTTCGGCCTCGTCGAGCGCGCCCAATTCGAGTCTCGCGGTCGCCAAGCCTTCGAACCCCTCTGCGAGGTTCGGATGATCCACCGTCAGTTTGTCGAAGGTTGTCGCGGCTAGAGACCATCGTTCGAGCTCGAGCTGCACCCGGCCAAGCCGAAGCAGCACCACCACATCGTCGCCCAGGATGCGAGCGGCCTCCTGCAGTGTTTCGGCTGCTTGGAAGTATCGATTCGAGCGTTCAAGAAGCAGGCCCCTTTGCTTGAGTGCCGGACCGAAGTTGGGATCTTCTGCGAGCCCGGCGTTAATCACAGAGAGTGCTTGTTCAGAATCACCGTTTGCCTCAAGGGCCAGGCTAAGAGAAACGTGTAGCGGGGCGGACTTGGGTCTTCTCGCCATCGCCTCTTGGGACACGCGAATCGCATCACTGGCTCGGCCGGCGGCGATGTATGCCAGGGCAAGGTTGTACGCGACCGGTACCCGAAACGGTAATCGCTTGTACAACCGCTCGAGTGCCTGGACAGCTTCGTCGGTTCGTCCCGACTGCAACGCGAGTTGGGCGCTGCGCATGACCCGGTTATAGCCGGTCGTGTAGCTGCGAACCTCATCAGCCCAAGGGTCTGAGTAGTCGGGCCTGGCGCCGTGGCCGAGCTGCGACTCGGCTGCCGCTTGTTTGTGCCGCCCAAGTTGTCGATACGCCACGCCGAGCAGTTGGTGAACATAGGCGTCGTCCGGCTGCTCGTTGACAAGCGCTTCGAGCACCGTGGCGGCCTCCTGGGGCTGTCCGCGGCTCAGGTCAACACGCGCCAGCCCGACTCTGGCGGCGCGGTTATTAGGTGCGAGTTCGAGGCTGCGCGTGAACTGTTCCCGAGCCTTCTCCAACTCACCGGATCGCAGTTGCCAGAAGCCGAGCCGCCAGTGGGAAGGCGCATACGTGTCATCGAGCTCGAGCATGCGCCGTAGTGTGCCTGAAGCGCGATCACTTTCACCCAGCGCATCCTGAACCAAAGCCAGACGATACCACGCCTTCGCGTTCGAGTCTTGCATGGAGACGACTTGCTCGTAGCACTCTTGCGCCAAGTCCTTGAGTCCATTGGCTTCATAAACGAGGCCCAGTTGCATCCACATCCTCGTGGAGCCCGGCGTGCTGCGTACATACCCCAGCGCCTCACTGACGACGTCCTGTACCAGTGGATCGAGATCCGACAAGTTCTGGGGCACTGGAGGTTCAGCGCCGATCGAAAGCCGAAGCCACCAAACGAGGCCGACGACGATCAGCGCCACGGAGAGAATCGAACGAATACCCGGCCGGAATCGACGCATGTCACCACCATACCTCAGCACCCGACACAGGCAAGCGGTCGCGCCGACTTTCGGCAAGTCCTCGACAGCGCGACGGCGGGGGTGTTTGCTTCAATGCCGCCCGTCGAACCTCAGTCAGCTTCGCCATCTTCACGGACAGCCGGTAATGGTGCTTCGGTGTCGCGCAAGGCCCTGATCCGGGTAAGTTCATCGGCGACCGTCGGATCATCCGGGCTGAGTTGCTTGACGTGAAGCATCGTTGTTTCCGCCTCCTCGAGGCGCCCGAGTTGGACCTGTGCGAGGCTCAGCGCTCTGAACGCGCCGACGAAGGTGGGTGCCTGCCGCGTTACCGTTTCCAGGTCTTGGGCGGCTTCGGCCCATTGTTGCTGCTGCATGTGGACAACACCAGCGCGGTAAAGCCACTGGTAACTCGCGGGATCCCGTCGATAGGCCTCGCGGTATTGGTCAACAGCTTCCCCGAAACGCTCTTCAAGAACCAGCAGGTCGCCGATCAGAGCATAGGCTGCGGATAAGCTGGGATTCTGGTCGATCGCATGCTGCGCATGCTCCAGGGCGCGGCCACGCCAAACCTCCGGTGACTCGATCCCCGGCAATTGGCTGATCTTCCCGCAGCTCGCCGCGAGGCTGAAGTGCGCGCGGTAGTCCTCGGGTTTAACGGCAACAACTTCTCCGAGAAGGCGAACGCTCTCTTGAAGTCGCCCCTTGATGCGATATGCATTGGCGAGATTGATCGCGACCGTGTCCTTCTCGGGATACTCCTCATGCAATTGCTCCAACCTCGCCACGCCCTCATCGACCTTGCCCGTTGCGATAAGCTCATTGGCTTGGCGCAGCCGTGGCGTATACCCGGGGCGCAAGTTCATCAGCTCAAGACGCCACCGGTCATTCCACACGGCCGGGGCGCCTTGGCTTCGCATCATGGCCGTTTCCGCTTCTTGGGTTCGGCCCAGGCGGCGGTACGCCACACCCAGGAGTTGATTGGCGTAACCCACGTTTGTCGTGGTCCAGGTGAGAAGAGTCTCGAGGGTCTGAGCAGCCCTTTGATTCTCACCTTCAGTCAGATCAACGCGGGCCAGACCCAGCCAGCCCGCTGAGTCTTTCCCGTCGATCTGAGTCGCGCGCCCGAAGGCAGCCTCGGCCTCCTGAAGCCGGCCTTGCTCCAGTAACATCACCCCAAGCCGCCAATGGGCCGGGGCATATGAGTGAGCGAGCTCGGCTGCTCGCCGCATGGCCTCGGTCGCTTCGTCGTCTTGCCCAAGTCGCGTCCGGGCGACGCCCAGGTGGTACCAACTCTGCGCATCTGTTTCGCTGAGCAACGCCGCCCGCTGATAGCACTGAACAGCAAGCTCGTAGAACTCATTCGCATCATACACCTTGCCGAGCTGAAGCCAGCGCCCCGGGTCAGTCAGGTCTTTGGACAGCTCACCGCGGGTCTTGCGCACAAGCTGGGCGACGGCTGGCTCGATCAAGCTCATCGTTCGCGGCAATGGAGGGCCTGAGTCATTGCTCCCACGACTGCTCCAGATACCGAGTGCGATTAGCGCGAGAAGCAGAATCCCCAAAACGGCGAAGATTGACTTTCGCATAGATTGATTCATACACGGCGCGGGCGTCAAATCAAGCCGATTGCCTCGTAGTCGCACCGCCCGATGGTCGATCGTAGTCCGCGGACCTATATTCCCTGGTCCTCGCGACTTTGCGGGTATCGTTGGGCGCCTGCCATGAACAGATGACCGGTTTCACCGCGGCTGCACGCCGCTTTTGCCGAAAGTCCGGCAATGGCGAACTTCCAAGAGCACATCCTTCGCAAACAGGCTGCCGCGTCCCTGGCATCCGGCAACCTTGCGCAGGCCGAATCCACCTGCCACCAGATTCTCAGCCAAAGAAAGAACGATCTCACAGCCCTGCAAGTCATGGGGGTGATCGCCTTTGAACGCGGGCAATTCGCGGACGCCGCTTCGTACCTGCGAAAGTGCCTCACCCAGCGGCCGAAGGACCCGATGCTCCACTGCAATCTGGCGAAAGCGTGGGCGGGACAGG
This sequence comes from Phycisphaerales bacterium, assembly GCA_036475395.1. Classification (GTDB taxonomy): domain Bacteria; phylum Planctomycetota; class Phycisphaerae; order Phycisphaerales; family SM1A02; genus JADFNO01. Next base: position 7,823 of record JAZFYE010000420.1, read on the forward strand.
GGCGTCTGGATCGGGCCATCGCCTCATTCGACAAGGCCTTGCGTCTCGACAAGACGCATGCCGACGCAGTATCGGGGAAGGCTGATCTTCTGGAGCGCCGAGGCGACTACGACAAGGCCCGGAACCTGCTGGCGCCGCTGGTGGCGGCCGGCAACGAGGTTGCGAGCATGGCCATCGTATTTGCCAAGCTCCAGCAACGTGCCGGCAGACCGAACGACGCGATCGCCCTGGTGCAGCGCCACCTTGACAAACCCGATTTGGGATCCAGCCCTCGCCGGCAGCTGCTATTCGTTCTGGCGAAAGCGTTCGAGACATCCGATCAGTTCGACCGGGCCTTCGAAGCATATACCCAGGGCAACGGCGTCGACGCCCGCCCCTTTGACGCTGACGCTTACGCCCAAAAGATAGAGCATCTGATTTCAACGTTCTCGGCCCAGAATCTGGCGACGTTGCCGCGCGCAGCCGATTGCTCCGAATTGCCGATCTTCGTGGTCGGCATGCCACGGACGGGATCCACGCTCGTGGAGCGCATTATCGACCGCCACCCCAACGCGCATGGCGCCGGCGAGATCGCAGTGATGGCTGATATGGTCGGTTCGCTCATGTTCGAGCTTGATTCGTACTCACCGTACCCGGACTGCATAGCGGACCTGACGCAGGAGGCGGCTGATCGCCTCGGGCGAGCGTATCTCGATCAGCTCGGACGAACCGGACGCGGTGCCGTAAGAGTCGTCGACAAACTCCTCAGCAACTATGAGAACCTGGGGCTCATCTCACGGCTGGTACCGGGGGCACGGGTGATCGAATGCCGGCGCGATCCGCTCGATACCTGCCTCTCCTGCTATATGCAGACGCTCTCGCCTCGCAAGCATCCCTACGCGTCCGATCTCCGCAACCTCGGCCTGGTCTATCGGCAGTACGAGCGGCTGATGCGTCATTGGCAGGGCGTCCTGGATCTGCAGATGATGACCGTCTCGTACGAGGATCTCGTGGCGGATCAGGAAGGCGTCAGCCGCGCGATCGTTGATTTCGCCGGTCTCGAATGGAACGACCAATGCCTGCGGTTCCACGAGTCGCCACGAGACGTGATGACCCTGAGCTATGACCAGGTGCGCCGGCCGATCTATAGCACATCCGTGGGCCGCCACCAACATTTCGAGGCGCATCTTGGTCCGCTGAAAGAGGCTCTCGGAGAAGGCGGGCCGCGAACCGGGTGACGACGGGTGCGGTTTGAGCCTCCGACGCCGAAGAAGACGGTCGGCCAACGCGCCCCCATCAACCCAAACCCCAGACCGGGGCCACTGCACTGATTCGGCCGTGGGAGGGGCGCAAAAAAAGAAAAACCACGCCGCGATCGAAGCTCACGGCGTGGTGAATGTGCCGGGGTGGACGATTCAGGCCCGACGTCGACGACGGGGAGCGACAAGGCCCGCTACGCCGAACAGCGCCAGCGCGCCCGGGTTGGGAATCTTCAGCAGGGTGATTCTCAGGTTCTTGAACTCCACGCCGCCATCCCATGTCTCAGCGAACATGAAGTTCCAGTCCCCGCCCTTGGGGATCGGATTGTCATGCCACGGGAGGTGAGTGCTGGTGTAGAAACCGGAGGGCTGTGAGCCCGCCCCGTCGAAGTCCCAGATGTCATCCTGGGCTCCGAAGGGATCACCACCGTTGAAGTCGGCTTGGCCGTAGACAAGCACCTGACCGCCGGGGGTCGTCAGCTTCATCTCCAGGTCCGACGCCCAGCTCGAGTCGTCGAAGAGGTTGTTGTAGTCAAAGTCGATGCGGAACCCAACGACCGGATTATTGTTCTCATCGACCACGAGGTCGAAGTTGAATACCTTCGACGGGGTGCCGATCTCGTGGACGGCGAAAACCAAATCGGTAAAAAGTATCTCCTTCTCAATGCTCTGGTGGTCCGCCATCGCCGCCCCACCGATGGCGAGAAGGCTACCAGCGGCTGTCAGTCCAATTGCTTTTCTCATTTCTGCTTTCTCCTAATCTTGTCGTTCTCGAGAACTCTGCCTCTCCTCCCGACTCGGACCGCGTATTCCGAGCCAAGCGCTCACGCGTAAAGAGGTCCAACTTGAACCGTACACACATACGGTTTAAATCCTCGGCCGCACCTTTCGATGCGATCGACGTAACACCCCTCGTCGCACGCCAAAGCGCCGACCCGGCCCTCTCTCTTCTGTCGTAAGGCATTCAACCCCGAACCGCGGGGCCGGCCTCCTCGCATTCCCCGGACAACACGCTCCCCGATCCGCACGGATCCGGGGCTCCTCTCTACGCTGCTCAAAATACCGTGGTCCCCGGCGAATGCAAGCAAGAAAAGGCGAGAAATGACAGGAATTTGGACCATGCGCTTCGACCCCGGACTGATCGCCTCAAAACGGGGGTTCTGCGGGGGTTGGGGGTGCCTGGAGAAGCCCTCAAGACTGGCGGGCCACATTCGGCACACCTTCTTGGGTCCGCCGCGGGTCGGGTACACCGCCTTGGACCCCCCAGGCGGCAGACCCAGCTCGTCCCACCCCGAGTCGGTCCTGCCCTGGCCGGGGGGGCGCGGATCCCGGCTCAACACGTTAGGGAAACACCCCGCTGAGGTCGTAGACCTTGCCGATCTGCTCCAGGGCGGCGCCGTAGCTGGCGGTGCGCATGTCACACTCATACTTGATTCGCGCCACCTTGACGCGCCGCGCCGCCAGCACCATGTGCCGCTTGAGCCGCCGATCGACTTCCTCCGCCGGCCAGTAGACCGACGACTTGTTCTGCACCCATTCGAAGTACGACACCGTCACACCCCCAGCGTTGCACAGAATCGCAGGCAGAATCTCGATCCCCCGCTGACGCAAGACGGCGTCCCCTTCCGGCGTCGTTGGCGCATTCGCGCCTTCCACCACCACCTTCGCCTCGATCAGCTCGGCCTTTTGGGGCGTGATCATCTGCTCCAGCGCAGCCGGGATGAACACGTCCACCGGAATCCCATAGAACTCGTTCTCCTCGACCGCCTGGGCCTCAGCGAAACCCCCGGCTCCGCCGGTCTTGGCCGCGTACTCGCTCAGGGCCTTCGGGTCGATGCCCTTATCGTTGTGGATCGCGCCCGTGTGGTCGAGCACCGCCACCAGTGACGCCCCAAGCTCGCCCAGCAACCGTGCGGTCCAGCCGCCGACGTTCCCGAAGCCGATCAGGCTGAACTTCAGCGCCCCAAGATCGATCTCCAGTTCTTCCAGCATCTCCTGCAGCACGTAGACCAATCCCTGGCCGGTGGCCTTGTTCCGCCCTACCGAGCCGCCCATTTCCACCGGCTTGCCCGTCACCACGCGCTGCGTGTCGGAGCGGTCGTGCTCGGGCGTGATCTGGGCGTAGGTATCGGCGAACCACGCCATGATCTGCGCGTTGGTCCCTACATCCGGCGCGGGAATGTCGTAGTCCGGACCGATCTGGTTACTGATCGCCGAACAGAAGCGCCGGGTCACGCGCATCAGCTCGTCGGTGCTCAGGGCCCGCGGGTTGCACTTCACGCCGCCCTTGGCCCCGCCGAAGGGGATCCGCACCAGCGAGCACTTCATGGTCATCAGCACCGCTAGGGCCTTGATATGGTCCAGGCTGACGTGCGGGTGATACCGAATCCCACCCTTGTAGGGGCCCAGCACGTTGTTGTGCTGCACGCGATATCCCTTGAACAGATCATGATGCCCGTTGTCCATCAGCACGGGGAAGTGGACCATGATCTCGTTCTTGGGTTGCGCCAACATGAGCTGCTGGTGATGGGCAAGCCCCACCAGCTCTGCCGCGAGGAGCACCTGCTCAATCGTCTGATGAAACAGGTTCTTCGGATCACGGACGATCTCGAGCTCTTTGAACACCGCGGAGGGAAGGTGGCCCGGTACATGTGGCGCGGGCTGTGTTGCGGTGGCGTCGGCCGTGGTCGTGCCGGTTTCGGTATCAGGCATCCTTGGAAGCACTCGCTGAATCGTTCGTCGGGTCGGTGGTCAGCCGGCCGGGCCGGGGAAAATTCCCTGGCCAAATGATACACCGCCCCCACATCAAGGCCCGATCGGCGCGCGCCGTTTCCCGAAAGGAGACTAGCTTGTGCGTGCCGACGTGGCCGCGGCGCGGTCACACCCCCGGCACCCCGGCCCCTCCCCCAGAACCGCTTGAAAACCAGCCGGCTACCTCGAGAACCGCTTCCCGCGGCATTGGCTGAGAACATGTGCCTGCTGATGGGTCGATCATAGCTCCAGCCTCAAAAAGTCGCCGCTCCGAATAGGGCCCGCCGGCACCTTGGGCGCGCGCCTACCGCGCATCGCCCCCGAAAGCATGGCGGTATCGTGACAGCATCCCGGGGGCGGTATCCCTCGATGCCATTTCTTCGACGCGCTCGCCTTTCGCTCGCGGCTAAACGGCTCTTACCCGCTTCCTAATGCCTACTGCCTCATGCCTTCTTCTGCCACTTGATGCCTCGATGCCTCAATGCGTTCTTCCTTCCCGGTCACGGCCGGCATTACCCAGGCGCCTGATGAGTTGGGAAGATCCCACACGGCCCGGCCAGCCTTCATTGGCGATGGGCGTCACCCAACGCAAGGCTTGGAACCGCAAACAGCTTTCTCGCCATTTCCCAGTCAAAGAGCGTCGTGATCTTGATGTTCGTTTCTTCACTCGGAACGGCGACGACCGGCGTCTTCATGCGAAGCAACAGCTCCCACGGCGATTCATCGTTGATGTGGTGCTGGGTCGCGTAGCGCCGGGCAGCGCTCAGAATCTCGCGCTTATAGACTTGCGGGGAGCGCGGAAGGTAGGTTTGATCTCGCGGCAGGCGGCCGGCAATGACGCCGTTGCAGACTCTGGCCGCGGGCAGCTGCACGGGAGCAACGGCCACGGCTGCGCCTGTAGTGCGCGCCTCGTTGATCGTGCGCTCGAGCAACGCGCCGCGGACAAACGGGTGGACTGGATCGTGGATGAGCACGATCGGCTCGCTCGTGCGCTCAAAGAGTCCAAAGATCGTGTCCTCGCGCAGCGCGCCGCCGGGGTGGATCTCGGCCAGATCACCGACCTCCTCATGGGCCTTGGCCATCTCATCGGCATTGGCGCCGACAAGCACGCGACGGGCGTAGCCGGCGACCACCTCGACGGTCATGCGAAGCAGTGTCTGGTCGCCGAGCTGGAGGAATGGCTTGGATCGGGACCCGAATCGAGCGCTGTGACCGGCCGCCGGGACCAAGGCCACGACGTCGTGATATGCTGTGGATTGTTCGGCTGCACCAGTCATGGCCATTCCTACCCAGTACGATTTATTATTGTACAGGAGCGGGCGATTGACGAGGCAGCCCAGAGGTCGACCGACGGTCCAGACCGGCCCAGGGTCAAAGTAACCGAGTAGCAATTCCAAACGAGGCGGCGGGGTAGCCGATTGTGTATTGGGGGTCACCATGGCCGGGATCCCCGCAGGAAGCCGACCTGTGGACGACGAGCCAACTAAGTCCGTGGCCGAGTCGATCCGGAAGCATCCGTCCGTGGCGCAACTGCGTGCGGTCACGAAGCGAAAGGAGATCCCGTTCTGGATCTCCGCGATTTTCTACCGCAAAGTATCGATCTACATCACGTGGATATTCGTTCGATGGCGCGTATCCGCCAACGCGGCCACGGGGCTCAGTGCCCTGGCGGTGCTGACGGCAGCGCTCCTTTACGCGCTTGCCTCGCCTGCCCAGCCGGCCCTCTGGATTGTCGCGGCCATATTGGTTCAGGCGTACTTCATTCTGGATCACGTTGATGGCGAACTGGCGCGGTACGAACGCCACATCGGTCGCACACACGCCGGTATGTCGGGACTGTTCTATGACACGTGCTGTCACGCGAGTGATCAAGCGCTGTTTGGGGCCGTTGCCTTGCGGCAATTTTTCGACCTGGATGGTCCATGGTGGCTTGCGGTGATCGGAGTCGCCTTCTTCTTCCCAGGAAGCATTGCGCCGTGGCAGCGCTATTGCGAGACATTAGTCGGTTACGCCAGACAGAACGCCAAGGAAGACAGGATCGAGCTACCGGCGGCGTATGGCCGATTGTCCTCGCTTTCAATCAAGTCGACGGCAAGCGAGACTGAGCCGAAGCGAACCACAAGCCGGTGGCTGCAACAACAGATCGTGCAAACGATCGGTTTTCCCGGCTACCTTGCCGGGCTATCGCTGTGCACGATTCTCGACGTCATACCCGCCATGCCGAGAATCCACCTCATGGACCAGGAGTTGCCGTATCTCGTGCTGTGGTTGATTCTGCGATCGCTCCAAGCATCAGCGGCAAGCGTGAAGTCAACGTTGAACTACGGCCGGCGATTGCGATCTTTGCCGGGTTGATCATGCGAGCGTTGGACGTGACCGCGGCGGGCGTCGTCCTCCGTTTCCACGATGGCTTTGTAATACAGCCACGCTCACATCGGGCCTTGGGTTCCTACCGCCTCCGCTGCATCGGCCGCAGACCGTCGCTCGAACCTGAACGACTTGCCTTGATAATCCGCTCTGATCGTGTCGCCGGGTTCGAAGTTGCCGGCGAGGATCTGCGCGGCGATCGGGTTCTCGATGCGCTGCTGAATGATGCGCTTCAAGGGTCGAGCGCCGAACTGCGGGTCGTAGCCTTCTTCGGCGAGGGCTGATTTCGCGGCGTCGGTCAGGTCGAGCGACAAACCACGATCCGCCAGGCGACGGCGCAGGTGCGCGACTTGAATCTCGACGATGCCCGCGAAGTCCTCCCGCGTGAGCTGATTGAAGATGATCGTCTCGTCGATGCGGTTTAATAGTTCTGGGCGCATCGTTTTCTTGAGCAGGTCGCGCATGTGGGCTTCGATTTCGAGATCGAGCGCGCCTTGATCGGTCATCTCTAGAATGGCTTGCGAGCCGATGTTGCTGGTCATCACGACGATGGCGTTGCGGAAGTCTACGGTTCGACCGTGGCCGTCGGTGAGGCGGCCTTCGTCGAGCAGTTGCAGCAGGACGTTGCTGACGTCGGGGTGGGCCTTGTCGATTTCGTCGAAAAGCAACACACAGTAGGGTCGTCGCCGCACCGCCTCGGTGAGCCGGCCGCCTTCTTCGTAGCCGACGTAGCCGGGGGGCGCGCCGATCAAGCGGGCTACTGCGTGTTGCTCCATGAATTCGCTCATGTCGATGCGGACTATCGCCTCGTCGGTGTCGAAGAGGAACTCAGCCAGGGCCTTGCACAGTTCGGTCTTACCCACGCCGGTCGGGCCGAGGAAAAGGAACGACCCGATGGGGCGCGTGGCTTCGCCGAGCCCGGCTCGACTGCGGCGCACAGCGTCAGAGACGGCGCGCACCGCCTCGTCCTGGCCGACAATGCGACTGCGGATATCATCTTCCATGCGCAGAAGTTTTTGTCGTTCGCCTTCGACGAGCCTGTCTAAGGGGATGCCCGTCCATCGCGCGACGATCTCGGCGATCTGCTCGGCGTCGACCTCTTCCTTCACCATCGCCTTGCCGTCGGCTTGGCGGTTCGCGAGCTCTTCCTCAGCGGCTTGCAGTTGCGATTCAAGCTCGCGCTGCTCGCCGTATTGGATGCGAGCGGCCGTTTCGAGATCGCCCCGGCGTTGGGCCTGCTCGAACTCAGTGTGCTTGCGATCGATCTGGGTCTTGATGGACCTGATCTTATCGAGCTCGGCCTTCTCGACGTCCCATTGCGCGCTGAGTTGGCGGTTGCTCTCCTCGAGGTCAGCGAGTTCCTCTTTGAGCGATGAAAACCGTTTCTTTGATTCCTCATCAATCTCGAGTTTGAGGGCTTCGCGCTCGATTTCAAGTTGCATGATCTTGCGGCGCAGCTCATCCAACTCGGCGGGCATCGAATCGTTCTCGATGCGCAGGCAAGAGGCCGCCTCATCAACCAAGTCGATCGCTTTGTCCGGGAGGAACCGCCCGGTAAGGTATCGATGACTGAGGGCGGCGGCGCTGAGCAGAGCAGCATCCTGGATTCGCACGCCGTGATGAGCTTCGTAGCGAGGCTTCAATCCGCGCAGGATGGCCACGGTCTCCTCGACCGTTGGCTCCCCTATATAGACCGGCTGGAATCGCCGCTCAAAGGCAGCGTCCTTTTCGATGTGTTGGCGATACTCATCCAACGTCGTGGCGCCGATGCAGCGCAGATCGCCGCGGGCCAGAGCCGGCTTGAGCATGTTGCCGGCTGAGACGGCGCCTTCAGCTGCGCCGGCGCCGACGATCGTGTGCAATTCGTCGATAAAGAGGATGATCTTGCCATCACTTACGGCGACTTCGCGCAAGACGGCCTTGAGTCGTTCCTCAAACTCGCCGCGGAACTTCGTGCCGGCCAGGAGCTGACCGACATCGAGGGCGACGATTCGCGCATCGCGCATCGAAGCGGGACAATCACCATCAACGATTCGTAAAGCGAGTCCCTCAGCGATTGCGGTCTTACCCACGCCCGGTTCGCCGATAAGGACAGGGTTGTTCTTGGTTCGCCGGCCGAGCACTTGCATGCAGCGTCGGATTTCTTCATCGCGCCCGATGACCGGGTCCAGCTTGCCTTGGTGCGCCAATTCAACCAGGTCGATCGCATACTTCTTGAGCGCTTCGAAGGTTGCTTCGGCGTTTGGGTCGTTGATGTTCTGGACGCCGGACGCTTCGCGCAGGGACTTGATTGCCCCGAGCAGTCGTTTGTGCTCGAGCCCGTTGACGGTAAGAACTTCCTTCGCTTCGGATTTCACTTGCGCAAGAGCGAGCAGGAGATGCTCGCAGGAGGTGTAGGCGTCGTTGAGCTGCTTGGCTTGTTTTTCAGCGTCGGTGAGGACCGCGATGGCGGCGGGGCTGGTTTGCGGCTGGGCGGACTCGCCGGAGACGGTGGGAAGCCGATTCAATTCAGCCTCGGCGACCTCGGCCACGCGGTCGGCGTTTACGCCGGCCTTGCCGATGATCGAATGGGCGATGGAGGTGCGGTCTTCTAGTAGCGCTGCCAGAATATGCAGCGGCGTCAGCTCGGCGTGACCGGCTGAGACGGCCTGCGACTGGGCATTGGCCAGCGTCTGTTGGGCGAGGTTGGTGAAACGATCCAAGCGCATCGGGCAGTTCTGGGGTGTGGTGGTCAGGAGACGGTGTATCTGCGTAGGTATCATTGATGCAAAGCGAATACCGTCTGGCGCTAGCGTCAGGGCTGTTTTGGGGGGTACGCCGCTGCCAGAGTGGCAGGTGGGGCAGCGGCCGGCCGTCACCGTAATGCGTACTCGTCGACGCGGTGGTAACGCTGCCCCGGGTCATCTACGTTAGTCTGGAGTCGGACAACGAACGCACCTCTTTTTGAACCTCTTTGAATAGGACACTATGGACCGTCGAACCATCCATCGGATCGCGATTGTCTTTCTCGTCCTGGTCGGACTGCTGGCGGCGGCATATGTCACGTTCGCATTAACGATCGGACGCAGTGTCCTTGAGGGCGAGTCGCGTCACGACTTCGGCATTGTGCTCATTGAGTCACCCAACAGCACGTTCGAGCACACGTTCCATCTGACAAACGACTCCGACGAGACGGTCGTGATCGAGAGCGCCAAGCCATCATGCAGCTGCACCACCGCCGAGCTATCGACGCGCACGATCGAGCCCGGCGGTTCAATCGATATCACGGCTCGAATGACGTTGAGAGCCTCCGCGCATCGGAAGATTTCGATCACATTGAATCTGAGGGATGGCGATTTTCACAACGTGTGGGTGGAAGCGAACGGTCGTCTCAGGCAGCAGCTCAAGTCGACCGCAGCGTTCTTACGGGTTGGGCCCGGAAGTCCGGCGATGAATGTTGTGTGGGTTGAAGTTTGGGATGACACCGAAAACGCGCCGACGCCGACGCTGGTCACGCCGGACGGCGTGACGGCGAAGTTCACGCGGTGGGACCTTCATCGCAAAGGAAACGAGCGCCACGGTCTGCCGGCCCAGTGGAGCGGGCGCATTGAGGTCGAGCAGCAGTCCGAGGCCCTGCCGCCTGGTGCGGCGATGACCGTGCAATTCAAGTCCAACGAGCCGGTGACGGTGTACTTGGCGCCGGCAATCCCGCCGCCGGGAAATCCGGCTGAATCAGCTCCGGGCGATCGTTGAGCCATCCAACCAGCCAGCATAGTGCGTCAACGAGCCGCGGGCCGGGTCGATTGAACATCGCGCTGCCGTCCACAAGTACGACCTGGTGATCCGTTACCGCTGGCAAGTCTGTCCACCACGGTTGAGATGTCAACACATCCAGTTCTCTCTTGATCGCGCTTCGGTCATATCCGCATGGGCAAATGATAAGCCGGTCCGGTGCACAAGCGACGAGTTCGACCGGCTCTATTTGCCGCGACCGGCAACCCGGGGGATTCAGCGAATGTCGTCCCCCGGCCGCTTCAATTAACTGTGGCGTCCAATGTCCGCCGACGAATAGTGGATCCATCCACTCAAGAAACGCCACCTCGGGGGGTTTCTTGTTGAAACGTACGTTGGCTACTGCTGCGTCATAACGTTGCTCTAGCTTTGTGATCGCCGTCCTTGCCCGCTCTACCATGCCAACTGTCTCGCCTATCCGCAGCAGATCGTTGAACACGTCTTCGACTGTAGTCGGGTTTAGGCTGATGATGGTTGGCTGCGAGTCAATGAGCTTCGCGATCGCCCGCACCGTATTCAGATCGATCGAGCAGACATCGCAAAGGTCTTGCGTGAGGATTACATCAGGCTTCAGAGATTGCAGTAGGTCGGTGTCGAGCGTGTACAGCGAATCGACAGACTTATCCGCCATCGCCTGGCGGACTTGCTGGTCAATCTGCGCGCTCGTCGTGGCAGATGTTCGTTGACGGGTCAGGATGGGCAGGTGCCGGATCGTTGTGGGGTGATCACATTCATGCGAACGGCCAACGAGAAGATGCTCGCCGCCGATTTCGCACAGCAGTTCAGTCGCAGACGGTAGCAGCGAAACGACACGCATCGGTAGAATGAATGGTAGCGATCGAGCGGCTGAAGTTACCGAAGGGCCTGCCGGCGCCGTGGCGCTAAGGGTTTCACTCTTTGAGGTCTCTCAGTATGGCGCGGATGGGACTCGCATCAAAGTCCATCAACTTCAACGGCAACGCGATCAGCTCGTACAGCGCTGCCGGAACGTCCTTGAGCAACAGCCCCTCAAGAATTGCCATATCGTGTGTGAGAAATCGCTTGTGTGCGGGCAAATCCTCTGACTCGAACAAATCCACACTGGGTGTATCGATGCCGACGAGCTTCACGCCTTTTTCGTGAAGATCATCAACCAGGGCCGGACTCAGTCCTGCGAAATCTTCATTGAACTTCGTCGGGTCGGGGTACGAACCGGTTCCCAGCAACACACGCTCAGCTTTTATTGACGCAACAATCTGCGACGGTTCGATTCGCGTGCCGCGCTTCACATCCACGTGAATGACCTGACACGGTCCTAAATAGACGTCCAGTGCCTGTTCACCGATGCCCTGCGCATCAAGTCCGTAATGGTTCGGTCCATCCGCATGCGCACCTAAATGAACCGTTGCATGCAACGTAGACAACGTGATGTTGTCGCCTTTAGCCAGATCCAACAGCACCTCGCGCGACGGGGGCGTGTCGCCCGGCCAGACCTTCAACTCCGGCGTGATCGGCGGGCTGATGTCATACATCATCACACGATCTCCCCGATAAGCCACACGATCAAAAGTAACACCAACAGCGACAAGGCGCCCGCAGCAATCTTGATCGCAAGAGCCTGAATCCTCGCCTTTTGCACCGCCTGGGCATATGGAATCCGCGAGAAACTCACCATGTTGTAGAGTGGCAAGTACCATTGCGGCAGCAGACGGTGCACAAGCCGCTCGCCCTTCTTTTTCAAGCGAAACAGCTTCGACGCAGCGTGATCGCGCATCTCCAGGAAATTGCTGATCGCCAAATCAGCGATGGCATCCGTATGCACCTTGCGCCGTTCGAAATAAGTTGCCAGCGCCTTGCCCCAATCGCCGCGACAAACCTTGAGGCACTCCATGAGCGAAACACAGTCTTCAAAGCCCGCGTTGATCCCCTGGCCATAGAACGGCACGATCGCATGCGCCGCGTCGCCGATCAGCGCCACTTTGTTCTGGTAGTACCACGGCCGGCAGCGCACGGTCACCAGTGAGCTCGTCGGGTTGCCGAGAAAATCTTCGACCAGCGTCGGCATCAACGGAACCGCATCGGGGAAATGCGCCTTGAAGAACGGCATGACGTCCGCTTCTTGTTGCACCGCCTCGAAGCTGTGAGGACCCTCAAACGGCCAAAAGAGCGTGCAGGTGAACGTCCGGTCCTTGTTTGGAAGGGCGATCATCATGTACCCGCCGCGCGGCCAGATGTGCAGCGCGTTGGGCTGCATGGCGAAGTCGCCGTCCGACGTGGGTGGGATGCACAGCTCCTTGTAGCCGTGCGCGAGATACGTCTGGTTGTAGTCGAACCGATCGAGCAGGTGCATGCGCTCGCGCACGGCTGAAAACGCCCCGTCGGCCCCGATCACGATGTCGCCTTGGACCCATGTGGTCTCATCGGTCTGAGCGTTCATTAATTGGGCGGCCGGCGTCTCGATATCGACATCGACGCAGCGCTGATCAAAGTGATGCATGACGTTTGGATACTGCTGGGCGGCGTCGAGCATGGTGACGTTCAGCCCGCCCCGCGAAACCGAGTTGATCGCGTCGTTCGGATTCTTGCTATAGGGCTGAAAGCTCAGCTGCCCGGTGGGAGAATGGATCATCCGACCGCGCATAGCAATGGCATCGTCCAGCACTTTGCGATCAAGCCCTGCAAGCTTCAAGGCGTGAATGGCGCGGACCGAGATTGCCAGGTTGATCGATCGCCCGCCGATGATCCCTTCCTTGCGCGGGTCGGCTCGCCGCTCATACACGACGACGTCATACCCAGCCTCGCCCAGCAGGCACGCCAGTAGCGCGCCCGCCAACCCGGCCCCAACGATGATGATGCGCTCGCGGCGACCTTCGCTCATACGGACAGTGTAGTTGAAACACGGAGAAGCTACGGAGAGGGGCGTGGCCGCGTCGATATAGCCCTCGGCTTGCCGAGGGTTGGACTGCGCGTGGCAACTTCCCCGGGGAAGCCCGGGGCTATGTGACCTGCAAGGTCGAATCAACCAGTCGTCAGGACCTCGGCGAAACGCCACGCTTCGTGAAACGTGTTGTAAAACGGCGTCGGCGCGACACGGATAACGTTCGGCTCGCGGAAGTCGCAGACCACGCCCGCATCCAATAGCGCCTGGAACCGCTCCTGTGGCTGATCGTGAACGAGAATCGAAAGCTGACAGCCTTGGGCGTCAGGATCGGCCGGCGTGATGATTTCGTAGCCGTCCGGACCGGCGCGCTCGATCAAGAACCGCAGGTAGCCGGTGAGCTGTTTGGATTTCGCCCGCAGTTTATCTATTCCTACTTCGTCGAACAGTTCCAACGATGCGCGGAGCGCCGCCATGGCCAGGATCGGCGGATTACTGATCTGCCAGCCGTCCGCACCGCTTTGCGGCGCAAACGCCCGTTGCAGATGCATCTGAAAACGCGCGTTCGGGTCGTCGCCCCACCACCCGGCATACCGCGGCAGGTCGAGGTTGTTGCCGTGCCGTTCATGCACGAAACATCCGCCCACGGCGCCGGGACCGCTATTGAGATACTTGTACGAACACCACACCGCGAAATCGACGCCCCAATCGTGTAGTTGCGGCGCGATGTTGCCGGCACCATGGGCAAGATCAAATCCGACCTTACAGCCTTTCTTCCTGGCTGCGGCCGTGATGCGCGGAATATCAAAGACCTGGCCGGTATAGAAATTCGGGCAGCCGAACATCACCAGCGCAATCTCGTCGCCTTGCTCATCAAGCGCCGCTTCGATGTCCTCGATGCGAAGTGTGTGCTCACCTTCGCGCGGCGCAAGTTGCAAAAGGCCGTCGCTCGGATCGATCCCACGCGTTTGCATATGTGTGGTGACTGCGTAGAGATCGGATGGAAACGCCGGCCGCTCCATCATGATCTTGTATCGCGTCTGGGTCGGTTGATAGAACGTGACCAACATCAAGTGGATGTTGACGGTCAAGCTGTTCATAAACACGACTTCGCGTGCGCCGGGTTTTGCCCCGACCAACCGAGCGCCGCTTTCGCTGAAGATCTCGTGATACGAAAACCAAGGCGTCCGGCCGTCCAGATGCGCTTTGACCGCCAGTGTTCGCCAATCTTCGATTTCTTGCTCGATATACTCGCGCGCCTTTTCAGGTTGGAGGCCCAGCGAGTTGCCGGCAAAGTAAACCACGCGCTCACCATCCGGGCCGCGCGGACACAAGAACTTCTCGCGATAGGTCGCCAGTGGGTCGCGATCATCGAGTCGTCGGGCGAAGTGCTCAGTCGCCTCGAAGTGATTCGTGGTCGAGGTTGCGGCCGATTCGGTGCGCATCATGCGTTGATCGTAGCAGGAACCGTCTGTTTCGCCTCGGGCTTGCCCGAAGTTATTTCGGGGTGACCACAGCACCATCGGTCGACGGCGTCTGCACGAACGCTGCCGCATCGAGATTCAGAAACTCCAGTGCCGTCCCGGCCAGCATGCGCTGCTTGTCCGTGGCGGAGATATCCCCCAAACCGTCGATCAGCCGGCCGGGACAGTCCTCTCCCAGCACGAACGGGTAATCCGTGCCGAGCGCGATGCGCTTGGGGCCCATCAGCTTGATGAGATATCGCAGCGCCTCCGCATCATGCACGAGCGAATCGAGATAGATTCGGTTGAGGTAGGAGCGGGGCTCGTGGGCACAATCGCTTGCGACAACGTCCGGGCGCGTTCGATAGCCGTGCTCGATCCGCCCGATCGTGAAGGGGAACGATCCACCGCCGTGCGCAAACGCCACGCGAAGATTCGGCAGCCGATCGAACACGCCGCCCAGAATCATCGAGCAGATTGCGAGACCCGTCTCGGCCGGCATTCCCACCAGCCACGGCAGCCAATACTTCTCCATGCGTTCTTGGCCGAGCATTTCCCACGGATGAACGAAAACCGCGGCGCCGAGTTGCGCCGCTGCTTCCAAGATCGCAACGACGGATGGATCGTCGAGGTTGCGTCTGTTGACGTGCGTGCCGATCTCGATTCCCGCTAAACCGAGCTCATTCATGCACCGCTCAAGTTCTTTGGTCGCCAGCTTCTCATCCTGCATCGGGATTGTGCCCAGACCAACGAAGCGCTGCGGGTGTTCACGACACACTTCAGCGATGTGATCATTGAGTAAGCGTGCAAGATCAAGCGCATCGGGCGCCTTGGCCCAATAGCTGAACATCACCGGAACGGTGGAGAGGACTTGCACGTGAACGCCGTGCGTGTCGCAATCATTGATGCGCTCATGAGCGTCCCAGCAGTTTGCTTGGATCTCGCGGAAGCACTCGCCGTCGATCATCATGCGAGCGCAGCCGGGGCAATAGTGATCGAGCTTGGCCCATCCGCCGTAGCCGTATCGCGCGTGAAGGTCCGGCCAATCCTTGGGCAGAATGTGCGTATGGAGGTCAATTTTCCGGGCTGCGTGGTCGCGCAAGTTCAGGTAGCGTAGCAAATCCAACCGCCAGTTGCGGGCGAAGTTCCAATCGATCGGAACATCGTCCCACCGTCAGCCCCCGGCTCTGCCGAGGGTCAAATGGCACCGGCGATCGATTCGCGCACCACCCTCCGGGCGAAGCCCCGGGAGCGAACTGGTAGCCGCCCGTGCCTTCCCGCATTCCGTACAGACCGCCGATGTACCGACAGGATATCCACAGCCCGGGCAATGCCCGCGCCGGCGACGGATGACAGGTAGGAAAAGGGGACATTCTACATTTCCAGAAAAATAGAATGTCCCCTTTTTACTCGGAGTTGCCAGCGGCGCGCGGGCGGGTGCGACGAGGATCAGCGGATGAAGCGCAGTCGCCCGAAGTCGGGGACGACGGCTCGACCTCCGTCCCGCAACGGGTAGGGCGC
>JAZFYE010000421.1:0-3161 GCA_036475395.1 Phycisphaerales bacterium
GGCGCGGTGGCCGACCAGTTTGGCTTCTCGGTTGCGATCAGCGGCGCCACCGCCGTCGTTGGGGCCCCCCAAACCTTCAGCGATGGCAACGGCTCGGCCTACCTCTTTGATGCTGCCGGGGCTTCTCTTTGCCCGTGGGACCTCGACGGCAGCGACAGCGTCGGTGCATCCGATCTCCTCTCACTGCTGGTCAGTTGGGGCCCGTGCAAAGGCTGCCCCGCCGATTTCGACGGCAACGGCACCGTCGGCGCATCCGACCTCCTCGCCCTCCTCGTCAACTGGGGGCCGTGTCCTTAAACGAACGCCTTAACACCTCATTCCATCAAGTCAGGGACTGAGAGGCTCGTAGCCTGATTCTTCAGCAAGCCGGAGGAACCAAACAGGCGAGGATTCCTTGACGCGGTGCGGCCAGGCAGTACAATTGGCCCGCAGCTCCTTTTCCAATGAAGGGAGGTCCACGAGATGCGCCGAGATCGTTCATTCTTGCCGCCGGTGATTCTGGGTGCGGCAAGCCTTGCTGCCTCTGCTTCCGTCATGGCCGGCGAGACGAAGCTTACCAGCATCCGCATCGCAACCTTCACTGACGCTCCTGTCTTCGTAACCCATGCCCCGGGTGACTTCGAGCGATTGTTCGTCATCGAGAAGCCGGGGCGAATCGTTGTCGTCAGGAACGGGAAGCTCCTCGTCAAGCCGTTTCTTGACCTAACCGATATCGTCCAGCACACGTCGACTAACGAGCGTGGACTCCTCGGCCTGGCCTTTCATCCAGACTACGAAACAAACGGCTTCTTTTACGTTTATTACACCGCTCAGCCTGAAGGCGACATTACCTTGACGCGCTTTGAAGTCACCGCCGACCCCGACATCGCAGATCGCGAGAGTCTATGCCCCGTCCTTTCGAACCCCCATCCACTTCAACACCATAACGCCGGATGGATCGGCTTCGGTATTCACGACGGCTTTCTTTATGTTGCGATCGGGGATGGAGGCGGTGGACCGTTCGACCCCGGCGATGATGCACAAAACGTCGACGTACTGCTGGGCAAGTTACTCCGTCTCGATGTAGACAGCGATGACTTCCCGCAGGATCCTGATCGCAATTACGCAATCCCACCTGACAACCCGTTCGTCGGCGTCGATGGCGCTGATGAGATTTGGGCATACGGCCTGCGAAATCCTTGGCGATGCAGCTTCGATCGCGAAACCGGCGACCTCTACATCGCCGACGTCGGGCAGAATACGCGGGAGGAACTGAATTTACAGCCGGCAAGCAGCACCGGAGGCGAGAACTACGGCTGGGATTGCAAGGAGGGCGCCCTTTGCACCAAAGAGGACACCTGCGACTGCGCTGACCCCGAACTCGTCGATCCGATTTTTGAGTTCGTACACGACGATCAGCTGGCATCCATCATTGGCGGATACGTCTATCGCGGCTGCGCGATCCCCGACTTGGTGGGCGCTTATATCTTTGCGGACAGATTTGTTCTTAACGGCCACCCGATCTGGCAGCTTCGCCACGACAACGGTAAGATCAGCGACCTGCAAGAGATACAGGACGAGCTAGATCCCGGCGACGGCCTTTCAATCGGAAGAATCTCCTCCTTCGGCGAGGACGCCTTCGGAGAATTGTACATTTGTGACACACAGGGTCGTGAACTGTTCAAGATTGTTCCGGCTGAGCAGACCGGGCCTGATTGTAACGACAATGGCGTACCCGATGCATGCGATATCGCATCCGGTGCAAGTCAAGATGTGAACAACAACGGTATACCGGATGAATGTGAGAACACCTGCCCCTGGGATATTGACGGCGACGGCAGCGTCGGCGCATCCGATCTGCTCTCACTGCTGGTAAGCTGGGGCCCGTGCAAAGGCTGCCCCGCCGACTTCGACGGTAACGGCACCGTCGGCGCATCCGACCTCCTCGCCCTCCTCGCCAACTGGGGGCCGTGTCCGTAGGAATGAGGCAGCCCTGTCCACGGCCAGGTCGGCGTTACGCCACGAAACTCGATCATTCTCCAACTCGGCTGTTCCATCCACCGGCTCCCCTTGGTATCTTCTCAAGTGAGCAGCGTACATCTGCTCATCCTCCTATGCACCTCTCTGGCACGACTCCGGAGAGGTGCTTTTCTCTGTCCACCTTCCCAAGTGTTGCCTATTGACGCTGGGTCACACGAGCGGATAATCGAGTCTGGTGGGCGTGGGTGGGCCGGGCTGATATCTCACAAATGCCGCTTGGATGCAGCCCGCCTGTGGTACACTGGTCTCGCTCGGTCGCACGGGGCGGACGATCCCCTGTCTTGGAACGAAGAACCGGAAGGAAAACATCATGCCACCGTGCCGTGTGAACCTGGCTTGGGCGGCGGCTGGTTGTGCCGCGTCAGCCCTCTTGTCGCCGGCAACGGCGTCGGCCGGATTCCCTGGTGAGAACGTATCGCTGTACAGTCATCTCTCGCTAGCGGACCTCGGTGCGGAGTTTGCGGAGGACTGTTGGGGGTACGTCTCTCCGTCGGGCCGCGAGTATGCCATCATCGGGCTTTCACAAGGCCCCGGTTTTGTCGAGATCACCGATCCGGCCAACCCGGTGATCGTGGACATTGTCAACACGCCGAACCGTGCCCGGGACATGAAGGTATACCAGCATTATGTCTATACCAGCTCCGACGGCGGGCCGCTGAACGTGATCGATGTGTCGCAAATCGACGACGGCGTCATCACGCTCGTTGATTCCTTCCCGAAAGGCGCGACGCACAATGTCGTCATTGACGAGGTGAGCGGATTCCTCTACCTGGCCGGCGGTGGCTTGCTGGTCGCACTGGACCTGGCGAATCCGGAACTGCCGGTCTTCGCCGGGATATGGAACAGCCAGGCGCACGACGCCCAAGTCGTGACCTACACCGAGGGAAAGTACGCCGGTCGGCAGATCGCCTTCGTCTTCGCCGGCGGAAACGGAAACGTTGATATCGTTGACGTGACCGACAAGTCCAATATGTTCCTCATGGGCAGTACGACCTATCCGAACGCTTCCTACACACATCAAGGCTGGCTCTCCGACGATCGCCACTACCTCTATGTAAGTGATGAGCTTGACAACTTAGGGCGCACTTCGATGTTTGATGTCAGCGACTTGACGAGCCCGAAGTTCATCGGCGACTTCTCCT
>JAZFYE010000422.1:0-7290 GCA_036475395.1 Phycisphaerales bacterium
TGCCACGCCGTCCTGACCGGGTGTTCCAATCACAGCCAGATCGCCGGCCACGGCCACAGAGCCACCGAAACTGTCGGAGGTCATTGCGTCGGAGGCCGTGAGCTTCTGCACCTCGATCCATTGTGAGGTTTTGGGGTCAAACTGGAAGACATACACCGAACCGGAGGCGAATCCATCATCGTCGTCACTCGGCGCCCCGATCAGTGCGACGTCGCCGCTGATGGATACCGAAACGCCGAAGCCGTCACCAATCGCGCCGTCAGAGGCGACCAGCTCTTGCTGCTGGATCCATCCCGATGTATCGGGATCGTATTTGAAGACGTACACCGCCCCGTTACCACCCTGTCCATTATGGAGATGGGCCGTCGCACCGACCATAGCAGTGTCGCCCTCAATGGCCACCGAGCGGCCGAAATGCTCACTGGCTCCACCGTCCGAGGCCAGGAGCTTCTGCGCGAACACCCAATTTCCCTCGGGGCCCGGCTCACGCTGATACACGTACGCCGACCCGGACTGTGTGCCCAGATCATCGTCCCAATGAGCGCCGACCAACGCAGTGTCGCCCCAGATCGCCACCGCCCGGCCGTGACTCTGAAACACACCGCCGTCAAAGGCCGTGACCTTGTCCTCTTGACACGCCGTCTGCGCCGAGGCCGCCTCGATCCAGCACAGAGCCGCGACACCAACCACACCAGCGAGTCTCAAGGAGCGAATTGACCTACCCATGGGCATTTCTCCGCACGCCCTCCCGGAACGCGCGCCCTATACGAGCTACGCGAGCCTCGCCACAATCTCCCAGCGTAAGGCATTATCCCTCCGGATCACCGCCGGAGCAAGGAACTTCCCGCCCCCGGAAGCTAAATCACCGAAAATTTCATCGCCATCCTTGCTCCTAAGTCCTTGGGACTCCACTGCGCAATCCCCCGCGGATATGCACCCGCAGCTAGCACGTCTTGATGCCTTCTTGTTCTCCCTCGATGCCATGATGCCATGATGCCTTCTTCATAGGACTCACCACAGAGGCACCGAGGCACGAAGAAGAATAAGTATGGGATTGCGGGGCAGAGAACGTGTCAGGATGAATTGATCGAGTCCTTGCGGCCAAGAAAATAATCCTGACAACCTTTTCATCTGGGACACCTTTTCATCTCCCGATACGACAGGTGCGACAAAAGGCTGTTTTACCAACAGCCTGCTTGAAGTGAGCCGGACGAACAATCAAGATGGGAGCGATGGTCCTTCATACTCCCACGCTCGCGGTAAAGTAGTAATACGGCGCTTCATGAATATTCGGCCATCACCGCAGTGTTCTGAGTCAAGTTGTTCGAGTGCGTGTGGTATATTGGACAATGCACCTATCTTACTCTTCCAGACATCTGGAGAGACAAGTAAAGCAGCATGGTGGAATTCGTTGGTTCGCGTGTCGTAGCAAAGAACTATCTTATCGAATCCTTCTTCCCAATGTGCATCATCGCAGTCAACAAAGTCGCGCGTTTGGATTGCTTGCACGTACGCCTGGACTGAAAGTTCATGCACTATTTGTGGAGGCCAGTACGCTAGAGCGTTTCTTACACCTACAACCGTTTGCGGCTCCCACCATTGGTGCTCGCTTATAACGAGGCCAACACAGTTGTAGTACTGATCAGGGGGACTAGCGCTATTCCAATCGACCTCTTTGTGGTCGATTGTCGTCCATTTGGTCATCAGGAATCGCTTCGTATCCCAATGCTTGTCCCATGAAGACGGCGTATCCATTGTCTATCGCCCAATTGGCCCATACGTGTCGCACAGACTTAGCATCTCCAAGCGATACCTCCTTGTCGGGAGCGGCACCCGTGATTGCCTTGAGTGCCATGATCCAGTCATTATCGCCTTGTTCCATTCGTTCCAGCAAGAGTGGAACGATACTCATTCCCATACCAATAATCTGGTAATGAGCAAAGTGATTGTACTCGATTCGTGAGCGACCTAGATTGTAGTCCTTCCAACTCCGTGATAGTGTCTCAAACTTGTCGAGAATAGTCCTAAATGAGACCTCCTGCTCGGCCATAATAGCTGAGAAGCTCGGACCGACAAACCGCATGAAACATTCACGCTGGAGTTTGATGGCTTCTGAGAAAACTTGAAGCAGCGGAATATAAAATTCGGTAGGGAATTCCTGAAATTCCACATCCGTGTCATCTTGACCTTCGCGGGACCAGATTGCCTGTGGAAGATTGCACAGTGGCGGCTCTGACGACCAGTCTTCCTCTGGGGCCAGATTCCACCGGGTCGAGATAATCTCGTGCATATTACTCATAGTTATTCTTCCCTCTGACGACCGAGTACTGCGGTCAAGAACGCTTCATTGATCCTCGTTGACGCAGTTACCAGATAATCCGCAGCTAGTCCCAATACAGCCCGCATCTTGATTGATACTTCCACTAGCGTTCTTTTCTCATCGTCGAACTTCCACTCGATTTCACCGATCGGGCCTCCACTGAACGAGAATGCGGCACCGGTTTGTTCAACGGAAGTCTTACCGACCGTTGTGCTAAACATTGATGCGCGTATGAGCCCGTTCTCTGGCAGCTCCTCCTTCGCAATGACAAATCCAGCGCAAATAGTAGCATCTACATCGTTCCCAAAACACTGCGACAATAGTTCTAACAGTCGATCTTTATCTCCATGCTCCTTCGGCTGGCGTTTTCCCCAACACTCAGGCCCATGGACATCAACATGGACATGCTCGCCTTTATTCCCCACCATCACCCTAACAAACGGAGACTCCGCGTCGGCAGGAGTGCCGTATCTAAACACGGCGACTTGATGCTTAGTTCCAACTGCTGCTATTTCCTGTTTACATTTACCGCATACGCTCAGCCAGCGGTGGTCCGGGGTTTCAAGGTTTGGAATGATCAAGCTATCGACCATTGGGGCAGGCATGATAGCACTAGGCTACTTTTCGGATAGAATCACGGAAGATGGCCAAGGAACAGGCAAGCCCCGGACCCGATCCAGACCGCCTCAAGATCGACGGCGAATGGAAAGACGCCGTTGGCAAGGCTCTGGATAGAGAGAAGCCCGCCGAGGGCTGGCCGGACCGCAACGCCAAGGGCGAGAAGCAGGATCAAGACGACAACGCCCCGGCCAAGTGACCGGGGCCACACGCGGCCTCGGCGACAAGATTGCGACGAATCAAGGAGTGTCCTCCGGGACGAATTCGCCATCGTCAACGTCCTCCGCCGGGGGCGTAGTTTTCAACAAGTACACACTTCCGTTCTTTTTCTCCCTCGATGCCTTCTTCTAAAACCCACCTTGTCGCATTCGGTCCAGACTCTCGGGGAACGGATAGCTCGCGAACACCCCGGTCGGCGCCAGCTCCCACATGACCAACGAGGGATAGACGTCGCCGCGGTAGCCCGCTTCGAACATCACGCGCAGGACGGACTCGAAGCTCGGCTCCGCACCGTCGGGTCCCTCGAGCCGATTGGATTTCGCGCCGATGAACGACACCGTGGCCACGGGCAGCCGGTCTCGCCGGCCTCGAAGCATCTTCACCACCGTCGCAAACCCACGAGCAAGGTCGTCCAACGTGAAATGAGCCCGACCTTTGGGGCGCAACAGCGCCAGGATCAGCAGACTGTCCAGATCGTACTTCAGGATGTACGGCTCCCGGTCCCCGACGGCGTGAACGGCCACCGACTCTGAGAACATCCGCGCGTAAGACGTCACGGCCTTGGCGGTCCACTGGCTCGTCGCTGTCATCTCAATCACCTGACGGACGATGCCGTGACTGTTGTCCTCGATGTTGACGCCGCAGACGAAGGCTCGATACCGTCCCGTCAGCAGATCGGCGAGCAGATGCTGGCCCCACTGGATGCGGATTCGGTCACGGTCGGGACTCGCCTGGCGTGTATCACCTGAGGGCAGCAGGATGACTCGGTCGGCCCGCTGATCGGCCTCCATCAGCAGATCACCTTCCTCGTCGTACAAGTGTGGGGTTTGCTCGTCGCTGGCGGCCTGGGTCACGGTCGGCTCCTTCTTAGTGGCCCGGGGCGGCAGTATACCGCCTGGGGCCGAACCGTCAGGCCAGCATATGCCGGGGCGAAAGCTGCTGTGGACGGCCCCCACCGCCAAAATCACGCCCATCGGAAGTTTTTTTTGAGGATTGCGCAAGATATCGCGAAAACCGGCATATAGGAAAGGGGGAAGGGTGTGCCTGGCCACGGGAGGCCCCTGTGCCTGCCGTTGGTTCCGGCCGGTCACACCCCTCCCGATGGCATCGGGACCATCCGCGATTCGTCGCGGCGCTCGGTCTGCTCGACTTGTTTCTACTGTTTCGGTCCATCCGGCGGGCGCCAGTGATGCCGAAACGAGCACCCGAGCGCCGCCTTTTTTGTCCAGCCGCATCAGCGCTCAATCGTCGTTGACCGGCCGGTTCGGATCGTCCCCACCCCGTCCGAGTCGATCCAATATGAGTTCGATCGCCGGCGGCGTTCGGTCACTTGAGCGCGACAGGTTGGCGATCATGCTGATGTGGTTCCCCTCAACGACGACGAAATCATCAACGCCGGCAAGCTTCGCGGATTCAATCGTCACCACGCCGTCGCCAAGACCGCCAATCGCCGCATCCAGCACCGATGAAGCCGACGTTGTGTCAGCCAGGTTCGCCCACTCGCGGAGCCACGGTGGGGCTGCATCCGATCGGGCCAACTGTTTCATCCGGGTCGTCAGTGATTCAATCTCCTCCACCGTCAGCGGACTCACACGTCCGGCGATGATCGTGTAGGTCGTATGCCGCGGCTGCGGGCGAGCGTTCAGCCGGCGTAGAAAGTCGGATTCCGGGCGCAGATCACGCCCCGCTTCACCGAGCCCGTCGGTCAGCGCATCGTCGAACGAGCCTGTGCCGGAGATCCACCGATAAACCTGTTCGCGAAGCTCCGCCAGACCACGAAGCCATACCATCTTCGACCCGTGGTTCGGCGTGCCGAGCATGATCAATCGGGATATCGCGGGAAACTGATCGCCGCCCGATCCGTCACCGTCGTAATACGCCCGCCGCGTCAGTAGGTCGCGCGTCACCAACCCACCCATGGAATGTGCGACGATTTGGATGCGCTCCACGCCCAGTGATCGCAGCTTCATCAATTCCCAGGCGAAAAAGTCTGTCGAGTCTGCGATCGGCTGATCGTTGGGGTACTCAAATCGCACCACCGCATGCTCAGCTTCGAGCAGGCGCGCTGTCAGGTCGCGCCACATCCACCCCGGGTCATCCAGGCCGTGGACAAGGACAACCGCATCAGTCGTACCCGCCCCCAGCCGATCAATCGGCGCACGAGGATCGTCCCCAGTCACAACCGTCATTCCAAAGCGCGGTTGGGCAACCGTCGGATCAGGCCGACCGCCAACCCAACGCTCGATCGATCGGATCACCTGATCACCGGTCGCCGCGACCACCTTTCGATCGAGACGCACCACTACACGATCGTCCTGCACGGTCGCGCTGATCGCTCCGCCGGTGATCCGCTCTAGAGCGCCAAGCTGCAGCTTCCCCAAGGTTGACTTTACGTCCAGCGTCCAATCCAGGTCGCTGAACCGTCCGCGGCCCTCGATCCCAATCGCCTCGCACAGCGAAATGAGCAGATCACGGAATTCCAGCTTGCCGTCAGCCAACGGCACCTCGATCTGGAAGGATCGCTCACTGTCGGCGGGCTTATCCTGATCCGAAGGCTCAGCTTGAACGAGCGCGGTCAGGCCCGACGCGAGCAGCACCACAGCTGTGTACCGTATGAATCGCACGGTGAGACTCCAAGGGTTCCGGGTGTTTCGGGTGATTCGGCGGTGGGCCTCGCTCATGACTTTACCGCCTTATTCGGATCGGGCGGCTCGATCTATCGCCGTCGAGGCATAGCTACAGCCAGCGTAGCGCCTGTACGCTACAACTCGCGCGAAACACGCCCAGTTCGTAGCCCCGCCTGAACCGCCGGGGCTTTGAGGGCTGCCTACTGCCGATCGCGGCCGCCGCCGCCGCCGCCGCCGGACCGGTGCGGCTCCCGTTCGTGAGCCTCGTTCACGCGCAGGGTTCGACCGTCGAGATCTTGGCCGTCGAGCGCGCTCATGGCGGCCTTGCCTTCGGTTTCGTCAGCCATTTCGACGAACGCGAAGCCACGGGATCGGCCGGTGAAGCGATCAGTAATGATGCTGACACTCGAGACCGTGCCGTGCTCGCCGAACAGGTCACTCAAGCCCTGCTCGGTCGTTTGGAAACTCAGATTACCCACATAGATACGGAACATAAGGAGGTACTCCCGTCTTGGGAGCCGGCTAACGGTCACGAACGGACGGAGCAGGCTAACCCAAACAAGAACAGATCACTACGATCGATGGACCGGACCATCGATCGCCGCCGCCGCCACCGGCCAAGCCGGGAACCCACGGCCGGGCCATTGTACCCCATATCGAGCCTGATAGGTATCAAGCGGGACTCAAATCCCCACCGCTGCCCGCTGAAGCGGGCGGTGCCACTTCCCCGTCCACATCATCCCCGCCCAGCACGCCACCTGAGATTCGCCGCACGAACCGATCCCAGCAATCGACGCGGTACCCAGCCGCCGGGCGACTGTGCCGTTCCACCGACTCGTAGACGAACCCAGCACACAACCGGCACACGAACCCATCCGTATACCAACGACACAACGCTTCGCTCGATGCCTCGGTGCCTTGATGCCCCATCGCCATCTTCAGCGTCCAGATCGGCTGCGGCCAGTACAGATTCTTCATCCATTTGGCGCACGTTGGGCATCGCATGAACGCCATCACGGTCGTCCGCAAGTAACGGTGCGTGCGCAGCAAGGATTGTTGAAAGTCGCGGGGAACGCGCTGCGCAATGTGTTGACGAATCGTCCCCCACGGGCCGGCATAGACATCCCCAGCCGGATCGAGCGGCGAGCGCGTCCAAACCCGCTTCTCCGAACACCGGTTTTTCTTGCCGCCTCGCTTGGGATACACATCCATGACGATGCGGCCCTTCTTTGCCCAGTTGTGGATCGTGCTGCGGTTCACGCCGAATCGCTTGGCCGCAGCATTGATCGTCACGCCCGGCCAGGGGATGGTGATCGGTCCGCACAATGTTCTGACCAGTTCGCCGGTGAGCGTGATTCTCGATACGGCGCAGTCCGGACCGTCTTCATCGAATTGTTCATAATTTACAAGTTCGCCGCTCGGAAGGCGCCGATCGTGCGCGCGCAAAACGAGCGCCCAACTGCGTAACGGCCGCTGGTAGGTCGGTCCGAGGTACCGCTGGACTCG
>JAZFYE010000423.1:0-26018 GCA_036475395.1 Phycisphaerales bacterium
GGATCATGGACTATTACCGCATGAAGAACGTCGTCGCGGACACGTCCATGCGGGACTCCATCGCCGGCGATCAGCAAGATTCCCAGACGTCCTAGGCGATCCCGTTCGGCGACCCGTGACGAGGCAGAGGCTCTGTGGCGAGGGCGCATACACAAGTCCGCAAGCCCAAGGCATACCGTTTGAAGTATGATCCTGCGACCCGGTGCGTACGTTGCACGTGGTCATTCCGTTCTACAACGAACCCGACACGATCCAACCGTGCGTGCGACGAGTTGTCGATGCGCGCCTCGGCGAACGTTGGCGGAAACAACTCGTGATCGTTGACGACTATTCCGACGAGCGGTGCCGCATCCTGCTCGATTCACTCGTTCGTCAGCTTCGGGAAGAAGGTTGCGAGGTTGCGCTGCACCGACATGATGTGAATAGGGGCAAGGGGGCGGCGGTGTCGACGGGATTCGATGCCGTGCTCGACGCCCACCCGCCAGACGACGATCTGGTGATCATTCAGGATGCTGATCTCGAATACGATCCGGCGGACTACGCCCAACTTATCGAACCGATCATTCGAGACGAGGCCCAAGCCGTGGTCGGGGTGCGATGGGGGGGGCATCATCCAACGCGCGGCTTCAGGCCGCGAATTCACCGCTGGGGGAACGGACTATTGACGATGTGCAGCAACCTGATGACCGGCTATCGGGTTCACGACATGGAATGCTGTTACAAAGTCTTCGGTGTCGGGTTGCTGTGTCGTCTTCGGCCATGGCTGAGCGAACCGCGATTCGGTATCGAGCCACAGATCATGGCCGGCCTATCTCGAATAGGGGCAACCGTCGCCGAGGTACCCGTCAGTTACGACCCCCGCTCGATCACCGCCGGTAAGAAGATCGGGTGGATCGACGGGCTCCAAGCGGTCCGCGTGATTGTGCGAGAGCGATTTCGCTCGACAACCACGCCCAGCGCAGGATCAAACGAGTCTGAAGCTCGGCGTGGCTAATGCCTCGATCAACGATGCGCATCTGCTCTCGCCCCGGCGGTTGATCGTTCAACTCGTCGGCTTCGTCATCGGAGCGGCGCTGCTCATCTGGTGCATAAAGCTTGCGATCGGCGGCGGCGACTGGTCGAAGCTGCGCGACGCGAACGTGGGGCTGCTCGGCGTGCTGCTTGGATGCACCTGCGTCAGCCTGTTCATCAATGGATCGACGTTCTGGCTTACGGTGCAGCCGTTGTCTCGATTGCCGTTTTGGGACTTGCAGCGCCTGAATCTCGCCTGCAACCTGTTGAACTATGCGCCGATCCGCGCCGGTGCGATTGCGCGAGTCGCCTACCACCTGCGGGTGGACCGCGTGAGTTTCTTGCACATTGCGGCGTGGTTCGGGTCGATCGTCTTCATCATGGCGATCGTCGTCGGCGCGTGTCTTGGGGCGACGATGATGAGACCGAGCCTCGACTGGATCTGGGCGATGATCGTTACCGTCTTGTTGATCGTCGGCGGCGTGGTGACGCGCGTGATTATCTCACACCGGTTGTTTGCAAAATATGGTCAGGGCGTCGATCGGATTCTGCGCCGCCATCGCGTGCTGTGGGGGGCGATGGTGCTTCGACTGCTTGACCTTACCGCGTTCCTTGGGCGCATGTGGGCGGCGGCGGCGATCCTCGGCCTGGAAGTGCCAACGCACCACATTTTGATCCTGGCGGTGGTGGCGTTCACGGCTCGGCTCATCCCCTTCGGTCGCGTGGGGTTTGCCGAAGCCGCGGTGACGGCCTTGGCCGCGCGGCTCGCAGCCTCAGGTTTACAAGGCGCCTCCATCGAAGCGGTGCTCAATGCCTCCGGACCGTGGGCGCAGTTGGCGTTGGTCGAGTCGGCCGGTGAGGCCTTGATTCTCATTCCCAGCGGTGGAATCGCGCTTCTGTGGCTGCGACGGCGCTGGCGAAGGGGACCTCGCTCGGCCTGAGAGGGGTCTTGAGCCCGTTCAACAAATGAGGATGACACGGTAGGGCCGGCAGCGAGTACGCTAGTGGCTATGAATACCATCGACAGAAGAACGTTCCTCACCGCGTCGGCGGCCTCCGTACCGCTGCTACCCGCACTCGTGTCAGTCTCATCCGCCATCGAACCCAAGCGATCCGGCAACGGGCCACTGGCGATCAGCTCCGCGAACGGCATGCGGGCCGTGACCAAAGCAGTCGAGCTGATGCGAAGCGGTTCCGCGCCCGTCGATGCTGTCGTGCACGGCGTGGCCATCATCGAAAGCGACCCCAACGATATGTCCGTCGGCTACGGCGGCATTCCAAATGAAACCGGCGTCGTGCAACTCGATTCATCCGTGATGGACGGACCAATGCACAAAGCCGGCGCTGTTGCAGCCATCGAAAATATCAAGAACCCCGCCCAAGTCGCCCTGAAAGTATTGCGACGCACCGACCATGTGCTCCTCGTCGGCGAAGGCGCAAAACAATTCGCGCTCGCGCACGGCTTCAAGGCCGAAGATCTCCTGACGGATCGTTCGTGCGCCGCCTGGTTGAAATGGAAAGAAAACCTCAATCCAAACGACGATTGGCTTGATAAGGATCAGCGCATCGAAAAAGATCCGCGCCAAGCAATGGCTGACGAGCTGGGTATTCCTTATCACTACGGCACGATTCACTGCTCAGCCCTCGACGCCAACGGCGATATCGGCGCTTGCACGACGACCAGCGGATTGAGTTACAAAATCCCTGGGCGCGTGGGCGACTCGCCGATCATCGGCGCGGGAATGTTTGTGCAAAATGAAGTCGGCTCAGCCGGGGCGACCGGGCGCGGCGAATCCCTCATTCAATCCTGCGGCTCGTTCCAGATCGTCCAGCACATGGCCAACGGCGACGGTCCCACCCAAGCGTGCCTCAAAGTGCTGAAATGGATCGCCGATCACACCAAGCGCCATGATCTGCTGAACGCCAAGGGTGAGCCGAACTTCGGGGCAACGATGTACGCGCTTCGCAAAGACGGCCTGTACGGCAGCGCATCAATGCGCAAAGGCGCCGGCTTCACCGTCCATGACGGCACCGAAGCCCGCAAAGAACCCTGCGCCTTCCTGTACGAATGAACCACAGATGGACACAGATGGACACGGATGAGGGAAGAGGGAAGGTAGGGATGAGCCATGTGCCCCACCCCGCCACGGCGGATCTGCGACACGGCGGGTTCCGAGCAACATGAGGTATGAGGATTAGCCCCGGGCTCTGCCGGGGGGGGCGCGAACGCTGTCGTAGCTCTGCGCCGGTATGTCCCGCCCGGCGGAGCCGGGGGCTAAATTGTCTCCTTCCAGCGGGGGATGCACGCGGAGCTAGGGGAGACGTTACCTGTCCTGTTTTCCTACTCAACCGTCCTGCGGGCGCAGCGTTTTCTTTCGCAGCGCGTCGGGGAGCTTGCGGAGTGTGGCGAACTCGCGGAAGGCGGTGGTGGCGTTGCGGGCGGACCGTGCCAATGTGGGGATCTTGACGAGCGACATTCCGTCGGGCGCGGGGCGTTAGCCGAAGCCGTCGGAGCCGATGACGACGTTGGGGTGAAGGATGCAGCCGTCGCCGATCTCGCACCGCTCGCGGATCACCACGCCGGGCCAGAGTGTGCAGCCGGCTCTGATGGTCGAGTCGTCGAGGATGGTCACGTTCGGATGGATGACCGAACCGGCCCCGATCGAGACGCGCCGGCCGATCACGCCGGTGGTGTAAGTCGTGGTTGCGGAGTCGCTCATCTGGAGATTCACCGGTCGCCGCCGCGCCCGCGGCCTGCCGACTGGGGCGTGCGCGACGACGGACTCACGGCAGGATATCAGCATCAGCGGCGGGTGGGGGCCCCGTTGTGGGCCGGTGATCGGAACATCGTGCCGGACCGCACGGGTGGATGGCTGATCGGGGACGAGTGCTGCTATCATTCACCCTCGCCGATCACGAACATTGAGCAGGCACATGCACTTGAGCATGATCACCACGCCGGTGTGCGATCCCCCGCTGGAGTTGTACATCAGCGAAGACGCCTTCCGGCCGAACCCGACCACCGTGCGGTTCTCGCGCACGATCGAGATCTCGTCGGGTGACGTCGTCTTCGACATCGGGACGGGGATCGGGCCGCTGGCGATTGTGGCGGCGCGGGCTGGAGCGGCCCGCGTGATTGCCATCGATCCGGTGCCGATGCACTGCGGGCTGGCCCGCCGCAATGTCGCCAAGTACGGGCTGGACGATCGGATTGAGGTGTATCAAGGCTCGTATTTCGAGCCGTTCGAGCGCGAGGAGACCCTGCGCGGGCTGAAGGCAAACGTGATCGTCGGCGACGTGTCGGGCATCGCCACGCCCGTCGCCCACGCCTTGGGCTGGTATTCGTCGGACGTGCCGACCGGCGGCCCGGACGGCGCCGAGGTTATCGTGAGCTTGCTGAACCAGGCGGGCGACTATCTCGCCGAGGGCGGGAAGGTGTTCTTCCCGGTGGCGGTGGATCTGTCGCGCAGTGAGCGGATTCTCGAGGCGGCCCGCGCGCGTTTCCGCACCGTCGTCAACGCCATGCGACGCGAGACGACTCATTTCCCGATGACCGATGAAGAGGTCAGGGCCGTCAACGCGGCCTACAACGGCAGCCAGCCGGACTTCATCAACATCCAGTCAGGCCGACGTCACTTCTGGCGCGGCCAGATCTGGCGCTCGGCGGATCCGCGCTAGCGATGGCCGCAGCCTCCACCTCTTGTTCCAAACCTCAGCCTGCCTGCAGGTCATGTGTTTGCACCTAGCTG
Organism: Phycisphaerales bacterium; assembly: GCA_036475395.1. GTDB lineage: Bacteria > Planctomycetota > Phycisphaerae > Phycisphaerales > SM1A02 > JADFNO01. Next base: position 4,761 of record JAZFYE010000423.1, read on the forward strand.
AGTTGCTCGTAGACCGGCGGTCCAGGCGGGTGGCGGTTGGTCGTTGGCCCCTGGCCCAGTGAGGAGGCTACATTGTCTCCCTCCAGCGCCGGATGCACGCGGAGCTCGGGGAAACGAGCGGAAACGTTACCGGTCCCGTTTTCTTGCCCGCAGATAGCCGATATGACATAGGTGCCGGGGCAACAAAGGGCCTGCGATGTCTCGAAGTCGGTCGGATTCTGACAGGGCGATCCAACAGGTGATCAACTGCCCGTACCCCGGCCCTGAACGTCGGCGTTCCGTCCGCTTCAAACTCGGGGAGTTGAAGTGCAACCTGGGTCGCGTACTCGACCTCTCGTCGGGCGGTGTACGGCTGCTCCATTGGCGCAGGCTCAAAGGACGGCATGAGATAACCCTGTACGACCGGGACGGCGGTGTTCGCGTCGAGGCCGAGATCCGGTGGACCAGGCGGCTTGGACTGTTCAAGCACGAGATGGGGCTGCAGTTCGTCAACGTCCCGCCTGACATTGCCGCCAAGCTCAAAAGGCTCTTCTCCAAGAATCGGATCTAAGACCTCAGCCGCGCGCGGGCCCGGCGGGAAACCGCCGAGAGATCAAAGATTCCGGACCAACGGCGGCGAGGTTTCGCCGGGACGTCGCGCCCGGCTACGCGCCCTTCGGTTTGAAGCTGAGACGCGGGCTAATAGCTGATGGCTGACGGCTGACCGCTGATAGCTTTCTTCGTGCCTCCGTGCCTCAGTGCCTTCTTCCGGCCCCCCTCCCTCCAGCGGCGGATGCACGCGGAGCTAGGGGAAACCCTGGTAGCAGAAACGTAGCTGCCCCATTTTCCTCGGTCGCACTGACGACCAAAGGGAAGCCTTTGTACAATCATGAGGACGGAGTCTTGGGGAGTGACAGCCGTCACGGAACGGGCGGTTCACAGCAACCGTCACCGAAGGCATTGATGAGAGACCCGCCGATGGCCTTGATTGCAAGGGGGACGTGTTTCTCGACGCCGGCTTCTCTGCAAAGGGGGAGGTCCGGCTTTTCAGTTCTACGATCGGCGGCAACCTCGAGTGCACAGGCGGGACGTTTGAGAACCCTGAAGGTGATGCGCTCTCCGCCGATCACCTCGATTGCAAGGGGGACGTGTTTCTCAACGCCGGCTTCTCTGCAAAGGGGGCGGTCCGGCTTCCCAGCGCCACTATCGCCGGCGACCTCGAGTGCACAGGCGGGACGTTTGAGAACCCTGAAGGTTATGCGCTCGCCGCCGATGGCCTCGAGTGCAAGGGGGCTGTGTTTCTCCGACACGGATTCTCTGCAAAGGGGGAGGTCCGGCTTCTCGGCGCCGCGATCGCCCGCACCCTCGAGTGCATAGGTGGGACGTTTGAGAACCCTGAAGGTGATGCGCTCTCCGCCGATCGCCTCGACTGCAAGGGGTCTGTGTTTCTCACCGACGGCTTCTCTGCAAAGGGAGAGGTCCGGCTTCCCGGCGCCACGATCGCGGGCAACCTCGAATCCACAGACGGGACGTTTGAGAACCCTGAAGGTTCTGCGCTCTACGCCGATGGCCTGGATTGCAAGGGGTCTGTGTTTCTCCGAGACGGCTTCTGTGCAAAGGGGGAGGTCGGGCTTCCCGGCGCCACGATCGGCAGCCGCCTCGAGTGCACAGGCTCGATCTTCGACGGCTCTCTGCGTCTCACTGGCGCCCGCGTCGCTACGCTTGTGGACGAGCGAGAGAGCTGGCCTGCGAGCGGTTGCCTCCATATTGACGGGCTTCACTACGACCAAATCGAGCCGGCGGACGTAAAGACACGGCTCGACTGGCTCGGGAGAATGCCGGCCATGCCGTTCTCGCCGCAGCCCTACACGCAGCTCGCAACGGTGCTCCGCCGCCACGGAGCGGCAAGCGCAGCGAGCAAGATCCTCATGGCCAGGGAGAAGGCGCGCGTTCGAAGCGGCCCCGATCCGTGGTGGCTCAAGGGCTGGATGCGACTCCTCGGCGTCACGATCGGCTACGGCTACCGGCCAGGGCGAGCTGTTTGGGGTCTCGTACTCGTTTGGCTCCTCGGGTGGAACGTCTTCAGCTACGCCGACGCGCAGTGCCAGATCGTCGCGGCGTCCAGTCGCGTATCTCTAGTGGAGACGAAGGCAGATGACGACAGCGCAGCGGCCCCGGACACCGAGCCGCTCACGTTTCACCCGTCGCTGTACTCGCTCGATGTGCTCGTCCCGGTGGTCAACCTCCAGGTCGAGCAGGACTGGACCGTGCTCGAGGGTTGGGTGTGGTGGTTCATGCGGGCGCAGATTGCGCTGGGCTGGGTCTTCAGCACGCTTGCGGTGCTCGGCTTTTCGGGGCTTGTGCGGAAAGATTGAGACCGCGCCTTGTTCCAAATCTCAGCCTACCTGCAAGTCATGTGTTTGCAGGTAGCTGAGTTGCTCGTGGACAGGCGGTCCAGGCGGGTGGTGGTTGGTCGGTGGCCCCCGGTGTGTTCACCGGGGGCGAAGTGTGAATTTACTTGTCGGCGTCATTGGCCGGTGGGCACGGTGGTCATCCTTTTGGCGACGCCTGCTAGGAAAATGGGATCTGCGTGGAAATAGGTATGTTCTGGGCGGGCTTGGCGTGGGGCCATGGGAATTTCTTCAGTGCGTGGTGGCATGTTTGACGATCCCATACACCAGTGCCACAGCTTGCATCCAGTCGCGATCCGACGACCAGCACGGCCGGCGACGACAGGAATCTCCTGATCGCGCTGGGCCGCAGTGACCAGCCCTACCGGTTCCTCGATCAAGCCTTTAAGTATCTGGGGCGTGTCGAGTCAGACCCGGAAGTTGTCCTTCTGGCTGTTTCGGCCCTGGTGAAGCTGGGGCTGGGTGGTCCCGCCCGGGAGCTGCTGCAAGTGCGCAAAGATCTCGAGCCTGAGGTCGATGTGGACGGCTTGCGAAAGAGCCTGACCTCGGTACCGATCGGCCGTGTGCCTTGGGACCGTTTTTCTGGGCAGTTTGAGGCGAACCGCAATGCCCTGGCCGAGCATCATCCAGCCCTGGCTGAACGTGTCTCGGCGCTACACGAGTCAAGTCACCGGGTCGATCTGTTCCAGACGCTCGATGGTCAACACCACGTTTCCACACGAGCAGCGGGGGAACTTCGTTCGTGGTTGCCCGGCTTGCTCGATCACGCGGCGATCGCTGGGCTGGAGCTTCCGTTGGGGGCGGGCGGGCCGGCGGCGGTCGTCGTCGGCATCGCGTTGAGCCAGCTCATCGACCGAGCCTATGGTGCGACGCAGCCAGACGAAGGGGCCGAAGGCGTGCCCCTGTTCGTTCTCGACACTGACGTTGGGCGTTTGGCGGCATGGCTTCATGTGGCCGATCGCACCGCAGTGCTGGGCAACGAGCGCCTGTACTTCTTCGTCGGCCCTGATGCTTTGGAAACATACGAACGCTTTCTCCAAGACAATGAAGATATCGCGGTTCCGGAAGTTCATTTGTGCGCGAGCTGGTCGCCATCGCTTGGTCAGCAGGTCCAGCAGACAGGACAACGGGTGACGGCCGGTCGCAACGAAGCCTTCCGCGAGCTTGCAAACCTCCATGAACAACGCGGGCGCGAACGTGATGGCGAGTATTGGTCCCGGCGTCTGGAACCGGGCGCTCGCATCCTCGGCTTCACCTCGCGATTCACGACGATGCTTCAGTATTCGATGCGGGACATTGGTCACGCCGTGGCAGAACTCGGCTACGAGTTCGATCTGATGATCGAGAAGGCTGATCATCGCACGCACACGACGCTGACCACGAGTCGGGCCGTCTATGATGCCGATCCCGCTTTGGTGATCATCATCAATCACTTCCGAAGTGAGCGAGCTCTTTCCTTGGGTAGCGTGCCGGTGCTCACCTGGGTTCAGGATCCCACGGACATCGTGCTGTCGAAGCAGACGGGCACGTCGCTGGGGCCGTTGGACTTCGTCTGCGGCTACTACTCCAAGCGCTGCACGACAGAGTTCGGCTACCCGAAGTCGCGCTACTTCCCAGCGCCGTTGCCGGTATCAACGCGATCGTTCCACGACGGCCCCGTCGATCCCGCAGAAAAGTCACGTTACGCAGCCGACATGATGTACGTCGGTCATCTGCACGACACGTTCGATGAGCATCGCGCCAAGTGGCGATCGTCGACTCCCAAGCGATCGCATCCAATGCTTGATCGAATCGACGATGAGGTGGAAGCAATGAGTCGCAGCGACCAACACCTCGAACTGCAGCGCTGCCGGCCATACATTGCGCGACTTGCCCTGGAGATGGAACTTCCGCTCACGAACGACGATCTGGAGAAGATCGCACACTTCTACATGTACCGCCTTTTTGACATCGCCTTCCGGCGCGAGACCTTGCTGTGGATTGCCCAGTGGGCTGCGGAAACCGGCAGAGTTTTCAAACTCTATGGGCGAGGCTGGTCGCGCGATCCAGTCCTCTACGCCTACGCGGCCGGCCCGATCGAGCACGGCGAACCGCTTCGGCGGGCCTACCGCTGCTCGAAGCTTTCCGTCCAAACGATCCCAGGTGGATACAGGCACCAACGTACGTTTGAGGCGCTGGTCTCGGGCCACCTTGTCCTGGGCCGGTATGTCCCCACGGACTTCGGGAACCTCACGGTCGAACAATACCGGCAAGGCCGCCGCCCGAGTGAGGGCATCACGGGCTCGGCTCGTACCTTCGCGTCACTCGACCGGGTTGTCTTTGGCGACGCGAATGAATTGGCGAGCGTCGCCGAAGGGTTCCTTGAGGACGAGATGATGTATCTCGAAGTGGTCGAAGAATTGGCCGGCGTCGTCCGTGGTTCGCTGACGTATGAAGCCGTAGTCCCTGAGATCCTCAATCAGATTTGCAACGCGCTCGCCGCCGAGAGGCCCGATACCGGCCGCGGGTGAGCGAGACACGAGAAGGATTCATCGATGGCGGTCGACGATCATCCAGTTCTCGAAGCCGCCGCTCAGCCGCCGCGGACCAACGATCCCGCGCCGATGAAGTCCGCCAAGACGTTCCCTTCTTATAGCTACCTCCACGAACTCATGAAGCAGTATCAGATTAAGGATCTGGTCGCCGTTGATGCGAACGCCTTCATGCAGCGACTTGAGGCGTTCCAGATGCTCGACGATCCCGAATCGGAGGGATTCGTCGATGCTTCGAAACAGAATCCGGTTACCGTGCAATTTCATTGGGGACATCGGCACAACTTCGGCGAGTTCTCAAAGCCCGGCCGAATGGGCAATCATCACATCGCAGTTCTCGCCACGTTTATCGACGAACTCGGTGCGATTCCGCGGTCGCTTAAGGGGATGCGGGTTCTTGACATCGGCTGCTGGACGGGCGGCACCAGCCTGTTGCTGTGCGCGATGGGGGCTGAGGTTGTCGCCGTCGAGGAAATCAAGAAATACGCGGACTGCGTGAACTTCTTGAAGTTCGCATTTGATGTGCGATCGCTTGGCGTACAGTGCATGTCGCTGTATGACTGTACAACGGAGGCGTTTCAGGACGCTTTTGATCTTGTACTTTTCCCCGGAGTGCTGCACCACCTTAGTGATCCAAAGCTGGCGCTGCGCATCACCTTCAATTGTCTAAAGGACGGAGGCAAGTGCTTGGTGGAGACGTTGGCGTATGATTTTGATCCACACATCACAGCTCGGCGGGCGAGCGCCCAAACGCGATCTGGAACAGACGCCGGCGAGCCGTGGGGTTGGAACTGGCTGCTCTTCACCGCCAGCACATTGATTCAGACGATGCGCGACGTCGGATTTGTCGTCTCGCAGCCTTGCACAGTGGTTGACAATCGAACATTCGTGGTCGGTCAACGAGATCGCCACGTCGATATGCGCCGAGCCGGACTATCTGTGCGGAACATTCGCTAGGTTTTGCAGATTCGTAACCGCGAGAAAGAGCGTGCACGCAGAGCAGATCATCTTTGTTCGAGGGACCGGCCGCTGCGGGAGCAAGACTCTGGCGAACCAGCTCGGTCAGCACCCCGCGATCGCGAAGGTACCTGCGAATCAGTGCCTTCCCGAAGAGCTCATCGACTGGAGCACCTATCGTTTGCAACCGCGTTGTCCCTTTGCCACCGAAGAGGCGATCATCGCCGCCTGCCGGGCCTATTTCGAAGCGTATTGCCGCCATCTTATCGAGGAGCCTGGAATCATCCTGCACAAAAGCACGATGAACGTGCATCGCCTCGCCTCGCTCCTGGAGTATTGGCCGGACGCGAAGATGGTCTACATCGTCCGCCATCCGCTCGGCGTCGTCCCCGCCTACATCAGCGTGGACATCGTCCATTACGGGGAGATGTACGGATACGATGCTACGGTGGCTAACTCACTGCTGCGTTGGTACAACGACGTTGCCGCGTATCTTCGCTCACCGGTCTTCGGCCATCCGCGGGTGCTTCAAGTGCACTTCGAAGACATGATTGGTGACACAGACCGATTCTTTGAACGGATCTATCAGTTCCTAGGGATCGACGACGGTTTCCGAAACGCGCTTCCCGGGCCGGTTGATTACGACCATGAGTTTGTGCTCGATCAATCGGAGCGACACTGGATCATTGCATCGACGCGAGAGATTCTGCAACAACTTGGATACGAGCCTGACGATTGGACGCCGGCGGTTCCCGCTGAGATCGCTGACCGAGCGAGCCTGTACGCGGATCGCCGGTTGGTCTCACGACCGCCTGCGTTGGATGGCGTCGAGCTGGTTCGATTGGCGGTCGAAGAGGCCGCGGCAAAAGGCTTCCAGCGCGTTGGACTGTTCGGGGCCGGCTACCTGAGCCATCTCATATGCCCGCATCTACACGAGATGCCCGGCGAGATTGTCTGTCTTCTTGATGACGATTCTCTTTTGGTTGGCCGAAATGTGGGGGGCTTTGAGGTTCGCCGACCGGAGCAAGCAAACGAGCTCGGTGTGCAAGCTGTCATCCCCGCCACCCTGGTGCACCAACGCGCGCTGATCGGCAAATGGGAACGAATCATCGGCGAAGCAATCCCGATACTGCCGCTTTGGGACGAGCAGGGTACTGAGGTAGTATGCGTTTGAGGAACGCGAACTTGGATGCGGGCCGCTGCGCCGCCTTGACGGCCAGACACGTTGAGTGGAGGGCGGGCTTTCGATTGCCATCTCGTCGATACATAGTTGCTCAAGGAACATGAGCCGTTCGCTCCGGTTGCGGGCGGAAGGAACGGTGGAATCGCCGCGATTGAATGAGGACCGGTTGAGGCAAACGCGTTCGCCGCTATAGTCTGCTCCAAGCAGCATCGAGTTCAGGTATGCTGATTCTTCGTACTCGACGTATCACATGGACGTGATGAGACCAAGGTCTATGCGGATGGATGAGCCCGTGTCGAGGCCAACGCGAGCCGATCAGCCGCTACCGATCCTCAAGGGTCCGACGTTCACCGCCCGTCTCGAGCAAATCTTCCGCGGCGAGCTGTCGATTCATCCGCTCAAGGGGAGTCGGTACAAGCGCATTCTGATCCCAGGTCTTTGCGGAGGCGAAGTGCAGTTTGCGCTATTGAGCTTTATCGCTCAAGCCCTGCGGATCCGCGGCGCCGATGTCACGGCGCTGATGTGTGATGAGTTCCTGCCCGCGTGCACGCTCCGTAAAGTGCATCACGTCGAAAGCGCCTGTACGCGCTGGTGCTACAAGAACTCTCGACCGTTCGCCGCCGCGGCGAAGCTGCCTCACCGTTGGTATAGCGAGTTCATCAAGCCTGACCAGCTCGATCAATATAAAGCGTTGGCTGAGCAGGTTCCCCTCGACGAGATCTCACACTTTTGCCACCGTGAAATCGAGCTGGGCCAGCACATACTCCGCTCGTTGGAGAGTTTCTTTAAGGTTGGCGCTGTGGACCTCAGTGTGCCGGGCATTGGCCACAAAGCCCGCGAGTTTCTGCTGGCGGGGCTGTATCTCATTGAAATCGGTTACGGTATCCTCGAAGAGCTGAAGATTGACAAGGTTGTGCTCGAAGATGGCAAGAAGACGGATTGGGGAGTCATCCGCGCCGTTGCCCTGCATCTGGGGATTCCCGTCGATCTCATTCAGATCTCTCCTCGCGGCAGCAGCGTGATGCTTGAGTGGGACCGTCCGCCTCATCCGACCGATTCGATGCCGGGCTGGTCTGCGTGGCGAGATCTGCCGCTCACTGAGAACGAAGACGCCGAGCTTACTGAATACTTGTCGTTCCGTCAGCGCGTGCCCATTGAAGCCAGCACGTTCTGTTCGTGGACGCGCGAGTTGAGCCGCACCCAGTTGAGGGGCCTCATCGGCCTTGGCGATGATCTGTCACCGCAGGCGATGATCTTTGGTTTGTTTCCCAACGTGGGCTACGACGCCGGCACCACATGCGTCGAGCCCGCCTTTCGACCGGCAAGTGATTGGGTGGTGCAGACGATCAAATTCTTCGAGCGATGGCCGGAGCATCACTTGATCATCAAGATTCATCCCGCCGAGCATATGTGGCCGGCGTTCGACCCACTGAACGGCATCATTCGCAATAGTTTCGAGCGAGTTCCCCAGAATATCCACATGATCCCGGCGAATACGGAGATTCCTGCCCACAGTCTGATCGACCTTGTGGATGTCGCGCTGGTCTATACCTCGACGGTTGCTGTCGAAGCGGCCGCCTTGGGGAAGCCGGTCGTTCTCGTCGGCGGCGGTCGGCATGCGGGGCGAGGAATCACCATGGATGCTCGCACACCCCAGGACTATTTCGCGATCCTTGACCGGATCTGTGTGGGTGAGAAGCAAATCAACGTCCGGGTCGAGTTGGCGCGGCGCTATGCATATGCGTTCTTCTTCCGCGCCTGCCTCCCGCTTGACTACTTTAGCGTGCATGATCTGAACGTATCGGCGATCCATCTTGAGAGTCTGGTTGATCTCACGCCCGGTCGTCGTCAATCGATAGATCTGATCTGCCGGAGTATTCTTCTTGACGAGATAGTTCACGCCCCGGCGCACGCTCGTTATTCAACCGCCGCCAGCGGTTGACCGATCGATCGTGACGGGCCGAGCTGCATCTTGTCTAGGACGAGTGGTCATCACTTTCGAGCTGCGAGCCACATATGCGATGAGAGACCGTTGTCCGCCAGGAACTTCTGGAACGGTCCGGCAAGACGATCCCATTCGTCGACAAGCACGCGCCGAAGGAACGAATCACGCGACACGTCGAACTTCTTTTGCTCAATGGCCTTGTGCACAAGCTCGGCATCGAGCTGTCCCGGCGTGTCGACCTCTTGCACATCCAAGCCACGTGCTTGAACAAGCAACGTGAGCGACTGCGGATTAAAAAGGTTCAGGTGGCCGGGATCGACCGCGTGCGAGTCGCTTCCGAGCAACATGATGTCGAAGCCCAGCCCGTTGGGGCAGGTGAGGACCAACAAGCCGCCGGGGCGCAACAAGCGGGCCATATGATCGAGAAATCGGCTCGGTGAAAAGACGTGCTCGATAACTTCGAACGCTACAGCCACATCGACCTGGTCGATCTCATCGGAGATCTCCTCCAAGGATTTCTCGATCACCTGGACGGCGTGATTCCGACATGCCTGCGCCATCTCCGGCGTCGGCTCGACCGCCACCACGTGATCGAAAGCGCTGGTTTCCTTGGCCAAGGCTGCGAACGTCCCGAAACCCGCGCCGACTTCCAAAAGCACCCTGCGCGGGATGCCAGACTTGTCGCAGGAAGAAACGATTCGGTCAAGACGAGGCCGATGGATATTCTCGCGGCGCTTCGTCTCAGACGCGGGGTACAGGTGCGTTACCCAGTATCGGTAATTCTCAGAATCCGCGTAATGGCTGGCCATCAATTCAGGCGACGGCCGTGGGTTCATGTAGAGTGTTTCGCAGTGCGCGCAGCATACGTACTGGAAGGTGTACTTCTCGAAACGCATTGTGCTGGATGATTCACCGCAGGCGGGACAGGCAACGGTCACGAACTGGGCGCGTTGGGCCTTGAGCCGCTCGATATCGCGCGTCATCGCTTCGAGATGCGCCGGGCACAGTTCGTCGGGACGAATCTCGTCTTCGCGAATAGGGGTCTCGATCATCGTTGAGTGAGCCAGGACGGATTCAAGCGGGTCGCCCGGTCTTGGAATTGATTTATCCTTTGGTGATGAGATACCGGTGCTCTCCGTCGCCCCAGATCAACTGGGCTTCTGGATCGCCGGTGGCGATCGCACGATCGAGGTCTGTTGGACGCGTGCCAACGATTTTCTGTAACGAGCAGAAGCCGATCTGCGACAGATACGCCTCGAGCGCCGCCCGGGTGGTGTGCCGCTCGATCGGAACATACCAATTGTCAGCAAAGATGAACCGGTTCTTCGGCATACCAATCATGGTCAGGATGGCCAACGTGTATTCCTGCGGGATCCGTTGCATGATCGGCCGCATCTGCTTACGCGAGTACCAGAACAGGCCGCCGTCGCCATAGAGGTAGAGAAAAGCCTGCGATCTCGATTTCAGGACCCGGTGCAGCTCGTTGATGCCGCGCTCCAGGTCCTTCGTGTGGTGGAGCACACCGTTGCACCAAATGAAATCAAAGGTGCTGTCCTCATAGGGTAGGTCCAACGCATCGCCGACGCGGAATTCGACGTTCCCGAGGCCTGCCCGCGCGGCGATGGACGTGGCCGTTTCGAGCGAGGCCGCTCCGAGATCGACGCCGTGGGCTCTCTCGGCCTGGGCCATGGCCATCGCCATGGTATGTCGGCCGCTCCCGCACCCGAGGTCGAGCACGACCTTGCCGCTGAAGCTTGCGCGTTGCACGCCACTGTTGCGAAGCCTCGCCTCCATTAGTTCGACCGATTCGGACAGGTACGCATCGGTGTCCAAGTCGTCCCACAGTCGGCCGTACACTTGCTGAGTCGCCTCTTCGTCGCGGCGGCGCCCCGGTGGGCGTGAGTGTTCGGCAAGTACGCCGGCCATGGCATCCGCTTGATGCTCGAAGTAGGACCCGAGCGGCGCCGCTGATTCAAGCAGGCCAATGCAGGAATCCAGCACTCTTGTCACGCGCTCGGTTGAACTCTGATCCTCGTCGAACGGCAGGTATGGGTCGGCAGGATAGATGCACCGGGCATATTCGTGCATCGCGATCACGACGAGCCATGGCTGCCGTTGTACCGCGCTGCGGGCGAGATCAAGAAAGCGGTGGAACCGTATCTTCAGCGCAGCGAGGGCCGGCGCGTCGTCTACCTGAGCTGAATGTTCCTCGATCTGTGTCAACATACTGGAGATCGTACTGCACAGTTGACGAACTCGCTACGACGCACATGCCGGCGGCTCGAGCCAGGCTCGGCCGGCTATGCCCGGATGAGCAATGCCCACAGCGTGTATTTCCCGCTCGGCTCACGGAGACGCTCAATCCGAAGCGCGCGGAAGCCGGCGCGGTCAATCATCATGGCCAGCGATGCCATGCTGAAGATGTGCAGGTGGACAATGAAAAACTCTTGACGATCGGGGCCGTCTTTGATCGCCTCCTCGCCGTCGGGGACCTCGATGTAAATCACGCTGTCATCACGCACGAACGCGACGCACCGGGCAAGCATCGCGATCGGATCCGTCACATGTTCGAGGACCTTGTTGATCGTGATGAGATCGAATTCCCCGCATGTGGGTGCGGTCATGAAGTCCGCGCAGACGGCATCAACCTTCGCAACTTCACGCGCGTGCTTGACCGCCCGCTCGTCGGGATCGAGCGCGGTGCAACGCCAGCCGGCGGCCTTCATCGCCGCCGGGAACACACAGAGGCCTGAGCCGACGTCGAGCATCGACGGTGTGCGGTCGGAGGACTTGAATCCCGGTCGATGCTGTTCGACAAGATCGAGAACTCGCCGAACGCGCCCAGCATTGTCGGATTGCGACGGGTCGAGGGTCATGATGCGCTCGTACGCAGCCCGGATACCGTCCTCGCCATAGGTTGCATTGACGTATTGGCCCGTGTACAGCTCGCCGAGCGGTACGTGACTGACTGCCAGAAAATGCCCACAGATCACACAGCGGCGCAACTCGCGTCGATAGCTCGACTGATCGGGCCCGCCAAAATGTGTTTCACCTTTTGGAGGCGCATCAAAGCGGTGGACAAGCTCGGACACGCCTCGGCAACACAAACAGAAATGCGTGTCACCGGACCGCACTTCCTCAAGCATCGTCGCAGGTTTGGTTGAAATGGCTTGCGGCTCCATCCGTGCTGACTGAGTTGGTGATCGTCAAATCTGTCGCCAAGTATACACCGGGAGGGCACGACGATTCAATCGAACGGTAGCCGGCCTTGTCATCCAACCTTCCGTGGTTGAATTGGACCCCCGAAGAAGCACCGGCCGCGTCCGTGCGGATACCGCTGACGGCGCATCGCGACCGGCTGGACATCGTCACCTCCAATCAAGAAAGCAACAACATCAGTATCCTCCCGGGGCAGTGAAGCGACGAGCACAAGCACGGCGTCAACCGCCCGCCGGCAAGATCATGTCCGGAGTATGGAGACGATTCATGTACGGTGAACTTGGGTAGAACGACTGGCTCCCAGTCACAGCGCGGTTGTTCAGTCGTGAAGTCAATCCTCTGAGAATCGTGATAACACTCGATGCCGGACAGTCGTCTAGTATTACGGTCACCGACGTGAATACTGATGCGAACACGTGCAACGACTCGTAGAGGCGTCTGGTTTTTCATTTCATTGGTGGTGGGTCTCGCTACACCGGCGAGCGAGGGTGGTCGCGCTCATGTTCAGGCGGAACCTGCCTTGTTCAAGGCTGCTCCTTCCTCGCCGATCGCGGTTGGGACCCAGCCGCTCGACATCGCTTTGGCTGACCTGAACGACGATGGCAGCCTCGACATGGTCACCGCCAACGTCGCCGGCAAAGATGTTACGGTCTTGCTCAACGACGGCCGAGGCCAGTTTTCAGCTTCTCCCGCGTCGCCCGCACTAACCGGGTTGGCGTCTCACTTACTTGCGGTCGCCGATTTCAATGGAGACCGGAGGCCCGACCTTGCCGTCACCGCCCATGGCAGCAACGGTGTGGCCGTTCTGCTAGGTAACGGCAAAGGCGGCTTCACGGCCGCGCCCGGCTCGCCTTTCGCTGCGCTGCAAAGCAACTCTGGGCACAATCATGGGCTCGTGCTGGGTGATATGAACGCAGATGGTCACTGCGATATCGTGACCGCCAACTCAGACGACAACAGCGTGTCGGTTCTGCTCGGCGACGGTCGAGGAGGGTTCTCACCGGCGGTGGGATCACCGTTTGCAGTTGGACGCCGGCCCTATATGCCGGCTATAGGGGATATAAACGGAGACGGTCAGCTCGATGTCGCCGTGCCGAACTTCGGCGACGCCACGGTCAGTGTGGTCTTGGGTGACGGCGCTGGCGCCCTTCGCGCTGCGTCCGGCTCACCGTTACCGGTTCGCCAGAGACCGTATTGCACGGCCCTTGGTGATATCAATGCCGATAGTGCTCTTGATCTGGTGGTGTCGCACGATGACACGCTGCTTGTTGTCTTGCTGGGCGATGGCGCAGGCGGCTTCGCCAAAGCTCCGGGCTCACCGGTCGATGCGGGGCAGCGCGGGTATCGATTGCGGCTGGTTGACGTCAATGCCGATGGACGAACAGATTTGATCACGGGGACCGCGGGCAAGTCGGTTGCGGTACTGTTGGGTGACGGTCACGGTGGCTTCGAGACCGCGCCCGGTTCCCCCTTCGCGGTCGGGACCGGCCCCTGGGGTGTTGCGGTCGGCGATGTCAACGGCGACGACAAGCCGGACATCGTCACCTCCAACCAAGAAAGCAACAACATCAGTGTCCTCCTGGGGCAGTGAAACGACCGAGCCCACAAGCACGGCGTCCACCGCCCGGCCGGCAAGATCATGGCCCGATTATGGAGACGATTCGTGCACGGGGAATTGGCCTGCCTGTCTTGGTGATGCAAGCAACGGCAGGCTCAAAGCGTGCGCTACAGAATGTCGGTATCGAGGCACTCTTGGACACTAAAGAAGGGTTGGAACTTGATCCATCGGCAATGTCGCAGGCGTCCAGAACGCCGTTTTGGTTGCAGTCCTCTTCACAACTGTCAGGAATCCTGTCAATCGGAAGCGGCGTCCTCGAACGTGAGTTCCCTGCCGCGCTTGAAAGAGCGGCGAATGTCGCTTACGTTCACGATATCTGCCACCGGGTCGGATCCTAGTACCAGAAAGCTCGCCTCGTACCCGTCGGCCAGGCGCCCGATCTTACGGTTCGGGAAGATTGTACGGGGCGTCGTTACACACAGCATGCGCAGTAGCGTGGGGCGATCGAGCACGCCGAGCCACTGGATGTAGGTCGCTTCCTGAATCACGTTGCCCTCTCCGCTGTCTGATCCGAGCGCGACGGTGACACCGTGCTTGCGTAGCAACGCAAGGTTGTGTCGCGCGACGTCGGCACGCACGTCGATGCTTTTTCGCACCAGCGCGACAATCGCCTCTGGCATCTGCGCCAGCAGATCCTCGGGCGGCTCGGTGTAGTAGCCGATGGTGGTGTCGACGATCACGCCTCGCTCGGCGGCGAGTCTGGCGTCGTCGCGGCTGATCTTGAACCGTTCGGGCTCGTCAAACTCGGCGAGCATCCATGCCGTCTGGAACTGACTCTGCTCCTCCGGACCCATGGAGAAACCCGGCATGTGGGCTATCTCATCGACACCTGCGAGGAGGGCGCGATGGAAATCATCGGCGGTGCGCACGTGGCAGGACACCTTCAGCCCGGCCGCGTGTGCCCGCTCGACAATGTCCGCGAGCAGGGCCGGATTCATCCCGCGGTGGCGCGGCGTGATCGAGTCATCCACCCGTCGCTGCTCGTACTCGTTGCTGTAGAGCAGGAAGGTCTTGATGAAGTTGGTGTCGGAGGTGAGAACGCTCGGCCAAGCGGCCTCGACGTCGGCTGGCGTTTCGACGAGGTGCACCCAATTACCGTCAATTTCATCAGGTTCGAGAAAGTAGTGGCCGATCTGCTCGGGGTGGGCGTCAGGTGCGGTGAAGGCGCCGGCGGCGAAGATCAGGTCGACGTCGCGCCAGCTTGAGAAGGCCTTGCGATGCTCGCGCATCCCTTCGATCGCCGCCGCCTGCACCTTGGCGTAGAAGATGCCGAGATGGAGGAACTCCTCGTTTCGGGCGGCGTTGCCGACGATGGTGTGGGTGTGCGATTCGGCCAGGGGTGGGATCACCCAGCCGCCTTCGAGATCGATTTCGGCGTCGATCTGATCGGGAGCGGTGCCGACGAAGAATTCCCCCGCCACGTACATGGTTGCGGCTCGAAATGCCTGGCCGTCGAACCAGCGGCCATTGACTAACTTCAACGTCGCCGGCGGAGTCTGTGCTGCAGCCGCGCCGGAGAGGACGAGCGTCGCAAAGACCGCCGCGGCCCGAACCGATCCGGATCGGCGCAGAACGGTAGAACTTTGACTCATCAGTGTGGCCTCCTGTACCGATTTGGGCTGGCGCACGTATCAACAACTCAACGATCAGTTCTGATATGGCCAGCTTTCTGTCCTGATACAGACGGAGAGGCCTTGAGTTACCAGATTTCGCGGAAGTCGGCGAATCGACCCGGCGCGAACTCGGAAGGAATCGTTCCGTGCCACTGTGATATGGGGTCGTCCGTCTATCCTCAAAGCTGCCACAGCGCTTGGGCGAACAATTTCAACCGTTGCGTTTCATCAAGGAGGTCGTAGATGCGGGACGCGGCGGTCTGGCGCTGCTCGGGTGTAGGTCGCAGCCGCGATTGGCGAATGTAATCGATCATGACTTCGCGGATGGCTGCCCGCTGCTCCTCGGTCGGCTCGGTTGCTTGGTAGATCGATTCGAGCCTCTGTTGGATGGGTCGCAAGCTCCAGTTGTACGCCTCGCCGATCTCCCGTTGAAACAACCGAAAGGACAATCGGCGCTGAGTCTTTTTGCGCGCCGTGTCGGAACGATCGCGCGCGTTCCGCAACTCCCATTCGATCCACGCATCCCAGTACTCGTCCACGATCTGCTGTATCTGCTGAACTTCCTGCTCGCTCAGGACGCCTTCCCACGCATCGAGCAGCGGATCGCGCAGGTGATTCGGGTTGAATCGGTCGTGGAGTTGGCGATACACCGCCTGTGCCTTGTCATTCTCACCGGCCCTGATGGCGTCGCTGGCTTCTTTCACCACGTCGATGTTGTCAACGAGCAGCATTCCAGTTGCGATTCTTCGCGCTTGCGCCACCTCATGTGCGCCTTCTTGGCGCTCCGGATCGATGAACACCAACTCCAGTGCCGCTTCCTCCGGTCGCCCCTGGAGCGGAATGAATTTTCCCCCCATGTCGATGTTGACCAACGTCTGCACAACGTTGTCGGGGACGGTCGGCCCACGGAGCAAGTCGTGATCGGCACTGGTCGTTTTCGGCGGCTCGGATTGACCACCAAGGAGCGCCAGACAAGGCCCAAGCATCGCAATCATCGAGCAGGTTGTTCGGTTCATGCCCAAATCATAGGTACGTTCGCCACACTCCAGCCCTCTCGCGCCACCGGAGCACCGGGGAGGCCTCCCTCGACGAGCGATTTGCCTCTGAGCCGGGACGAGCTAGAAAACAGGGCTTCGCTGACCTAGAAAGGCAGCGGGCAGGAACGGCGCTCACTCGTTCTCCCACGCGGGCAGCCGTCCGGGGGTCCAGGGGACGCCGGCGTCATCCAGTTTCGCTTGCAGCGCTTTCAGATCAGTTTCGATCAACTCGCGCAACTGTGCCAGCACATCGCCAAACTCACTCGCTGCGTATTCATACGCATCGCGCTGCGTCTGCGTCGGTGGGGCGGTCATGTTCCAGCTCGATACGGCAAACTGAACCTGGCCGCGTATGCCCGGCAGCGTCGGTTCACCGAACCGCCTGGGAAGCGAATCGCCATTGAGCGCCTGCGAAATGTCTTTCAAACGATTGCTCAACTCGTGCGCTTCATGCGCCAAAGTCTGATCCGCATCGGGCGTGTTAAAGACCGCCTGCGCGATCCCCGAAATCTGACTTTGCGCTTCACTGAGCGACTGACCTGCCGCTTGCACAGCCCTATACAGCGCCGCCACTTTTTGATGAAAGTCGCGCACTTCGGCGCGATCTTCCGGCTGAAACGTTCCCAGCGCAAGCGGCACGACATCAAACGGCGTCGGCTCGGTCAGGTCGGTGATTTCGCCATCGACCTGTTTGGAGACTGTGACGGTGTACGTGCCGGGCAAGACATACGGTCCGCCGCCTCCTGAGCGTCGGCCGCGTCCACCACCGCCGCCGCTGGCACGACCCATACGAAGGTTCCAAGCCGTGCGGTGAACACCTTTGCTCGTTGAGCCGTTGATGCGACGAACGATTTCACCTTCCTCATCCCGAATCGTCAAAAAGACGGATGCCGCGCGCGTGCGTTCTTTGTCTCGCAGTTTGTCGTATTCCGGACCCGTCGCGTCTTTGTCCATCTTCGGGCCGGCCTTGACGTCCTTCTCCAGGTGATAGGTGAAGATAGCGCCATAGGGCGGATTGGAAGCCGTCCAATACGACGCCCCCTGGGAGCCGCGCCCCTTACTGCTTGGAATGTAGAAAAGCGCATCCTTGATGGGGAACATATACGCAGGCTCATCAAGCGCCTCAGCGGTTACAACCTGAAGCGGGGAATAGTCATCGAGAATGTAAAACCCGCGCCCGAACGTGGCGAACGCCAGGTCGTTCTCGCGCCGCTGGATATCGATATCGCGGACGGAAATTGTGGGCAGACCGCTGATTTTCAACCACTTGTCACCGCCGTTCAGTGAGTAGTATGCGCCGAACTCTGTTCCAACGAACAGCAAACCGTCGCGCACATGATCTTCAACGATCGAATAGACGATTTCACGTTCCCCCAGATCACCTGCGACCGACTTCCATGTCTGACCGCGATCGGTGCTCTTGAGCAGATATGGCCTGAAGTCGCCGTTCTTGTGGTTGTCAAATGAGGCGAACACGGTGTCAGCATCGTGTCGGGATGCAGTCAGACAACTGACGTAGGTCTTGTGCGGCACATCGGGAAAGACCTCGATCGTTCGCCAACTCTCGCCTGCGTCATCGGTCACGTGTACAAGTCCATCATCGGTGCCGACATAGATAAGGTCCTCGACGAGCGGTGATTCGCTGATGGCGACGGTGTTGCCGTAGATCGAGGTGTTCTCGTGCTTCCCGACGGCATCCACCGGCTGAACCTTTCCCATAACCTCAAGTTCATTGCGATCAATCCCGCGCGACAGATCACCGCTGATCGCCCGCCAACTATTGCCGCGATCATCAGAGCGATAGAGGCGTCGCCCGCCGAAGTAAAGCCGTGTATGGGAATGTGGGCTGATCAGAAGCGGCGCATCCCAGTTGAAGACGTGCGGCGGGTCGCCGGGTTTTGGGCGCGGTTTGATATCGACATTCTCACCGCTGAGCCGATCATGCCGCACGAGCCCGCCGTACTGCCACTGACTGTAAACGATGTTGGGGTCTTCGTAGTCGACCTGCGTCTCAAAGCCGTCGCCGCCGACCGTGACGAACCAGTCTTCGTTCGATATCGAACGGCGAGTGGTGCGCGACGGCGCGCCCAGCGTATTGTTGTCCTGCGTTCCGCCATAGACGTAATAGAACGGTTCGGAATTATCGACGCTGATGCGATAGAACTGCGTCAACGGCAGATTCGCTTTGTACTGCCAGTTTGCGGCGCCGTCCCACGTCTCGTACACACCGCCGTCACAACCGACGATCATGTGGGCGGTATCGTCATGATCAATCCAGAGCGCATGGTTATCGACGTGGCGATTGCGCCCCTGGGCGCTCGTGAAATTCGCGCCGCCATCGTTTGTGACCATCAGGAACGTGTCGAGGATGTAAACCGTATCTACATCATGCGGATCACACACGATCTCGTTGTAATACATCGGCGCGGTTGTCGATCGGCTATTGCGCTTGGACCAACTCTCGCCTCGATCGGTGGAACGGAAGAACCCGCCTTTGCCTTCCTTCGCTTCGATCACGGCATAGATCACATCAGGATCCGCCGGTGAGATATCCAGCCCGATCTTGCCCTTATCTCCGCTCGGCAGCCCGCAAATCAATTCCCGCCACGTCTTACCACCATCGGTGGACTTGTGGATTCCGGACTCCGGTCCGCCATCTATCATCGTCCAGACACGACGCCGTCGCTGATAGGTGGATGCATACAAGACATCCGGATCGCGCGGGTCGAGATGAACTTCATTGACGCCGGTATCTTCGGACGTATGAAGGATGCGTTCCCAGCTCGTGCCGCCGTCGGTGGTCTTGTAGAGTCCGCGATCGCGCCCGGCACGCCATAGCGGCCCTTGCGCTGCGACGTAGACAATGTCGGAGTTCCGCGGGTGGATGGCGATCATTCCGATGTGTTCGGACTTCTTGAGGCCCATGTTCTTGAAGGTTTTGCCGCCATCGACGGACTTGTATACACCGTCGCCGAACGAGACGCTTCGCTGGCTGTTGTTCTCGCCCGTCCCGACCCAGATGATGTTGTGGTTGCCCGGGACGATCTCAACGCAGCCGATCGAATATGAACCTTGGCTGTCGAAGATTGGCGTGTAGGTGGTGCCGTTGTTGGTCGTCTTCCATACGCCGCCTGAGGAGACAGCGACGAAGTACTCGCTGTGGTTGTCAGGGTTCACGGCAAAGTCGCCGATGCGCCCCGACATGAGGGCCGGTCCGAGTAAGCGAGCCTTGAGAGCAGAGAACGTTGAACTACTGACCTTCTCCGCAACGTCGCCCGGCGATACGTCCGACGTCTCTTCCTCGGGGGCCTGAGGTAATTCTGCCTCCGGCTCCTGGCCGAGGGCAGGGAACGCAGTCACCAACAGGACAAGAAGGGTTACGCCTTTCATTCTTTCTCCTCGCATGGTCAGGTCGCCCTAGGGCGGTCTCGCGCGGTCTACCACATCAAGACCCCCAGCATACAGCGCCAAGGCCGCATTCCACCATAGAGAGTCGAGATTCCGGCCGACGGGCCGTCCCTAACTTGCCCAAAGCCTGGCAGATTGGCCGGCAGGTTTCCGCTCCATCCCCGGAGAACTCCAAATGGCGGTATGCGCCGGCGATCGTTATCGCCCTCCGGCGTTTGGCCCGGCTCGATTAGCCCCGGTGGCTGGAGATGCCCGTGATGACAATAGATGTGCGATCGATCGATCGTTTGATGCTGATGGTGGTCTTCCTGGTGGTCGTCGGTGGTTGCCGTACCGCCCATGCCCAATGCCAGGAGGGATGCAAAGCGATCCATATCTTGACCGGCGAGGCGATCGGCGATCAGTTTGGCTGGAAGTCCAATTACCTCGGCGATCTGACCGACGATGGCATCAATGACTTCGTGATCACCGCACCAACGAACGATGGTGGGGGCTCAAACGCTGGCCGCATCTATGTGTATTCCGGCTCGGACGGTACGGAACTTTGGCGTGCGACAGGCGTCTCCGGCGGCGGTCAACTGGGTATTGACGCCAACCGCACCGGTGATATCAACGCAGACGGCACCCCTGATGTCATCGCCGGTGGACCGTTCTCCGGGGCGGGACGAGCGGTGGTCTACTCCGGCGTTGATGGCGGCATACTGCACACCTTCTTTGGACAATTCAACGGCG
Organism: Phycisphaerales bacterium; assembly: GCA_036475395.1. GTDB lineage: Bacteria > Planctomycetota > Phycisphaerae > Phycisphaerales > SM1A02 > JADFNO01. The sequence continues at coordinate 25,394 of JAZFYE010000423.1, forward strand.
ATCGACTCGGGTTTCGTGTCGCAAGCGGTGGTGACGCTAATGGCGACGGTCATCCCGACTTGCTCGTTAGCGCGACGTTCCATGACGCCGCGGCCTTCAACGCCGGTCGGGTCTATCTCTACGACGGCACGGACTTCTCGCTGTTGTGCACTGTTGACGGCGAGAGTTCCAGCGATGAGTTCGGCTCGGCGCTCAACTTCGTCGGCGATCGAAACAACGACGGGCGCGATGAGTTCATCGTTGGCGCTCGCAATGCCGGGCCTACCTCCGGCGGCCGTGCGTACCTCTATTCATACAACGGTAAGACGTGCGATCTGGTTCACACGTTTATTCCCCCGAGCGGGGCGCAGGGCTTCGGCAGTTTGTTCGCTGGCGGTGGACAGGACATCAATAATGATGGCACGCCTGATATCTACGTTGCTGATTTCAACGCGAACCGCGCGCATGTCTACTCCGGCACTGATTTCTCGCAACTGTGGATGCTCACAGGCGATGGCAACGGCGGGTTCGGCCTCGGCGAGATGATCGACGATGTCAACGGTGATGATCACGCCGATCTCGTCCTCGCCGCATGGGTTAGTAACAACGGCGGTTTCCATGCGGGCAAGGTGTTCATCTATTCCGG
>JAZFYE010000424.1:0-3134 GCA_036475395.1 Phycisphaerales bacterium
ACAGGGCCCGTCGGGATGCTCCAGCAGTTCTTGGACCATGCCGCGAAACGGCGCGATGCCGGTGCCGGTGGCGAGGAAAAGGTAATCGTGATCGGCGGTGTTGACGGGCAGGAGGAAGCGTCTGCCATTGGGGCCCGTGACCTGGACCTCGTCGCCGGGATTCAGATCGCACAGGTAGTTGCTGCACACGCCGAGGAATAACGTGTGTCGGTCGGGGTCGTCGCCTTTTTTTTGCGGCTTGTATTCTTCGATCACTCGTTTGGGTGTGGTGGAGACGATGTTTCCCTTGCCGTCCTCACCCCACCCCGGGCACGCAACGGAGTAGAGGCGGACCTTGTGCGGCTTCCCCCGCTCGTCCACACCGGGGGTGATCACGCCGAACGATTGTCCGACGAGGAAATTGCCGGCGAGGGGCGTGCCGGACACGTCGATTTCGGTGTGCCGGACGAAGCTGTTGGATTTGCCCTGGAGGCACACGTCGTTGGACACGACACGGCCGGTGACCGGCGCACTGACGGGCACCAGGTTCATCTTCACGTCCGGAAGAACGGGATCGGCGGTGGTGATTTCGCGGGTCATAGACGGACACTGTAGGGCAACGAGCCACACACGAGAACGGCCCGGACCAAAGAAGTCCGGGCCGAGCGGTCGCAAGGGCAGGTTCGGCCTCGCGCGGTCGGAGGCGGCCGATGCGGGCCGGCCACATTGAGGCGCAAGGCGAGATGCTCGCTCAGTCGTACACCATGGAAACGGTCGGCAGCGGCATGCTCACGATGGGCATGTTGGTCTGAATCCGGAAGTTCGACTGGGTCCGGTGCCGCTCGGCGAAGAAGAAGTCGATCTGGTACGTCTCCCCGTCGGACAGTCCGAGGCGGTCCATTCCGATATACTGGTCGTGAGCCGCGTGGACGCCGCCGAGGTCGATCACCAGTTCGCCGTTGACGAACACCCAGACGTCATCGTCGCCGGTGAACTTGAAGAACTGATTGGCGCCGGCGTCGTACTCGAACTGCCCGTGCAACTCAAAGGTGAAGTGGAAGTTGTGGTCGGGGCTCCCACCGGAGTTGCCGAACATCCGGCCGTCGATCGGGAAGAAGCCGCCGAGGTCCATGTAGTAGGGGTCCTCTCGATCGTCAAAGACGTAGGTTCCGTCATCTTGCAGTACGAAAGCCAACGTCAGCGGCGCGGAAATATTCACCCCCAGCTCGTCGTGGAACCACTGGTCGAAGCTGTCGGCGGACGTGATTCCGCCCGTGCTGTGCGGGCCGAAGTTTCCGGCATGGTCGCCCGGCGCCGGATACGCCTCGGCCACGTGATAGGAGATTTGCCGGTGCTCGGAATCCCGCCACTGCGAGGCCACTTTGTAGCCATCGCCGGTGTGGACCGGCTTGCCGTCCTCGCCGATCGTGGTGGCGATATTGGCTGAGTACCGGCCGAAACCGTTGGCGGGCCTGTTCTCGAAGTCGGGATGACCACCTTGGGCCGTCTTCTCTTTGAAGTCGCGCACGATGCCGGCCAGGTAGATGACGTCCGGCGGGTCGTGCTCGTCGGCCCTCACGGGCGCATTAGTCACCGCCACAACGGCGATCACACCTACGTACCCAAGGGCGACGAGCGCGGATCGCGTCGAAAGGAATCGAGGGCTGGCCATGAGAAAGCTCCTTCGAGCAACGGACGACGCCTCCATTGCTTCAAAGGTACGATTCACCGGGGCGGCTCAAAGCCGCGGCAGGGGCGAATCACCCCACCGTGGGAGAGCTGGACCGCCTGCACAGACCGGGGGTCAATTGGATCAGGTCCGATACACCCGCGGCCGGCAGGCACCCAGGATTTCTCACGCGCAAACTCTTAGTCTTCAAATGGTTAGGTGATTGTCCGAATGCCCCTCACCGGGGAGGGATTGCACGGGACACGTTCGGCCGGCAGCTCCTGGTCTTGTGGTTATTCGTTGCGAGTCCGTCGAAGCCTCTGGCCAGGCAGGCACCGGGCCCAGGTACTTCTTGGGAACCCCGTAACCGTACGATTCCAACCGCTTCCGCCAAGTCGGTGCCAAGAACTTCGTTGTGTAAACGATGAAGCCCGCGGCGTGGGCAAATTGGCGCTGACGAGGCGTTGCAGCGAAACTGTGCGGGTTGTGCGGGCGGCATGTTCGTTGGCCGCTCCTGTTCGAGATCGCCGATGTGATGGACAAGCCTCAAGGCCAAACGACGCCGAAGGATCCTCGCATTGGACGCATTTCGAATTCATGGCGGCGCGCGGTTATCGGGACGCATCGCTATCGACGGCTCGAAGAACGCGAGCCTGCCGTTGATGGCGGCGGCACTGCTCACGGACGAGCCGGTCACCTTGCGCCGCGTGCCGGACCTGTCCGACATCACCAATATGGCTCGGCTGCTGGGTGAGCTGGGCTGCCGCGTCGAGGGACGCCACGGCACCGTCACCATAACCGCCACCGATCCAGACCTGAGCCATGCTCGATACGAGATCGTACGGACCATGCGCGCCAGCATTTGCGTACTGGGGCCGATGCTGGCCAAGCGCAAACGGGCCTCGGTGGCTATGCCCGGCGGATGCGCGTTCGGGGCTCGGCCGGTCGATCTGCACCTCAAGGGGCTGGCGGCCCTCGGCGCGCAGATCGAACTCAAAGGCGGGGACATCATCGCCACCGCCGATCGCCTTCGCGGCGCGACCATCTTCCTCGGGGGCCCGTTCGGATCGACCGTGCTGGGCACCGCCAACGTGATGGCCGCGGCCACCCTGGCCGAGGGACGAACCGTTATCGAGTCCGCCGCCTGTGAGCCGGAGATCGCCGACCTCGCTCAGCTTCTCAATTCGATGGGGGCCAGGATCAGCGGCGCCGGCGGGCCGCGCGTCATCATCGACGGCGTCGATGAACTGGCCGGGGCCGAACACCGCGTCATTCCCGATCGGATCATGGCCGGGACCTACGCCATCGCCGCCGCCATGACCAACGGCGACGTGGTCCTCGACGACTTCCCCTACGACTACCTGCTCGCGGTCATCGAGCGGCTCGAACAGATCGGCGTGCACCTCGAGCGGCTCAATCCGCAGGACGACGCGGCACGCTGCTCCGTTCGAGTCACCTCGGATCGCCAGCTTCGGCCGGTGATGGC
>JAZFYE010000425.1:0-4156 GCA_036475395.1 Phycisphaerales bacterium
AACAACGGCTTCCTCGGCTTCCTTACCGACGACGAGTATGACGTGCGTCTCGCGGCGCGGCTCACGCCGGACGGCGGCAGCGAGCTGCTCATGCCCACGCCCGATGGGAGCTGGCACCAGTTCGCCAAGATTCCCATGCAGGACATGTTCACCACGAGCCCGATCGATTTCAACGAGTCCGGAACGGTCCTGTACATGGTGGACAGCCGCGGTCGAAATACGGCGGCCTTGACCAGTCTGGACCTGGAGACGGGCGAATCGAAGATTCTGGCCACGGATTTCCGTGCAGACATCACCGACGATCTGCTCCTGCATCCCACCAAGAAGTTCCCCCAGGCTGTTTCCTCGACCTACACCCGTAAGAAATGGCACTTTCTCGATCCCGTGCTCGAAGACGACTTCAACATGTTGCGCGAGATCGCCGACGGCGAGTTGTCAGTCAATAGCCGCACGCTTAACGACAGCGCTTGGATCGTCTCGTTCGAACTCGACAACGGCCCCGTGCGGTACTACCACTTCGATCGAACACAAAAGAAGATCCGATTCCTTTTCGCGAGCCGCTCGGCGTTGGACGGTCTGCCGCTGGCGACGATGCATCCGGTCGTGATCAAATCAAGCGACGGGCTGAACCTGGTCAGCTACTACACGCTACCCGTGGGTACCGATTCGGACTTCGACGGCCGGCCCGACCAACCGTTGCCGATGGTGCTCAACGTCCACGGCGGCCCGTGGTGGCGCAACGCCTGGGGGTACGACTCCTGGCATCAGTGGTTGGCCAACCGCGGCTATGCGGTGCTCAGCGTGAACTTCCGCGGCTCCACCGGGTTCGGGAAGAACTTCATCAACGCTGCGAACCGCGAGTGGGGAGGGCGGATGCACGACGACCTGATCGATGCCGTGCAATGGGCGATCGACGAGGGCATCGCCGATGCGGATCGCGTGGCCATCATGGGCGGGAGCTACGGCGGATATGCAGTGCTGGTCGGGATGACCTTCACGCCTGACGTATTCGCCTGCGGCACGGCGGTGGTGGGGCCGTCCAACCTCGTCTCATTCCTTCAGACGATTCCGCCCGCTTGGGATCCGAACGCCCAAATGTGGGCCGCGCGCGTGGGTGATCATCGCACCGCCGATGGCCGATCGTTCCTCCAGCAGCGCTCGCCGCTGAACTTTGTCGATCAGATCAAGCGCCCATTGATGATCGTCCACGGGGCAAACGATCCACGCGTCAACCAGGGGGAGTCCGACCGGATCGTCAGGGCGATGCAGCAGAACAACGTTCCGGTGACGTATCTGATCTATCCGGACGAAGGCCACGGGATAGCGCGGCCGGCCAACCGTATGGCGTTCTTCGCCGTCGCGGAGGCGTTTCTGGCTGAGCACCTCGGCGGTCGCTACGAGCCGATTGGGGATGATCTCGATCGCTCCCGCCTCATGATCCCGGTCGGGGCCGGCGAGATTCCGAGCATGCAGACCGCGATCGCGCCGGATTGATACCAGCCGGCCACGGGAGTCTGAACGGACAAGAGCAGCAAGGCCCGCGCGTGAACTCGCGGGACTTTGCCTGTTACTGATGGAGCATCTACTGCTGCGGCGGCTTCACGGGATAGGAATAGAGGTTGTCCTTCGTTAGCTTGAAAGCCGGCGAGTCCACATCATCACTCATATCGCCGAATTCTCCGTCCGGCCCGGCGGAAATGAAGCAGACCTGTCTGTTTCTCGCCACGCCGTAGAACCCTTCGTTGTAGGTGCGAATGGTGCCGTCGGCATCCGGCTCGCCGTATATCGGATTACCGTCTTCTGCAAAAACAGCAGGATCACTTACGCGCCCGGGATGGGTGGCATAGATCGGCCAGCCCCACGCATCGAGCACGGTAATCTCACCGTCGAATCTATCCATTTCGCTCTCGTCGGGCGGCTGGATCCACACCGGGTATTCTCCCGCCCGATAGGGGTGAATGAAGTCCGGATCGATCTGGACGACGATTTGTTCTACGGCGCTCGGGCGCCTGATGGTCTGTAACAACTCCGTAATCACGAGAATCTCTGCCGTCAAGAACGACTGGCCTACCGCTCCCTGCATGTCATAGACCGAGCCGGCCGGAGTACCATCCCTGCCCCATGACAGTTGACGATCGGATGATCGCTCCCACTCCTGCATCGCGGCGTCGAGTAGCCGCAACGTGTTCTCGGTTTCGCGGGTTTCCGATTGCGTGCGCACAGCAACGCCGACCGACAGCGTCAACCCCAGGAGCAAGAGCATGATGCCGATCACCACCACCAGTTCAATGAGGGTGAAGCCGCCGCGACTTGATCGGCGACGACTCGCGCGCCTCCCGACGATTCCCGCAACAGGCCATTTATTCAGCGTTGTCTTTCGCATGTTCCCGGCTCCTTAGGGCGGACCAGTCGGCGATATCCGGTCCGTGTCGGGATCATAAAACAGTTGCAATAAGGCAGGCTTCTCCAAGGGCGACAGCTCATACAGCACGAGCAGGCCAAGACGGCGCTTGAACAGGTTCAGGCCGCTCGACTCGTCCACCGTCGGACCCTGGTCCGCTTCGACTCGGTCGATAAAGACAATGACCGGCTGTTCGTTCACTTCGGCCAGTAAGTAGACCGTCCGTCTCGAGATACTGTTGCCGTAAGCCAAGCCGAGCGCCACCATGCCATCGGGAAGCTCAAACGGAATCACCGCCGCTTGGCCGAAATGGTTGCGAATACTGTCAGCAAACTCCGGCTCAGTGTCGCAGGTCCACTCCGGCTTCATGTCCTTGGCCACGGCGTCTGCGTAGACCACTTCGATGCTGCGCCAAGGGCCGTAGGGATTTGAGACGCTCGATGGTTGAAGAGCGTTCCACGTTAGCCAACCGCCGAAGACACCTGCCACAAGCGATGCGGCCACCGCCAGACGACGCGGGACAGCGCCCCAGTCCCGCTTCGTCGTCGGCGGCAGGGTGTATGGCTCGGACTCGCGCAGATCAGTGATTACGACCGGTACCTCTTTAGCCGAAGGCGGCTGAAATAAACGTCGAAAGGCTTGATCAATCTCCTTTTGGATATTGATCTGCATACGAAGGTCGTCGTCCGACTCGATCTCACGCTCAAACTCGGCGCGCTGGTCGGGCGTCATTACGCCGTCGAGGTACGCGTCCAAACGAGTGTCGGGTTGTCGTTGGTCTTCAGTCATGACCCATCCTCTGCCCTGGAATTTGATCCCCTTATCGGCGCGAGGCGCTCCCGCAAGGCCTGCCGCGTCCGATGCACGTGACTCATCGCCGTTCCCTCCGGAATACCGAGGATCTCCGATATCTCCCGATATGACATCTCCTCCACCGTACGAAGGAGCAGACACGCCCGCGGCGTCTCGCCCAGCGACTTGAGGGCGCCCAGCAGGCGATCGTCGAAGGCTTCCTCATAGGCAGGAAGATTGCCTTTCCCCGACGCCGAGGCGGATCCGTTGCCTCGATGTTCCGAGCCGGCTGGTTGTTCGAGCAAGTCGTCATGAATCGAAACCACGGCTTGTCGACGGGCGCGCCTCCGAGCGGTGTTGAGCGCGGTGTAGCGAACGATCTGGGCCATCCAAGCGGCGAAATTGGTCTGCGGATCAAAATCGCCTAATTTCCCAAACGCGATCAACGCCGCCTCCTGCAGCACGTCCTCAACTTCGTCGCGACTTCCCAATACGGCCGCCGCGACGCACCACAACGTTCGCCACGACTCCTGAAAGAACTCGGCGAATTGCGTACGACTCAGACACGCCCGATCCCGGGCGCGGCGAGGCTGGGCCGTCTCGGTTCGGTCCACGTTCAGCTCCTAGGGACGTATGTCTTTTCCTCGACCGTGACTTGCATGTTTTTGCATTTTGTTCAGGCCGCGGGGTAATTTTCGCCGTCGGCCAACGCCGAGCCACCGGAGAATCACTCGCCGATCACCCCTGACTCACCGCTTCGGCCGGAAGGGCATCTACCAGACTACCTCCATCGCCGAGACTCAGAAGCTCAATTGCCGCCGCGGCTGACCTAAAAACCCCTGGGCGCTGCGGTTGCCTTCGCACACCCCCGGCGGGTGGTTCCCCGGCTCAGCTGTTTCGGCGTCTTTTCGGCTTTTCGCAAGAGTGCCGACGACTCCGGACATACATCCTAGGACCGATGCG
>JAZFYE010000426.1:0-9518 GCA_036475395.1 Phycisphaerales bacterium
TCGGTCCGGATCGGCTCAGCGGCGGGCGGGCGAGTCGTCGTCACCTCGCCCAGGGATTCATCGTTCGCAAGATCGAGATCGCCAGCCCGTTGTGGCCGGCCCGGTTCGACGGATTGCGGATCGGACACGTCAGCGATTTTCACGTGGGCAAGCTTCATCTCATCGAGCCGTCCCTTGAGGTCATCGCCTGTCTGCGCGACCACGAGCCTGACCTGATCGCCTGCACCGGCGACGTGGTGGATCTGGACACGGCGCACGCGGCGCCGATCGTGCAGGCTTTGGGGGCGATCAAGGCGCCGCTGGGTAACTTCCTCGTCCTGGGCAATCACGACGAACTGCATGAGCCTCAGACGCTGATCGGAATGGCCATCGAAAGTGGGCTGACTGTCTTGAGCAACGAAGCGGTTCAGATCAACCAAGACGGCGGGCAACTGGTCGTGGCGGGGATCGACTGGGCAGGATCGGCGGTGAAATGCGCTAACCTTGTCGACCGCGCATGCGGCGAGCGGACGCATCTGTTGCTAACACATAATCCCAAGGCGTTCCTGCGGGCCATGGAGTTGGGCGTCGCCTTGACGTTGGCTGGACATACGCACGGCGGGCAACTGGCGATGAAGAACCGGCCCCACGCGAATCTGGCCCTCTCACACCGCCGAAGCGCCGGGCTCTTTCAATCCAACGGCAGCGCCATGTATGTCACCACCGGCATCGGAGCGTGGTTCCCGATGCGAATAAATTGTCCGGCCGAGATCGCCATGATTACGGTCCGCCATGCCGCGGCGTAGGATCGACGGAACACCGATCCGATCGGACGCCGTGCCCAGATAGATGACCGTAGCCTCGAACATCGTTGTGCTTGACGGGGCGACCGGGACGCAACTCGAACGTCGCGGCGTGGATATTTCGCTGCCGTTGTGGTCCGCCCGGGCGTTGCTGGATGCGCCACAGGTTCTACACGATATACATCGTGACTATCTGGCCGCGGGCGCGGGAGTGATCACCACCAACACCTTCCGCACACATCGCCGATCGCTGGCCAAAGCCGGCCTGGATAATCAAGCGGGCACGCTGACTCGCCAGGCTGTCCAGATCGCGCGCGCTGCACGAGATGAGCACAAACCCGATGCGCTCGTGCTCGGCTCGGCCGCGCCGCTGGAGGATTGCTATCGCCCCGATTTGTCGCCGGATGAGCCGACCTGCCGCCGGGAGCACGGCGAGATGATTGACCATCTTCTGGAGGCGGGCGTCGATCTTCTGCTCATCGAGACGATGAACAACGTTCGTGAAGCGCGGGCGGCGGCGAACGAAGCGCAACGACGCGACCCCGGCAAATGGATCGTGAGTTTCTGTCTGCGCAGCTACTCAGAGCCGGGCATCCTACTCAGCGGCGAATCGATGAGAGACTTGGTCGATTCGCTGTTCGACGCCTACGCGGTCGGCGTGAACTGCACAGCCGCGCACGTGACCGAGGCGCACGTGGCGGCGCTGCGAGCGCTGCTTCCTGATCATGTCCGTATCGCCGCCTATGCCAACATCGGCTACGCCGACGAGACCGGGAATTGGATCAGCACGGACGCGATCAATCCGCAGCGCTATGCCGAGTACGCCACGCAATGGATCGACGCCGGGGCGACACTGATCGGTGGATGCTGCGGTACGACGCCGGGGACGATCCACGCGATCTCGGCGAAGATTCGCCGCGCTGTTGCGGACCCTTAGAGTCGTTCCGGAGGCGGGGGCGGGAGCGAGAGCCGGGGCGCAGCACCAACCCCACCCGCGGGCCGGCAAATCGCGCAAGTGGGGTCGATCTGCACCCAGAGATTCCGTGATCCTCAGTCGCCTTCCGGCGACGTGGTGGTGTCGTCTGTGGCCGCGTCGTCGCTTGACTTCTCGCAGCCAGTCAGAATCGTGCTACCACACAGGATCAGGGCCACTACACTCAACATAGCCAATGCTCTTCGCATGATTGATCTCCACTACAAGGTGTCGATGCTTATTGGGATGCCGCCGTCCTATCTTTCCCCCGATGAAGGGCGGTAGGGTACCCGATTGGGGCCGTCGGTGTCTGGAGGGACCGGTTACGCCCGGTTTCCGGAACGCTGGATGGTTTTGAGGTGCTTTGCCATCTCCCTCGATGCCACGCCGCGATGCGATCGAGCGTTCTTCTGATCAGGCGAAAGCTCGGCGCTGGTGCAGCCAACGTCCGGTAAATACAGCAGTGGGTCATAGCCGAACCCGTTTTCGCCTCGCAGCTGGGTCGTGATGATCCCCTGGAACGTGCCGCGCGTCTCGGCCACAACGGCCCCGTCCGCCTCGGCCAGACACATCGCGCACACAAACCGTGCCGTGCGCTGCTCGGCGGGCACGCCTTGAAGTTCCGCCAGCAGCTTCTCGTTGTTGGCCCCGTCGCGCTGGGGCCGTTGACCGTCCACACCCGCATACCGTGCTGAGTGAACACCCGGCGCTCCACCGAGCGCATCGACTTCAAGCCCCGAGTCATCCGCGAGGCACATGCGCCCGAGCGCCTTCGCGTAATACACCGCCTTGATCCGCGCGTTGGCCCGGAACGTCGCCCCATCCTCGACCGGTTCGGGAATCTTCGATTCCAACGCGCCGAGACCAACGACGTCGATCCCCATCGGCCTAAGGATCGCCGCAACCTCCTCAACCTTATGCGGATTCGATGTCGCCAACAGCAATTGCATCGTTCAAGTCCACGACCAAAAGAGGAACATGATTAGGATCACAATGCCTCCAGCACTAAGGATAAGCAAGAAACCAAGGACGGCGAGCGGGACAGAAACGACAGGTCGCTGCTGCATGACCTTCACACGAACGATCTCCGCACCACACTCAGGACACCGTGGCGCGCTTCCTGGGTGACCGCGCAGATCATAATCGCAGACACAGCATGTTCTGTGAGCGATTCTTCGTTTTACAGAGATGATAATCAACGCGAGGCCGAGCAAGACAATCGCTGCATATAGCACCACACTCGAAAGGCCAGCCACTTCGAGCACCTTTCAATACTTGCGTTCCTCACGACCCCATTCGCGCGGCACCTCGCCATGCTCGGCGATGATGCGCGAATGAATGCCGCCACGTCCGCGCCATTCGGTGATCACTTGTAACCACCGCGGTGACATGAGCGCCACAAGATCGTCGCGAATCCGGTTCGTGACCGCTTCATAGAAAATGCCTTCGTCGCGATACGATTGGTAGTACAGCTTGAGGCTCTTGAGCTCCACGCACGTTTCGTCGGCGCAGTAGCGCAGGATGATCCGTCCGAAATCCGGGTGCCCGGTCATGGGGCACAGCGACGTAAACTCCTCGGCCACGTGCTCGATCACGTACGGCAAGCGCTGCGGCGATTGGAACGTCTCCAGCACAGATGCGTCGGCCATGTGAACATCATACGGCCCCCAGCCGCATTGGCTTGAGCTTTGGATTGAACGGAAGCGCTGAGCGGGACGGTCGCGGCTTTACAGCCGGTAGTCGGTGAGCACTTTGACCACCTTTGGCTGCTTGGGATTGATCCGAAGCGATCGGCGGAATGATTCCTTGGCTTCTCGGGCCGCCTGCCGGTCTCGCTTCTTGCTCAGCAGCCAGGTGTTTAGGGCGTTGCAACCGACGCCGTTGTGCGATTGCCAGTGACCCGGCTCCAACTTGACCGCCTTTCGGTACGCCTCGATCGACTTGTCGAACTCACTGAGGCGAAAGTGCGCCCAGCCGAGCCGTTCATAGCCGTCGGCGGACGGCTCGATCCTGACGAGGAACTCGGCCGTATTCTTGGCGTCCAGATACCGCTTGTCCTTGGCGAGCACGCTGATGTAGTTCAACAACAGCGGTGCAGAAGGCTCCATCAACTCGATGGCCGCTTCGTACTGCACGATGGCCTCGGTGTAGCGCCCGGTCTGTTCATACGCCGCGCCGAGGTTCGCCCGCGCCGGTCCGTTGGCCGGATCGAGCTCGACCGCTTTCTCCGCGAAGATCATCGCGCCGCCAGGCTCGCCCATTAGCAGGCGAGTGGTCGCCATCGCGAGGTTAGCCTTGATGTCGGCCGGCTCGATCGTGAGCGCGCGGTAGAACGATTTGACCGCCTCCGCGAAGCGCTTGAGCATTTGCAGGGCCACGCCGTGCCCGTACTGGGCGTCAAAGTTGCGGGGCGCCAGCCGAGCGGCCCGGGCATAGGCTGGTTCAGCGTTGCTGTAGTCCTTCTTCAGCAGATAGATATCACCGATGCCTAGGTAGGCCGGGGTCAGCGTGGGATTCTCCGCCAGGATATCTCGCAGCATGCCCAGCGCGGTGTCGTAATCGCCGGCTTCCGTGGCGGCGCGGGCCTCGACCAGTTGCTGCTGCTGAGTTTCGGTTGGGTCCGCCGTCGTCGAGGCCTTCGATCCGCCGACCGCCCGGCCTGACCCTTCCGGCGGCGCCTCACACCCAGCCAGGCTCGCCAGAAAGAAGCACAGCGCGAATGTCATCCAAGCGCATCTCATCGAACACCCTTATCAAAGAGGTCGCCCGCAGCACCTATCGGCCGCTCTTGGGGGGGCGCACCAGTCGTTTCAGTCGCCTGATATTTTGGACGTCCCATGGCACTCCATTCTCGTCCCGATCCTTCGGCGTCTCCAGGACCTTCGGTACGCCTGCAAAGCCCCGGTGGTTCACGATGGCCCCAAAGCACGCCAAACCGCACTGGCCGTGCCCGATATGGGCGTGTCGATCTTTGCGCGACCCCAACTCGCCTACGGAATCGTTGAGGTGAAAGACGAACAGATTCGCGTGCCCGCAGATCTCGTCCCACTGCTGCAGCACCCCCGCCGCCTTGGCGTGAGTCGTCATGTCATACCCAGCTGCCGTCACGTGGCAGGTGTCAAAACAGTACCCAACTCGATCCGGCTCCTGAAGATGCGCTCGGATATAGGCTAATTGCCCGAAGCTGTAGCCCAGCGTGCTTCCCGCTCCGACCGTCGTCTCCAGGCAGATGATCGTGCCGTAGCCGGGTAAGTCCTTGTGCAACTGGTTCAGGGCTTTGACGATCCTCTTGAGGCCGACCAGTTCGTCTTTCGTTGGGTCGGCCTGCACGTCATGTCGCTCGCCGGGCGGACGAGATTCGCCCAGATGCGCCCCCGGATGACTGACAAGTAGCCGAATCCCCAACGTCTCGCAGCGCTTCAATTCCTCGCGCTGAAGCGCGATCGATTTCTCGCGCATCGCTCGATCAGGCGAGGCGAGATTGATCAAGTAGCTGTTGTGACTGACCACGCGCGCGGGACCGCGTTTTCGATGCCATCTAAGCGCTTTGAGTTTGGTGAGCCATTGCTTGCGCGCCTCGTCGCCCAACGGCGCCGCCTTCCACTGCCGTTGGTTCTTGGTGAAGACCTGCACGCAGTCCATATCAAGGCGCTGAGCTTCGTTCAGGGCGTTGACCAACCCGCCGGCGATGGAGAGGTGTGAACCAAACATGAGCGGACCAGATCGTAGGATGGTCGCGCGGAAGGAAGAAGATTCACCACAGAGACGCAGAGGACGCGGAGAAGAAGGCACGAAGGGAAGAACGAAATGGTGATGGGCGAACATTGCCCCGTTTAGCGGCCGCTCTCCGAGCGGCGCGGTTCAATACTCCAGAGCCTTGAGGAATGAGGAAAACCGCGCCAGCCGTCCCGATTCCATCGGGAGTACCCGCGGAATCCCCCAAACACAATTAGCTGAATTGCTCGAAACCCCGGGTTTCCCCTTGCCGATCACCGGCTGCCCTTTGTCCCCTACACAAGCGTCACCGAAGTACAGGACACACACCGTCTGCAAGCCGATGGCCGAACGTTCGGCGTCGATGGGCTTGCCCGTAGAATGGCGACAAGCCGAGGTCGGTCCTCGACCTGCCGGCCCCCGCCCCTGCCCAAGCGGCCCGACAGGGCCTCCAGGCCGCCGTCTTGGGGCAGGACTCGGCCTGTCACCGTCGATTCGGGTCAGAAGCAAGCGACTGGAACCTGGGTTTCCGAGGGGGCGTTCCACTCGTGGTCGGAAAGCTCGGCGGTGGAGCCGGACGAAGGTCAAATGGGAAATGTCTGTTAAGGGTCTAACATAAACCCTGGTACCACATCGGGGGTCAGGTCAGTCGCGATGCGGATCTTCATTGCCATGGCGGTCGTCGTGCTCGGCTGGGTGATCGTCGGTGTCATCCTGATCGGGCTCGGGTCGTGGCTCTCGCTGTTGTTCTCGCGGGTGGCCGGCGTCGCCGTCCAGTCGCCTGACCTTGCACGAGAGCGTGATGGCGTGTTGACCCTCGCCGACCGATTCTGGCTCGGCCTTGCCGGTCTCGTGCTCGGGCTGCAGATCGTGCACTTCTGGTCGCCGATCACCGCTGTGGTGTTCTGGTGTCTTGCGGTGGTGGGTGTTGCCGGGGCGCTGCGGTTTGTTCTGATGGAAGAAAGGGGGGTGGTGCCGCCGTGGTCGTTGCTCGGCCGGGTGTGGTTGATCATTGCCGCGCTGCTGGCGGTGTGGATCGCCAACCGCGCAATCGGTCCGGGCTATGCACACGACTCCGGTCTGTATCACTTCAACGTCATTCGCTGGTCGAATACCTATCCGGTCGTGCCGGGGCTGGGCAACCTCGCGCCGGCACTCGCGCTGAACAATTCGAGCCTGCTGTACGAGTCGTGGCTGCGGGCGGGTCCGCTTGGCGCGCATGCGCATCATGTCGCCAACTCGGCGCTGGTGGTGATGCTTGGATTCCAATCCATCGTCGGGCTTCGACGGTTGCTCGGTGGCGGCCGCGCGGTCGGGAGCGAGGACACTTCAACGAAAGCGAAACCGGCCGGCTCGGTGATGGAGAACGCGCTGCGGGCGATGGCGCTTCCCGTGGTGGTCATGCTCGCGGTAAGCAAGGACATTTCGAGCCCGAAGACCGACCTGCCGGTGGGTGTGATGACAATAGCCGCGATGATCATGCTCGCGCGACTGCTCACGGCACTCGGCGCAAACTGCGCTGCAAGAAACGGTCAGGAGTCAGAACAGACCGCCTCGCGCGCGGTGGATGTTCGTCCGCTTGCCTTTACCGCATGCATCGTGTGCGCAGCACTGCCATGTCTGAAGCTCAGCGCGGCTGTGATCGGGCTGGCGATCTGGATCATCGCTGCGCTCGTCGGCCTCTATAAGGCATCGGGTGCGCAGTCGCGGGCGATGATTGGCGGCCTTGCCCTGACGACTGTGCTGTCCGCGTTGCTCATCGGTGCATGGATGGGCCGCAACGTCGTGCTCAGCGGGTATCCGCTGTATCCGAGTCGCGCGCTGGCGATCGACGTGGAGTGGCGAGTGCCCGAGACGCACATCACGCTGCTGAGGGAGGCAATTACGGATCACACCAAGGGCGGCCTGCCGTTGTTCATCTCACAGCGCCTTGAGCGAACCCCGTTGCGTTTTATGTCGGGTTTGATTCGGCCTCCGTTTGATGCGCGGGAGGGTGTCGAGGGATCGAACTGGATCCGCCCATGGTTTTTCGCGTTACCGTTCGCTGCGCCGGTGAGGGTCACTTTCCCTGCGGCGCTGGCGGTGCTGTTCCTCGCGCTGGGGTGGCTTGCACGCCGGCGGGGATCATCGCGCGCGGTCGGCGAGGATGATCGATCACGTGCGCAGGCATGGTGGCTTTGGATACCGGTCCTTCTTGGTGGCATCGTCTGGCTGCTGCTTGGCCCGGGCGGCCGGTATGCGTGGCCGCTGTTCTGGAGCGGTGCGGGCATCGCCCTTGGCTTAATGCTGGCGACCGGGGGGTGGATGCAATGGGTGGCGCGGCATCGCGTGCTCGTGTCGGCGGTGCTCATCGCTGTTTCCATCGTGCCGGTGATTGTGCGTGGCGGGATGGTCAAGGTGCTTTATCCGGATGAGTCCATCGCTTCCGTGCTCGGATGGGGACCGGGCGATGGCGGGTTGGGTTTTCATGCCACGCCAACCGCGCGGCTGGGGATCTACAGGACCAACCACGATCTGCCTGTTTGGGTGCCTGTGCTGGATGAGCATGAGCTGGTGTGGGACTCAACGATCCCTGCTTGTCCGTGGCCGCCGGTTGATCCCTGGCTTCGGGCGCGCGATCCCGATGATCTTTCGCGCGGGTTCATGATCGATCGTCCCGCGGATGTGCCCAACCCGTATCCCACCGAGCGTCATGACCCTGAACCCGCCGGGAAGAAAACGGGACAGGTACGGGAAGAAAACGGGACAGGTACGTTTAACCACAGAGGTTCTAGGCGTGTGACAGCGCCGCGGTCTCGAAACGCACCATGAGGCTGGTGGGGCAGAAGAGATGTCAGGATGAAATGTTTGGATCTTTGCGCGGGCGTGCGCGCGGGTGGGGGTGACTGAACTGTCCAGAAACGAGGATCAGCGGCCGTGCTCGGGCGGCGCTGTTGCGTTGATGAGCGGCGATTGACGATCATTCCGCTGTGGGCGGCGAGGCTTCACGGGTGGTCTCCCCTTTCGCAAACCGGGTGAATATGAGACAGTGCCGCGATGGATTGTGCTGTTTCGCAGCCAAATGACGCCGCTACAGCGCTCGTCTTCGGTTTTATCCTTCTAGGCGGGCCGCTTTCGGGGGCGCTGATTCGCGATATTCGGTTGGCCAACGAGCTGGCGGATCGCGGGTTTTCCGTACACGTGTGGTGGGCGGTCGATCGGCAGAACGATGCGCCGCTCAAGCCCCAGATCACCCAGCACTGGCTGTTCCACGGTTTTCGGTATCTCGCCGGGCGAGGCAGCGTGACGACCGATCATCTGGGGAGAATCGTCACGCGTTCGCTGCGCGACAAGAACCGGATGCGTGGAGCGCAAAAACGGCCGAAGATTCTCGAACTGGTGATGCAAGGGCTCATCCGCCGTGTGTGTGACGGCGTGGAGGGCGATCCGCGCCTCGTGCGTCGATTCGCGAACGAACTCAGCGACTCCGGCGTCACGCACCTGCTGCCCATGCTTGGGGTGTTGTGCCCGTGGGCGGCGGCGGCGCGTCGCTATGTGAAACATCCGCTGAAGTATCTCGTAACCTTCCAGGGGTATGAGCTATATATTCATTATGCACGAACCAACGGCTGCAAGCAGACTCTGTACACCCGGCTTGTCGAGGCGGTGGACCAATCCGATTGGCCGGCGATCGCGGTCAGCGAGGACTACGTGGATCGAGTCGTCGAGGATATCGGGGTGGCGAAGGATCGATTGCGCGGGATTCCGCCAGGCGTCCCGGCCAACGTTCCGCAGGAGAAGGCGCACGCAGCGGACCGAGTCGCTAAGAAGTTCCCGGAGTTTCGCCGCGATGTTCCGCTGGTGAGTTATCTGGGCCGGCGTGATACGGAAAAGGGAATCGATCTGCTGTTGTATGCGGCCAACATCCTGCGCCGCAGTGGTTTAGAGATCCAGCTCGCGGTCTGCGGACCCACGCTGTTTGGGCAAAAATACGCCGACGTGTGCCGGCAGTTGGCGGACGATCTCCGCTGCCCGGTCATGTGGAGCAACCACATTTCCGACGAGTTGCG
>JAZFYE010000427.1:0-2002 GCA_036475395.1 Phycisphaerales bacterium
CGACATCGCGCTGCTGGCCTCAGCAGACGGCGTGCATCTTGGCCAAACTGATTTGCCGTGCACTGAAGTGAGGAAGATCGTCGCCCGGCAGCTCATCGTCGGCGTCAGCACGTCGGCGCTGAGCGAAGCTGAGCAGGCGCTGCGCGATGGGGCGGACTACTGTGGCGTTGGGCCGATGTTTCCCACGACCACCAAGCGCAAGGACACGATCGTCGGGCCTGACTATCTGCGCCGATACCTCGCCTGGAACAAGCTGCCGCATGTGGCCATCGGCGGAATCTCGCCCGACAACATCGACCGCTTGGTTGACCTGGGCGTACAGGGCGTGGCGGTCTCGTCGGCAGTATGCGGCGCTGATCATCCAGATCAAGCGATCGAGCGATTGCGCGAGGCGATGCAATCCACAACACCGGCCCAAGTATGACGTGAGAGCGTCTTACGATGTCGATTCATCCGATTCGTCCAGCGGCGAGACACAGTGCTGGGCGTGCTGAAGCGCGCGCTCCCGCCCGCCGGGGCACGGCAGCCCCGGACCGCGCCAGCGCCGGCCGTCGTAGACGAACGCGACGAAACCGTTTCCCTGCTTGTCCGTCGCGTTATCAGTGATCATCACCGGCACGAATCCCATATGCACGCGGTTGACCTCGGCGTTGAAGCATTCGCGATCGCTCAGCTCGTGATGCTCGGCTCGCACCGAGTAGCGATAGCGCATGTTCCGCAGGTGCATGCTCGTGCCCCGCACGAGTTGATGACGTCGTTCAGCGGACAGTTGGCTGACATCGTCCGGCTCCTCGAGGCGGGCCGTCCCACGCAGCGGGCCGATTCGTGCCACGATCAAGCTGATCACGCCGCATAAGAGAAGGATCCACACCAACACGCCGCCGCCCCGCCATATCCACAGCGCACCGCCGGCCGCCGCCGAAATGACCGCAACCCCCCCAAAAACCGCTCGAACCGGGATGACCATGGGTTGAGTGTAGACGGCCGGTCGCACTTCAGACGCCGGTGATTCATCATGGCATCGCCGACGATATGCTGTGGGGCATGACACCGACGCTTCTGGCGGCGATCGGCGAGCACGGCCTGGTCTCCGACACGGTGGGGATGTTCGTCGCGCTGCTGGGGTTTGCAACGACCGTCGGTGTGCTGACAAAATTTGTGAAGATCCCCTACACGATCGCACTGGTGCTGGCGGGGCTGGTGGTTGCGCTACTGGGGGCCGCTCCACAGGATCTGAAAATCACCGAGGAGCTCGTGCTCGTCTTGTTTCTTCCCCCGTTACTCTTCCAAGCCGGGCTGCATCTTGACCTCGGGCACCTTCAGCGCAAGGCCGTTCCTGTGGCGGCCTTGGCCATTCCCGGTGTGATTGTCAGCATGATCGCCGTCGCTTTTGTGGTGAAGTTCTTTTTGCCGCCGGCGATTGTTGATCAACACGGCGTGTGGTTGCCGGCCCTATTGTTCGGCG
Organism: Phycisphaerales bacterium; assembly: GCA_036475395.1. Classification (GTDB taxonomy): domain Bacteria; phylum Planctomycetota; class Phycisphaerae; order Phycisphaerales; family SM1A02; genus JADFNO01. The sequence continues at coordinate 1,466 of JAZFYE010000427.1, forward strand.
CGATGCTCGCCCCGACCGACCCCATCTCGGTTATTGCGACGTTCAAGACCGCCAACGCCCCCCAACGTCTCAAGACGCTCGTTGAAGGCGAAAGCCTGTTCAATGACGGCACGGGCGTCGTGCTGTTTCTCATTCTTCGCGCCGCGGTTGTGATTTCAATTGCCTCCGGCGCGCATGACACCAGCGATGAGGAGTCGCTGTCAATCGTCGGCGGCATCATCACCTTCGTGCAAGTCGTCGGCCTCGGCGTCGTGGTGGGACTCGCCCTGGGGTTGGTCGCGTTCTGGCTGCTGCGGCGCCTGGACGACCACGTCCTGGAAAACGCCATCACCATCGTTCTCGTGTGGGGAACATTTATCACCGCTGAACGACTGCACGGTTCCGGTGTGATCGCGGTCGTTGTCGCCGGACTCATTATGGGCAACTACGGCAGCCGACTGGCGATGAGCAAACGAACTGCCGACACCATCGAAACCTTCTGGGAGTCCATTGACTTCATCGTCAATTCGCTCGTGTTCCTGTTGATCGGGATCGAGC
>JAZFYE010000428.1:0-3358 GCA_036475395.1 Phycisphaerales bacterium
GTCGAGCACCTCTGGGTCAAGCCCATCCTTCATTGGTCGCCATTTAGGATCGAAGGGCGATTGGCCAACCCGCCTCAGGCCGAATTGGCCTCGGGCAAGGGCCTGGGTGACCCCGTGAGCTTCCCCATTGAGGAGCTCTCGGACTGGGCGTACCTGCTTCAGGGCCGAATCGACGGTGAGCACGAGGGCGGGTTCACCGTCGAGCTGTTCGAGCAACGTTACGGCCAGCCTGACTGAACGACACCCCCCGGCTAGGCCGATAAGCCAACGGAGGTGGCCGGGATCGCGGTGCGCGCTGACTCGTTCGCCGCGACCGGTCCAACTGAGGCTGTCCACGGTGACTGAGCACAACGACCAAAACGACATCATCCGCACGATCCAGGTGTTGGATCGGGACGCGGTGGACGATCTCGCCGAGACGATCGAGACGGTGATCGGCGATTTTCGACGGGCCGCCGGCAAGTTGACGGACCTGACGGATCAGGCCCAGCGGCACCGCACCGAGGCCGAGCAGGCGTCAGCCAAACTGGAGCAGCGACTTCATCTGGGCCTCCGTCTGCTCAAGGCGCTTCAAGAACGAACGGACAACATCGCCGCGGCGACGGAGGATCTCGACGAGCGACAGCGCCGCGCGGAGCAGGCTGAGGCACGACTCCAGCAGCAGTTTGTCGAGTTCGATGATCGACTCAAGGAGGCGGTCGCCCAGTTCCAATACCACACGGCGAATACGAGCGACGCGCTGCTGACGCGAGCCTCAGCCGTGGCTCAGATCGCCGAGAACGCGGAGGTGAACGTGGCGCTGATGGCTCAGCGCGTCGCCAAGGCCTTGGCCGAAGCGCGCCAACAACCGCAGATCGCCGGGCCTCGGCCGACACCGTCGGTGGACGAGGAGAATGTCGAAGATACCCCCAACCGTCAAGCGTCCGAGGATAGGGTCGATCCCGGCTCAGTCCCCAGCGCAGTCCCAGGCCCAATCGCCACCGCTGAATCTTCAGTCGTGCCGGCCCAGCCTCGACCGGCGCCGCCCAGGGACCAGGCCGCTCCCGGCATCGACGATCTACGCTCGACGACGACCCAGCTGGAAGGCGAGTTGGATGCGCTGTCGGCCCGGTGCGAGCGCCTCCAGGCGGCGCGACCGCCCGCGCCCGGCCCGCCAGGTTCAGCAAGCCAGTTCCTGGCGGAGATGTCCAGCGAGCTCCGCACGCCGATCGACGGCGTGATCAGCATGATCGAGCTTTTGCGCGACACCAAGCTTGATGACGAGCAACAGCGATACCTCAAAACGGCCGAGTTTGCGCTGGCCGCGCTTACGAGTCTGATGGAAGGCGTTCTGGACCTGCCGCGCATCGACGACGGCGGGATCGCGCTCGAAACCTCGGATTTCGACGTGCGCTCGACGGTTCAGCAGGTCGGCGAGATGCTCGCGCCGGGCGCGCGCAAGAAGGGGATCGAGCTGGTTTATGGCATGGCCTCGGAGGTTCCGGCCCTTGCCCAGGGCGATCCCGGTCGGCTGCGCCAGGTCTTGCTGTACTCGATGAACCGCGCGATCAAGTTCGCCAAGCAGGGCGAAGTGAGTTTGAACGTCACGGTCGATCACAAGACTCACTCCCACACAACGCTTCGGTTCCAGTTAAGGCACAAGGGAACGACGATCCCCGAATCGACGCTCGCGGCTGGACTTCACGGTGAGGTCGGACCCGACGGCCGTGCCGGGTTCGGGTTGACCATCTGCGGGAAGCTCGTGGAGCTCATGCGCGGCGAGTTCGGCGTACAGACCGACCAAGACGAACGCACGTTCACCATCTGGTTCACGGTAACCCTGGCCAAGCCGTCTGAAACGAATGACGATCGGCGGGCCCACGCCCGCCTCCAGCAAGAAGCGCTGACATGCAATCTCGGCGAGGTCATCGACCTGTCGCTCGGGGGAATGCAGGTCCGCTGCACACGCGCTGCCAAGGATAAACTCGTCGAAGTCCAGCTGACGTACGAGGGGGAGACGATAAAGGTGCAGGCCGAGGTCGTGCGATCGGATAAGGTCGGGTTCCGCAAGTACGAACTGGGGCTACGGTTCCTCGGTGTCGATCCGGAGACCGCCAAACAGCTTACACGCGTGTCGCTCGATCACTGGGTTCGGCACACGCTCGGCGACGCGTAGCGGAAGAATTCACTACAGATCCACACAGAGCGCAGAAAGCAGAGGAACCACAGATGAACGCGGATGAACACAGATGGGGCTCGCTGCCTTGATGCCGCTGGTTACGGAGACAATCGCTGCGCGCTCCAGCCGCCCTGGTCGTTGCGCGTGTACACGATTCGATCATGGAGCCGGGCCTTGCGGCCCTGCCAGAACTCGATGCGGTCGAGACTGACGCGATACCCACCCCAATACGAGGGGCGGGGAATTTCGCGGCCGGCGTACCGCGCCTCCACCTCTAACACGCGGGCATCGAGCGCGGCCCGGCTCTCGACCGGCTGCGATTGCTCGCTCGCCCACGCCCCAATCTGGGCCTCGCGAGGCCGGCTGGCGAAGTACGCATCGCACTGGGCATCGTCCATCGTTGACACGCGCCCCTCGATCAGCACCTGCCGACGTTCCGGATCCCAGTACAGCACCAGCGAGGCATGGGGGTTCGCCTTGAGCGCCCTCGCCTTGCGGCTGGTGCGGTTCGTGTAAAACACCGCGCCCTCGTCGTCCAGCTTTTTCAACAGAACGATGCGAGACGAGGGGCGGCCGTCCGGATCCACCGTGGCCAGCGTCATCGCGTTTGGATTCGCCCGATCGGGCCGTTGGGCCTCTAAGAGCCATTTGTTGACCTCAGCCACCGGATCAGCAGGGGGATTGTCAAAATCCATGGCGGTTTACCCTCGGTTCGGATCGAATCGGGCCAGCGAGGACGAATCTTGGGCCGAAACCTGGCCGAACCCGATACTATAAAGAGCGTAGCCGCCCGTTGCATCACAGGGCGGGCAAACCGAGGTGCGAGGTTTGCACGGCTCGTGGATTGTGGGCGGGGTCCGGTTCGCCATCGGGTCGCCAACCAGGAAAGCCGCCAATGCACGAGACGCGCAACTTTATTCTCGTCCTGGCCCTGATCGCATCGAGCGTCTGGGCCATCATCGTGTGGCTGATCCTGATGGGCTCGGATGCGCCGTCCATCTGGCCGCAACGTACCGCCTCGTTGATTCTGATCGTCGGCTGCGCGACCTGGCTGTTCTATGCGCTGAGAGTCGAGGACAAGCTGCCGGACCACCTGCGCGACGTGCTCGGCGACATTTACTACGACGCGGACGGGCTCTCATTCATGCCCATCGTTCGCCCCAATGGGAATCAAGCGGAGCTGAGCCTTTATTACCAGAA
>JAZFYE010000429.1:0-3954 GCA_036475395.1 Phycisphaerales bacterium
CGTGTACTTGACCGCGTTGGACACGAGATTCAACACAACCTGATACAGCATGTCGAGGTCTCCCTCAACACTTAGATCAACGTCCGCAACCCGCTTGAGCAGCGAAATCTTCTTCTCACGCGCCTGCAGCTGCAACGTGTCCACCGCACGATCGATCAGTTGCTCGATGTCGACGTCCTTGCGCTCAATCTGGATTATCCCGGCTTCGATGCGACTGATGTTGAGCATGTTGTCGATCAACCGTCCCAGGCGCTGCGTCTCATTGTGAATGATTTTGTAGAACTCCTGGCGAGATGCCTCATCCGTCGCTTCACCGTCCACGAGCATCTCGATATAGGCGCTGATCGAGGACAGCGGCGTGCGCAGCTCGTGGCTGGCCTTGGACACAAAATCCGACTTATTCTGCGAGATCTCACGCTCACGAGTGAGATCGTGGAGAATGGTGACGACGCCCGCCACGTCATGTTTGTGGTCTTCGACACAGGTCAGCGTGATATCGAAAACACGCGTCTGCTCGCCCTCGCTCGAGCCGACGCTGATCTCGTGGTCGATATGTCGGTGATCGGCAAAATTGGCGTTCTGGCAGGTGTCTTTGATCCACTGGCAAAGCCGGTCGTCACGAAGCACCCGGTCGATCGGCTGATGGATCGCGCCCGCGGGATCGAAGCCGAAGATCCGCCCGGCCGCCTCGTTGACGACGACGAGCTCGTTGAAGGCATCCGTCACGAGCACCGCATCCCACAACGCGTGGAGGACGGCCTCGATCTGACGCTGCTCGGCCTCCGCGACACGATGGCGAATCTCCACCTGGCGCACTTGGTTGCGCAGTATTTGCTCGCGTTGTGAGAACCGGTCGATGGCCCCGATAAATGCACGACTTACCGGACGCAACCAATTCGGCCCGACAAACGGCGAACGCGGATTCTGGGACTCAGAGCTCGCCTCGATATAATCGCGGAGCTTCCCAAGAGACCGATCCGTCACGATCCCCAGCGGCAGCAGGATGCCCGAGACGACGACAACGGAGACGCACCACAACACGAGCAGTCGCACGACCGGATGCGACGCGTAGCTCCATTCCTGAAACCAATCAAGACGCAGCGCCGCGAAGGACACAGCCGTCGCGGCTACCGACAGAACCAGCACCAGGTATAGACTTGCAACCTTCCCCGCTCTCACAGACCTTCCTTCGCCTCAGTGAATCGATCCCTCCTGCACGCGCCGACCACCCGCCGATGTTGGCGGCTCGAACGGGGCCGACGGTTTCGGGGCGAGACTCAGACCCTGGAACAACGCCTGCGCGTCCGCATTCTCGGGCTCGGCCCGCAGCGCCTCCGTGTACGCACGAAGCGCCCCTTCGACATCACCGGCCTCCTCCAGCGTCCGACCCAGGACGAGATGCGGAAGCGCCGCGCTCGGCGCCAGGCCGGCCGCCTGCCGCAGCAGCCCCGTCGCCTGCTCGAGGTTGCCCTTGTGTCGCTCATAAATGCCCTTGAGCATGTAACCCTCGTATCGCTGCGGCGCCAGGGCGATGATGCGAACACTACACAGAGCCGTTCGCCGGAAGTCCCCCAGCTCCCACGCCAACGAGCCGAGCCCGATCCACACTTCCGGGTCGCTTGGATGGATTCGCGTCATCTTCAGATACAGGTTGCGCGCTTCGGTGCTTCGCTGCATCGCCCCCAGACAGCGGGCCTCAAGAAGCATCAGCGCTGGATTCTTCTCCTTCGACACCCTTTGCAACCGCTTCACCGACTCATAGCACTGGCCGTACAGGCGGGCCGCGTACTGGGCGTGGGCCAGCTCGTCCAGCAACATCTCATCATCGGGGTTCAATAACCTCGCCTCGGCAAACAGCTTCGCTGCCCTCGGCGCGTCGCCCTTCAGCAGGGCAATCTGGCCAAGCAATTGCCGCATGGCCGCGTTGTGCTCGAAGTAGTCAAGCTTCGACTCGACCAGCACCTGGGCGTCATCGTATCGTTGCAGCGAAATCAACGCCTCAGCGGCCGCAAGCAGGTACTGGACCGAGCTCGGATCCAACTCGTGAGCCCGGTGGTAATACTCATAAGCGCGCGCATCATCCGACCACCGCTGATACACGATGCCTGCGTAGTAGTGGGCCTCGGCGAACTCCGGTGCAATCTCGATCGCCTTCTCAAACGCATGGATGGAGCGTTCGAGGCGGTGCGTTTCCATAAGAATCCGCCCCTGGAGCAGGAAAAACGCGGGGTTCTGCGGGTACTGCCGGATGGCCGCCGCGATCTGGCGCATCGCCTGGTCGAACCGCCCCGTGTTGAACCCCTGCGTCGCCTGGTCGTAGGCAAGCTGGGCATTGAAGATCGCGACCCGTTCCCGGGCTGACGATCTCATCTCCTCGTGGTATCCGCCCCCACTACATCCAACGAGGCAAACAGCCGTAACGAGAATGGCGAGCGAAAAGATCCGGTAGCGTGGGCATGACATACGTCGCATCTCCTATAGCGGATCGCGGTTGACGAGCCCCCCCTTACCAGTCTTCTCTTTCAACCCTGCGTAAGCCAATCGCGGTTTGGATCCTTCGTCAGGGCTCCGGATTCTCAGACACGCTCACCACGTGCGGCAGATAATCGAAGGTGACGAACGGAAACGGATCCTCCCAAGCGTGCGCGTCGGCGGCTGCGGGATCCCAACCCATCCACCAGAACACATGATGGTGGCCGAAGCCGGGCACGAACTGCTCGGAGATCGAATGGCTTGACGGATCGACGCGGGTCTCGGCCTTCGGCGTGTTGATCGAAACCGGGGTGTTCGGGATCGGCTGGAAATCGTCAGGCTGTCCGCTGGACTGACTGAACTGGGGATTCCAGGGGTTTGCCGCCGCAGTGGGGGCACTGCGAGTGAATTGCAACGCCTCGTCTTTGACGGGGGGCAGCGCAACGATTCGTTGGCCGGCTCGCTCATAGCCCGGGCTGCGAACGAACTTGGACGGCTCCTGCTTGACCGAGGGCGGCGGAACAAATCCGTCGATCACGTCGTCGTAGCCCGAATCGCCGATAAACACCGACGCTTCATCCTTAAAGGGCGGCGGCGGCACAAAGCGGACCGCGCTCTTCATATCCTCGGGCGGCTCGGCGCTGTCGGACGGATCGTCGCTCTCCGACGGCGGGGGCGGCGCGAACCAACTATTCGGATCCTCCTGAATAGGCTCCTGGGTCGGCTCTGTGGAGAACTCCTGGTTCTCCGGCAACGCCGGACTCCCAAGGTCGTCATCCCACAGAACCGCCGATTCGAAATCATCCGGCGGCGGCGGCTCTGCGCCCGCAACGGGCTCGGCGACGCTCTGGAGCCAACCGTCGTCGGGCAAGTCTGATGCCGCTCCCGCCACAAACGGATTCTGAGGCGTCGTCATGGGAAGCGGGAAGGTGGTTGCGTTCGCCTGCGACTGAAGGGAAGGCGCCATTCGCGAGCGAAAGGCTCGTTCCATCATGCTGCGCATGTGCGGGCTCTCTTTGGATCCGACCAGATCCTGCCGGAACCTCACTGCTTCAGGCTGGTTCGGGTTCAGATGCAGCGACGCTTTGATATGCCACAAGGCCAGATCGATGTCGCCCCGACTCTGCGCGTCCACCGCACGCTGATTGTGGTTCGCCGTGACCTTATCCCGGCTGAACGGGAGCAGGCCTTCGCGGGCGCCGATTCGGATCGCCTCACCGTAGGCAAGCGCCTCTTCGCCAATCTCCCACAGGAGATCGTCTTTCACGATCGTCGGTGTAATCAGGAAGATGATTTCGTCACGATCGATGGTGTCATCCTGTCCGCGGAACGCAGCGCCGATCAGCGGGATGTCGCCGAAGAACGGAATCTGGCGGCGCGTGGTTCGAGTCGATTCTCTATACAAGCCACCCAAGACCAGCGTTTGACCGTCCATGATGCGGACATTGGTCGTCAACTCGTTCGTCAGCTCGTCGGGGATGG
>JAZFYE010000430.1:0-5054 GCA_036475395.1 Phycisphaerales bacterium
GTGACAGATATTTTTCCATCGCCCGCTGGCTGAGCTCGTCCATAGCCATATTGCCTTTGGGCGTTGGGTTTAGGGCCCCAACGAGCATGAACCGCGCCGGGAAACGCACTGAGGCGTGGGACCGAGCGACGGTGACGCATCCGTCCTCAAGCGGCTGACGAAGCGTCTCCAGCACGTCCCGCGCGAACTCGGGCATTTCATCCAGGAACAGCACGCCGCGATGGGCTAGACTCACATCGCCCGGCCGAGGGATCGTGCCGCCGCCGATGATTGCCGGACTTGATGCGGTATGGTGAGGCGAGCGCACCGGTCGCCGAGTCATCAAGGGTTGATCAGCCGGAAGCAGTCCCACGCTGGAATAGATTCGCGTCACTTCCAGCGCTTCGTGGCGCGACAGCGGCGGCAACACGCCGGAGAGCGCCTTGGCCATCATCGTCTTGCCGGTTCCGGCCGGACCGATCATCAGGACGTTATGCCCGCCCGCCGCGGCAATGGTCACCGCACGTTTGGCCGCCTCCTGACCCCGAACATCCGCAAAGTCGACTTCCACGATCGTCTCAGCGATCATTGATTCTATATCGATGGTGGGATGCGGTACTGCCGCGCACTGGCCGTTGAATATGCCGACGACTTGGCCTAGTGACTCGACGCCGAGCACGTCGATCCCATCGACAGCCGCGGCTTCGGCCGCGTTGGCCTGCGGCACGATCACGCCCTTCACACCACGCTCCTTCGCCAGCAACGCCAGGCTGATCGTTCCCTTGATGCGCCGGACCCGCCCGTCCAACGCGAGCTCGCCGGCGATGAGATAGTCCTCGGATCGCGGCCGTGTTCCATCTGCGGTCGGTTCGATCGTGCCGCTTGCCAGCAGCAGCGCTACTGCCATCGGAAGGTCGTACACCGGCCCTTCCTTTCGCACATCCGCCGGGGCGAGATTGATCGTGATTCGACTTTGGGGGTAGCGGAACCCGCTGTTGAGCAAGGCCGTGCGCACCCGCTCGATCGATTCCTTCACCGCCGCATCGGGCAGCCCCACCACCGTCGTCTTGGGCAGACCCACCGGGCTGAGATCCGCTTCGATCTCGCACGGCCGAGCGTCAATCCCCTGCAGCACGAAACTATGGACCCGGCTGATCACGCATTAGAGTCTACCAGACTTGATCGAGGAAGTGGTAGACATCACGCGTAATCGATCCAACACGCCGCGTGGCCGCGGCGGCTAAACGCGGTGGTTCAATAAATCGACTTGAAATCGTTGGGCCTGCCATCTGCGTATTCCCAGATCGTGACATCCAGATGACGCACGCCCCATTGCAGCGCCTCTTCGTGGGTTGGGAATAGTGCGTCAAGGTGATTGCCTTTGATCGCGCCGCCACGATCCAATACCGGCACGATGTATCCATCGTCATAGCCGGGAATCGAGAGCATCGTGCCGAAGGGGAGCAGTGTGGTGTCGGCGGCGACGAGTTTCATGCCATTGGTTTTGACTGAGTAGCCGCTGGCGGTGATCCCGTCCGCAAACGCGCCGCACGATTGGGCGTCCGGGCTGTAAGCGGTGACCAACATTCTCACGGTGCGGGCAGGGCGGACCGGTCGGCCATTGAACGACGGCACGACCCAATCGGATTCTGTCTGGGTGATTGAGGCCGGCGCCGTCTGCACCGGCGGCTGGGTCAGGGCCGGGTCGGTCATCAGCCAGCCACTCGCGGCTCCGGTCAAGGCTGCGGTACACCCGACCATGGGCAACGCCACGCGTCGCGATCGGTGCAGCGATCCCAAGAATCGCTTGGTTTGATTCTTCAATTGCATCGGGATTCATGCCCCTCACCGCACGGCTCGTCGCTCACCGGGCTGTAGAAGACGAGGTTCGAACGAGCGGTACTACTTTGTGGCGAGTATACCCCAGGCCGGACTGCACCCAATCAAGATCTGTCGCGGTCGGGCGGCGGCGTTCGCGTCACGAGGGCTCGGTGCTCTGGCGAATGAATGTGGGGAAATCCTGTCGTTTGCACCAACGCGTTACGGGGCTTGCGCCGGCCCGCTGCGCAGCGAACGAATCTGCCCCTACACTGCGGCCATGGCAGAGATGCCCCTGGACGAAGTCATCGCGCTGCTTATTCTCGGACTTGCCGCGGGAACGGCCGGGGGGCTCGTCGGCATCGGCGGCTCGCTCGTCATCATTCCCGTGCTCACGCTGCTGATGGGCAAAGACCAGCACCTCGCGCAGGCCTGCGCGATGATCGTCAATGTCTTCGTTGCCGTGCCCGCCCTGCTCCGTCATCACCAGGCGAAGGCGGTTCAGTGGGGCGTCGTGGTTCGCATGCTGCCGTTCGGCTTGGTGCTGATTCTCATTGGTGTCGCCCTGAGCGACCGGTTCAACGGCGAATTGCTCATGAAGTTTTTCGGGGTATTCCTTTTGTACATCATCGCGATCAACGTGTTGAAGCTCTTCGAGGATGGGCGAAGGGACAATAGCCGATCGCTTCGTATCGGCTGGCTTCCCGTCGGTCTCGTGGGATCGCTGATGGGTTTCGCGGCTGGGTTGCTGGGAATCGGCGGCGGGCCGATCGCGGTGCCGATGCTTCAACGTATTTGTCGACTGCCGTTGAGAACGAGCATTGCCACGGTGACGGCTGTGATGTGCGTTACGGCTGCGATCGGCGCCTGGCGCAAGAACGCGGGATTGAGCGAACTGCTGGAAAGCGGTGCGACGACGGAGCCCCTTGCCTTCAAGGAGAGTCTGCTGCTGGCGGCGTGTCTCGTGCCCACCGCGATGATTGGTGCGCTCATCGGCGCCAGACTCACGCACAAGCTGCCGTTGAAGCTTCTGCGGATCGCCTTCATCCTGCTCATGATCTGGGCCAGCGTGAATATGCTCGGTCTGCTCCCGTCGGAACTGGCGGCCGGATTGTCATCGTCACTCTTCCCCGCGCAGTGAAGTGGGTCGCCGTGGCTTGATCTTACTCGCTTGTTTGGGCGCATTGGAGGTCGCCGGGACCTGGAGGTGGATACCGACCGTTGGTTGCCTCACGAAGCTGGCGACGAAGATCCATCCGCATCGCATCGATCTCGCCGCGAAGTCGTTGTAGGGTTCTGTCCGGCGCCTCGGCCAACAATTCGTCAGCCGGAATCGCGCGACCCGCCTGAACTTTGATTCGCCCTCGTAGGCCCGGAAACCGCTGCCCGATCGGCCAGATGTCGAACGCCCCCTCGACGGCTAGGGGCACGACCGGCGCTTTGGTCCGCTTGACCAAGACCAGGAATCCGGCTTTGAACCGCCGCACGGTTCCATCGGTACTTCGCGTTCCTTCCGGGAACAACAAAACACACCCGCCCGCGTTCAGTTGATCGATCGCGGCCCGAATCGCTGGTGTGTCGCCGCGGCCGCGGCGCAGCGGGATCGCCCCCGTCAGCCGGATCGCCCACCCGAAGGGCTTGAAGTTGAACAGGCCGGTCCGCGCCAACGAGGCAAACGGTCGATCCCATATCAGACAACCGATCGCCGGCGGATCGAAGTTCGATTGGTGATTGGCGATATAGATCACCGGCCCCTGTGACGGGATATTCGTTTGACCGGCATACCGGAGCCGGTACATCAGACGAAGCAACACAAAGATCAGGTGCCGCACCAGTGTCCAGACTACGAGCACGGTGAAGGGTGAGAAGTTCGGAGCTCGACGGCGACATTGGAGAACCTTCACGGGTCCAGCCCGAAGTCCGGAAGTTCCCGGTGCGCGATCCTGGCGAGTTCGGTCACCACCTGATCGACACTGCGGTGACCCGTATCAACCACAATCGCCCCTTGGGGCCGGACCAGCGGCCCGTCGGCGCGCGATTCGTCCATCCGATCTCGCTGAAGGATATCGCGCTCGATTCGATCCCGGCTCACCTGCAGGCCGGCCTCCACGAGTTGTCGAGCACGCCGCTGGGCGCGGATGGCAATGTCTGCATCCAGGTAGAACCGCAAGTCTGCCTCGGGAAAAACCACTGACCCCTGGTCACGACCTTCGCTCACAAGCCGGGGGTGTGCTTCAGCGATCCGCCGTTGCCGCGCCACCAGCATGTGCCGAAGCTCACGCTGACCGGCAACCATGGAAACAACCTCACTCACATCCAGGTCGCGGATCCGCCGGCTGACGTCCCGATCACCAAGCAGCAGTCGAGGCGGGTCGGCTGCCCACTCGAAATGCATGTTGATGCGCTCGACCGCCGAGGCCAGCGTCAACCCATCCGTCGGATCGATCACGGCCTCCAAGGCGACCAACGCCGCCGCTCGATACATGGCGCCGGTGTCCAGAAACTCCAGTCCCAGGCGTTTGGCGAGTTGATGCGCTACGGTGGATTTTCCCGTACCGGCCGGACCGTCGATCGTGATGATCACCCTCGGCGAGTTGTGATCGGAACGACTCGGCATGCCTGGCGACATCACGGCTTGGCTTCAATGGCGTCGGTCAGAATCTTTCGGGCCTTTTCGATGTTGGCCACGGGATCGCCGCTGCCGACGTAGTCGATCGCAAGCGTGTTGACGAACCCCACACTCCGAATCGCCGCCACGCCTTCAGCCAGATCATAGCTCTTATGCTCGCCCTGCCGATTGAACGCCTCGACGGTGGCGTGCACCGCACCGGCATACGGCGCCAACATGCGCAGCGCCTGGACGAGATCACCAGAGGCCGCGGCATGGGCGAAGTCCGGGAGGGAGCCCACTCGAAATCCGCCGATCCGCTTCAACAGAGCAGTGAGGCGCTGCGGTGATGCGGTGAGTCCGTCGTGCGGGGCAATGAGCAGGTTCAACTCGGATCGTTCCATGGTCGGCATCACGGCTTTCAACCGGGTGGCCGTCTGGTCGAGCGCCTCATCCGTGTCCAGCGCCTCGCATCGCACGGCCAGGGCGTTACACCCCAAGCGGCTCGCCGCCGCCGCTAGACGTTGCACTCGATCTGTGGCGGCGTCGCGGTTGGGCATGTCGTTGGCGGCGAACGGCAACGGCTGATCCTCGATGAGAACCAGGCAGGGGCAGCCGGCCTTATCCGCGCTGTCGCGTAACCGGTCCA
>JAZFYE010000431.1:0-4436 GCA_036475395.1 Phycisphaerales bacterium
TTGCAGGCGTCGATCGGCGGGAAGATCATCGCGCGCGAGACGATCAAGCCGGTCCGAAAGAATGTCACCGCCAAGTGTTACGGCGGGGATGTCACGCGAAAACGAAAGCTTCTTGAGAAACAAAAAAAGGGCAAGAAGCGTATGAAGACGGTCGGCTCGGTGAGCATCCCCCAGGAGGCGTTCCTGGCCGTGTTGGAACAGGGGGAATGATGACGGAGGTGACCTGTCTTAGGTGGTAGGCTGATGGCCACGTATGAATACCGGCGGTCGCTCACGCGCAGGGCCGTCTGGATCGCGCATGAAACCCGAACAAAGAGATCGCCATGAACTCAAAGGAACGAATCGCAATCTACGGAGCGCTGGCCCTGCTGCTGGCCCTGAACCTTTCCACGATGTTGGGGCTGGGATCGCCTGGGGCGATCGCCGGGGCTACGTCCGTCGAGGATGAGCTTGGGCCGGCGGCGACGCTCACCCTGACGGACGAGGACGAACCGCTTGTGCTGCGGAACACAGCGGGACGCCTAGCCTGGGCGGATAACGCGCATGGGCGAGCATACAGCGTGGCCTTTATGGCCCCGGGCAAGGCGATGGAGCCGCTGCTCAGAGCCGACCAGTTCGTCGAGGAACGCCAAGAGCTGCAGGACGAGCTGCGGACGAACGACCAGGAATTCCAGCGGCGGATCGGCGCCTATCAGCAGCAAAACGCTGATGTCACGCCGGACGATCCGAGGGCGATGGAGGTGCAGCAGACGTATCAGGCGATGTTGGCGGAATACGAGCAGTGGCGAACACAGGCAAATGCCCGCATGGGCCAGCTCACCGCAGATCAGGTCGAACGAGCCTACCGCGACATGGTGGCAGCGGTCGAGGTCGTCGCTGAGCGACAGGGCATTGACATCGTCTACCGCTTCATTCCAACCGCTCAGGAATTCGGCGCGGTCAATCCACCGCAGGCCTATCTCGCCACCCGACAGCGGCTGGCACTGGTCTACCCCGACGCACTCGACATTACCGACTCGGTCCTGGACGAGCTGTCGGTCGAGACCGAATGAGGGCTGCGACCGAGCAGGCCCAAGATCCGATACTCACTTCATGCCGTGTAACGAGGACCACCCAGCCGCCATCGACGTCCGATCGCAGGCTGACCCGCCGGCGCCGCCGATCGAGTGCCCCAAGTGCCACACGCGCATGAAGTCGATCGCGGTCGACGACATCACCGTCGATCAGTGCCAGCGCTGCGGTGGGTTGTGGCTGGACGCGATGGGCAAGGAACAACTGCTGACGGATCGAAAAGCCGTCAAATCCATCGATACCGATCCAGCCGCGATGGGCCGGCGTCAGGACGATCTCACGGCCATCAAGAACCACCGGCAATCCGGGGGCTATGTCGTTACACAGTTGATCGCTTTGCGGAACTGGGCGAGGATTGCTCGCTTTACCTCATCCATCGACGGGCACGCGTCACCGAGCTCGCGCTGCATAGTGGTGACGGTTCGTCCGACGAGACCGCAGGGGACAATGAGATCAAAATGATCGAGGTTGGTCGTGACGTTCAGAGCCAACCCGTGCATGGACACCCAACGTGAGACGCGCACACCCATGGCGCAGATCTTTTTTGGCTTGAAGAGTCCCACGGATTCCAATCCGTGGGACTCTTCGGTCGTTCCCCCACCCACCCACACGCCTGTGGCACATTTGTCGCGCTGCCCCTGGATCCCGAACTCAGCCAAGGTGTCGATGACGATCTGCTCCAGGAAGCGCATGTAGCCGTGGATGCGCAGTCGCAGCACGTTCAAATCAAGGATGGGGTAGACGACGAGCTGGCCCGGGCCGTGGTAGGTGATGTCGCCGCCGCGGTCGGTCTGGACAATCTCGATCCCGGCACCGGCCAACTGCTCATCCGTGGCCACCAGATGCCTGCGAGCTTTCTTGCGCCGGCTGATGGTGATGACCGGCGGATGGTGCTCGACCAGCACCACGTGCCCCAACGACGCGCCCCGGGCCCGAGCCTCGATCACCTCCTGCTGCAGCCTCTTTTGGAGCGCGAACGCCTTGGCATACGGCATCCGACCGAGGTCCCGGACCCTGAGGTCGATTCCAGTCATATGTTGCGATTCAACCGTGGTCATGGACCTTCACCATCGACTGCGAATAATCTCCGGGGCTCCGGGGCTCCGGCCCACGGCGCTTGTCGGATGACAACGCCGCCGGCATGAAGGATCATAGCGCCGATGCCGAACATTCATTCCACCGCGATTCTGGAAGGCGAGATCAATCTAGCCGACGACGTTCAGCTCGGCCCCCATTGCGTGCTCGCGGGACCAATCACCGTCGGCCCCGGTACGCGGCTCATCGGCAACGTCTATCTTCAGGGGCCGCTGACCCTCGGGGCGAACAACACGATCTATCCGTTCACCTGCTTGGGATTCGCGCCTCAGCATGCGCAGTTCGACCCCCAAACCCCGGGCAAGGGTCTGGTGATCGGCGACGATAATATCTTGCGAGAACACGTGACGATCCATCGCGCGTTCACCGACGCCGGGCCGGCGCATATCGGCGACCGGAACGTGTTCATGGGCGCAAGTCACGCCGGCCACGATTGCCAAATCGGCAGCGACTGCACTTTCGCCAATGGAGCGATGTTAGGCGGTCACGTGACCGTGGAGGATCGGGTCGTTGTGGGCGGCGGCACCGTGGTGCACCAATTCTGCCGACTTGGTCGCAGCGCGATGCTCTCCGGCGGGATGGGGACGAAGGCCGACGTTCCGCCGTTCTTCATGCTCACCGGCGTCAACATCTGCGGCGCCGTCAACATGATCGGGCTTCGTCGCATCGGCATGCCCCGCGATCAAATTGAGGACGTGCGCTGGGCGTACAAAACGATGTATCGGCGGGGCCGGTCGCCTCGGGATGCGCTGATTGAACTCAAGAAGCGCAGCGAGCGACCTATCATCGCCGACTACATCGCGTTTATCGAATCGTCGGAACGTGGCTACTGTCCCGCCCACGGAAAGGCGGTATTGGGAACCACCTAGCGCGGTCCAGGACGTGTGGTCTGGCCACGAAGTCCACCCAGGAGCCACGGATGTCACTGTCATTGAGCGTGCTTGGCAGCGGATCGGGCGGGAACTGCACACTCGTCGTCCTTCACGACCGGGCCGAACCAAGGACCATTCTCATCGACGCTGGCCTGTCACCGCAAGAGACGGCCAATCGGCTGGGACGGCTGGGCTACCGGCTTAAGCAGATCAGCGACATTGTCGTGACCCACGCGGATCATGATCATCTTCATCGCGGCTGGGCCAAGTCCAAGCGGTGCGGAGACTTCATCTGGCGAGTCAGTCGGCGGCACGTTGCCAAGGCTGTTGCAGCCGGGATACCGGCCCGCTGCCTGGAGCCCTTCGACGAGCGATTTCAGTTGGGCAAACGCACGCCGATTGAGGCGATTGGGTTGCCTCACGATGATCTGGCCACGATGGGGTTGCTGATCGATCACGGCGCAGTTCGACTGGGTTATGCCACCGATCTCGGGCGGGTGCTCTCGTCGCTGCTGGAATCCTTCATCGATCTCGATGCCTTGGCCATCGAGTCGAATTACGACCACGCGATGCAGCAGGCGAGCGATCGCCCTGATTTCCTGAAGCAGCGCATCATGGGCGGTTTGGGTCATTTATCGAACGAACAATCACTCGAAGCGGTTCTGACGATGGCAAAAAGCGGATCGTTGCAGCACATCGTCCTGCTGCATCTGTCGCGTCACTGCAACGATCCTCAGCTCCTCCAGCAACTCTACGCCAAGCAAGCGCCGCATCTGCTGGGTCGTCTGACGATTTCCAATCAATATGCGGCCACGCCGATGCTGCATGTGAAGGGTCAGGCGGGATCGGCGGATCATCCTGAGCGGCCCGGTCGGCAGTTGAACTTCCTGGAGACGCGTCAGGCGTAGCGTCGGCGAAGTCCCCTTTCGGGCGCCGACGGGACGAGAGAATCCGCCCGTTGCAGTGGCCGACCGGTGGGCATACCCTTGGCGCTGGGATGAGCGAGACAATCCGTCATGAATGCGGCCTGGCGTTGGTGCGGCTGCGCCAACCGCTGTCCTATTACCGCCAGCGGTACGGAGACCCCGCCTGGGGTCTGCGCAAGCTGTACCTGCTGATGGAAAAGCAACACAATCGAGGCCAGGACGGGGCCGGCGTCGCCGTGGTCAAGTTCGATATGCCTGCCGGGGCCGAATACATCAAGCGCATCCGATCGGACAAGCACAACGCCATCGAGCGGATCTTCGACACCATCATGGGCGACGTCAACCGGCTGAGCGGCACCCGGCTTCAAACGCTGGGCGACCTGGAGTTGAAACGACGCTGCACCTTTTTGGGCGAGGTTCTCATCGGGCATCTGCGCTACGGCACACATTCGGGCCACTCCGTGGCCAACTG
>JAZFYE010000432.1:0-3086 GCA_036475395.1 Phycisphaerales bacterium
TGATACACCTGATCACCCAGGAGAACCGGCCCTTCGGTCAGCGGATCTTCGGTGAGGTACCGCCAGGTGTTGCGCCCGGTGTTGAGGTCGAACGCCCAAAGGTGCTGGTCCTGGCCGGCCACGTAGACCTGTCGCGACCCGGCGGCGGGGGGGGCGGTGACTACGTCCAGCAGTTTCTTGGACCAAATCTGCGAGGCGGAGCCGACGTCGAGAACCATGATTCGCCCGTCCGATCCCACCACGATCACCGCCCCGTCCACCAGTAGCGGAGCGAGCTGAATTGACTGCGAGACCTGATATCCCCGCCATTGGTGGCCGATCTGATACGAATGCCAACAGATCTGACCATTGCGGGCGCCATACAGGAAGAATTGCCCAAAGACGATCGGCTCAGTATTGGCGATTTGGCTGAGGCGCTGCTTGGCGATTTGCGAGCCGGTGTCGGAGTCGAGCACGAGCACTACACCGCCGGACGTGATGAACACCCGCTCCATACGAGGCATGAACGTGATCCCGTGGATCTCGTCCAAGGCGTCGGCGACGGGGACGCGCCACAGTTGTTCGCCGTCCTCTCTTCGCAGCCGAGACAGGAAGTTTCGGCCGTCCATCACGAAGACGGAATCACCCTGGACCGTGATGGTCTTGATCCCGGAGTTCGCACTGATCAACGTGTGCTGCTGCCAGTCGATGCGGTAGCCCAGATCACGCGCTGCCAGCGGTCCGATGAGGTAGTAGTCGTCCGCGACGCGTTGAGGAGACGACCCGCCGAGTGTGGTGGCGGCGACGGTTCGTTCGCCGGCCGGCGCACCGTTCTGCGGCCCGTTGCAGCCCCCGGCCAATACCACGCCGCCGCACAGGGCGATGGCGAGCAAGCCCTTCCTCCAGTTTCCACGCCGGCTGCGGCCCGCCTTCCCACCCGCTCCAGACCGCCTCAGGCCGTGTATGTGGCTGTTCATCCTTCACAGTCTCCCTGGCTTTTTAGCTACCGAAGTCGCCGTTTGACCCACCGGCGGCACAGACCAGCCAGTATCCAGCAGGCCTCGGGCCGCGTCAAGACACTGTCCTGGCAGGGAGCGGTACGTCCCAACCGCCTAGGCTGATGCGATGTTCACCGGGATTGTCCAACAGCTTGCGGTGGTGGGTGATATTCAGACCACCGACTTCGGGCGGCGCCTGGGCATTGACAGCCGTGGCTGGCCGCATCAGCCGGCCGCCGGCGAGTCAATCGCGGTCAACGGGTGCTGCCTGACGATCACCGCCCCAACCGATCACCGAGAACCCGCTCGAAGCGATGATCTGCTGCGCTTCGATGTCATCCATCAGACGCTGGGCTTGACGACGCTGGGCGAGCTTGCCGTCGGCGACCCGGTCAATCTCGAGCCGGCCGTCACCCCGACGACGCTGCTCGGGGGGCACGTGGTCCAGGGTCATATCGACGGTGTAGGCGTTGTAGGCGCGGTTGAACCGGCCGGCTCTGATCGACGTCTGCGCATCGAGCCGCCGCCGGAGTTGATGCAATACATCATCCCCCGGGGTTCGATCGCGGTGGACGGCGTGTCGCTGACGGTCGCCGAGGTAGGCGAGTCGTTCTTCGAGGTCGCGCTGATTCCAACAACGCTCGACCTGACCACCCTCGGTCGTGCCGAGCCAGGACAGCGCGTGAACCTCGAAACCGACTATCTCGTCAAGGCCGTCGTTCACTGGCTCCGCCGCCAGCATTCCGATGCGCTACTCTGACCTGCCGCGCCGTATTGACCAATGATCGATCGACCGTAAGCTTAGAGCTGATCAGTCAGGCTTCCATCAATCAAACTCAGTGAGGAGGGACGATGAACTCTCGCCCAGTCTTGCCCGTCGTGTTTGTGTTCGTGCTCTGGGCGTTTGCGCTGATCGGTTGTAAAGAAGCCGAACCACCTGCTCCGGCTAAGACCGACCTTTCCCAAAAGACGGCTGAGCTTTCCGCGCACATGCCTTTTGGGAAGTCGCTTCTGGGCGACGATCTCTTTGCGCCCGAACTTGATCCTGATGAGCATCGCAAACGCCAAGCGACCTATGACGAGACGAGGGTCAAGTTCAACATCGATCCCAGCGAAGAGAACACGATTTGGGTTGGCCGGCGATTAGCCTATTTGGGCAAGTACCGCGATGCGATCATCACGTTTTCTGACGGGCTTGCTGGCGATCGCTTCCCCGACAGCTATCGCCTCTTGCGCCATCGCGGACACCGCTTCATTACGATGCGGCAGTTCGATCTAGCGATTCGTGACCTGAGTCGAGCGGCCGAACTGATCGAGGGTGTTCCCGACGAGATTGAGCCGGACGGAATGCCCAACGAAAAGAATATCCCGCGCAGCACGACGCACACCAACATCTACTATCACCTCGGTTTGGCCTACTACCTCAACGGTGACTTCGAGCAGTCGGCGGACGTGTATCGCAAATGCCTTGCCTTCTCCAAGAATGACGACATGGTGTGCGCTTCAGCATACTGGCTGTACTTGTCGCTACGACGCCTCGGCGACGCGGACGGCGCGCAGGCGGTGCTCGAACCGATTCACGGCGAGATGGACATCATCGAGAACTTCGCCTACCACAAGCTCTTGCTTCTCTATAAGGGCGAGGCGACGGCGAGTGAGCTGCTCGGATCCGCGGAGGCGGAGTCGATCGACGTGGCGACGTTGGGGTACGGGATCGCAGCCTGGCATCTTGTGAAGAACGAGACTGACCAAGCCCAAGCGTTGTTCAGGCAGATCGTGGAAGGGCCCATGTGGCCGGCCTTTGGTCATATTGCCGCCGAGGCGGAGCTTGCGCGGGCGGCGCGACCGGATGACGGTTCCGACTCTTGATCGTCAGACGCCCACTCCAGCCAACTTGATCCTCAAGCCGCGATCCTCAAGCCTTCTCTCTCTCCTTGATGCCTTGATGCCTCGATGCCTCGATGCCTTGATGCCATCTTCATGGACACGGCCCCCAGTTGACGAGCAGGGCGAGGAGATCGGATGCGCCGACGGTGCCGTTGCCGTCGAAGTCGGCGGGGCAGCCTTTGCATGGGCCCCAACTGACCAGCAGTGAGAGCAGGTCGGATG
>JAZFYE010000433.1:0-2881 GCA_036475395.1 Phycisphaerales bacterium
TTGGTCTGGCGGCCGTGCCCGATTACGAGGGATCAGAGGACTATGAGGCTGTACCTGTGCCCATTGTCAGAGTGGATTGGCGAAGTAGACGGTACGTCGAGTTTAGCGGCACACGGTTGCGCGTGAATGTTTTGAGCGGCGTCGCGAAATGGCACGCTGGACCGATCATCAACTACAACTCAGGTCGCGACGATGTCGACAACGATCGGGTAGATGCGCTACGCACCATCGACAATACTATCGATGGAGGCGGGTTTGTGACCTTCGATGCCGGTAAATGGGAGACGTACCTCGAGTTTCTGACCGATGTCGATGACGAACACGACGGCAGCCTCATTACATTCCGCGAGAGTTACAAGCAGTCTCTGAAGAACCATCGACTGCTGACGTTCAACTTCTCACTCACCTACGCCGACGACGACTACATGGAGACCTTTTTTGGCATCGATGCCGAAAATGCGGCGCGCAGTGGTCTTAGAACATTCGATGCCTAGGCTGACTTCAAGGATGTCGAGGTGAGTGTGGTCTTTCTCACAAAAGTTTCCAAAGGCTGGAACATCGCATACTCGCTCGGCTACAAGCGGCTTCTTGGAGATGCGGCAGACAGCCCAGTCGTGGACGACAAGGGTTCGGCCGGTCAAGCCTTTGGCGCGATCATCGCCTCAACTACGTTTTAGTCCCGGAG
The DNA here is from genome assembly GCA_036475395.1 of Phycisphaerales bacterium. GTDB lineage: Bacteria > Planctomycetota > Phycisphaerae > Phycisphaerales > SM1A02 > JADFNO01. The sequence continues at coordinate 686 of JAZFYE010000433.1, forward strand.
CCTTTGAAACCGAGATTTCAACTACAGAAAAAGGCAGGTTGGAATCAAACAGATAAGCAGACTCGAACTTACTGAATGACCCGACACCATCCTACCGGCCATAGTGTCTCGGTGGCTCGGGTCAGTCTACGAAAAGGAGTATTCAGCATGAACAAGCTAGCAGTACTCATGTTTGCAGCCGCCGCAGCGCTAATGTTGGCTAGCTGCGATGCGGGTAATACCGGAGGCGCTGCTTCGGTGGCGGCCGACTATGTGTTCACCAACGGCCAGGTCTACACCGTCAACGAGAATCAGCCCCGAGCCGAAGCCGTAGCGGTGAAGGGAACCGATATCGTTTACGTGGGTGACGATCAAGGTACCGAGAAGTTCATCGGTGATAACACGAAGGTCACCGACCTCGAGAGCAAGACGATGCTGCCGGGGTTCATCGACACCCACCACCATGGGATCGTCGTCATGGCGACCGCGGCGGGGCTGATGATGGCCACGCCGCCCGACGGCGTGGGAGACAAAGCGAAGATGCTCCAGGCGGTCGCGGAGTGGCTCGCGGCCCATCCGGATGGACCGTTTTTTTCCTTCGGCGGTTCGTTCGAGGGCTTGGTCGACATCACGCGTCACGATATCGACAGGATCGTCGCCGACCAGCCGTTCGTGATGGTCTCAGGAACCGGACACGGCGGCTGGGCGAACACGAGGGCCCTCGAGGGGATCGGCGTCGTCAAGGGTGAGCCGGATCCGATCGACCACTATGAGCGGGAGGCGGATGGTACCCCGACCGGTTACATCGGGAGCTCGGCGGCCGTGTTCTATATCGTTGGCAAGCTCGGGCTCTTCAAGCCGGAATATTTTGCTGCCAATGCCGAAGGGGTCCTCGCCGGTTCGTCCGCCAACGGCCTGACGGCGACGCTGCAGGCGGGCTACATCCAGGGAACCGAGGACGGCGTCTTCCCAATGATCGAACAGCTCGAGAAGGCCGGGAAGCTTCCTGTCCGCATCAGCTCCGTGGCGCTCCAGGCCCAACGCCCGATTCACATCGAGCATGGATTGGCGAACCTCGACAAGTTCGTGCCGCGGTACAACTCCGAGCTGTTCCGCGTCGATGCGATGAAGATACACGGTGACGGTGACACCGGTGGCTACACGATAGGTATGTTGGAACCGTTCTCGGATGCCGAGTCATATGATGCATACGACCCTAGCAAGCCAGGCCTGATCTCTTTCCCCGACACCGATCAGCTCGTGGAATTCATGATCGAATCGCTGGAGCGGGGTGCAAGCCACATTCACATGCACGCCATCGGCGACGCGACCGTGCGCCAGGCGCTGGACGCGTTCGAGCGGGTTCGAGCGGCCGGCTACACGGATGTGCGCCTGTCGACCGGGCACACCAACCTAATTCACCCTGACGACCTCCCTCGGTTCGCCGAGCTCAACGTGATGGCGGACTTTCACGCCCAATACGCGGTCCCCTCCGAGCTGGGCTATTCGCGTTTTGGCGAGGAGCGCATCATAGAGCGGGGTTTCCGCACGAGGAGTCTTTGGGACAGCGGCGGGATCGTCACGATCGGCAGTGACTTTCCGGCAGGCGAGGAGAACCCGTTCCTGTCGATCGCCGTGATCATCTCGCGGCGGGAGCCAGGTAAGAGCGAAGTGTTGCCGCCGGCCGACGAAGCGCTTTCCATCGAACAGGCAATCCAGGCGTACACGCTCAACGGTGCCCGCCTACTCGGCATGGAGGACATTATCGGCTCGATCGAAGTGGGCAAGCGCGCCGATTTGATCGTGGTCGACCGCAACATCCTCGAAGCGACGCCGGAGGAGATCGTGGAAAGCAAGGTGTTGACCACCATGATGAACGGCAAGGTGAGGCATGACGTTGCGTTCGGCCTCTTGGACAAATAGAAACAGTCGCTGAGTGTCAAGGTCGAAACACTACCAAGCCAGGCATTTTCGATTGGCGGCGCCTGGGCCGATCCGGTCCTGTAAAACGCGCAAGGGAGGACAGTATGACTAAGTTGGGGTTGGCACTCACTTTCGCGGTTGTCTTCATGATGCACACTATGGTGACGTATGCAGAAGGAGTGCCTCCGGATATTGAAGGCGCGATCGACGAAGAACCAAGAGAAAAAGCCCGATGGGTCACCCTCGCCGTTGGTCTGGCGGCCGTGCCCGATTATGAGGGATCAGAGGACTACG
>JAZFYE010000434.1:0-5355 GCA_036475395.1 Phycisphaerales bacterium
CCCCAGTCGTTACCTATGCCGCCGGCAACCGATTGCTTCGACGACACGTCCACGGTGTATTGGTCCTCCGGACCGGGATGCTGGATGTTGCCCCCACCATCGGAGAAAGGAACGTTGAACTCGATGACCTGCAGGCTCGTGGTCGAACAGTGGCCGGCCGTGAGCAGGCAGTTGTTCGCGTCGTCGAAGATCCAGGCGGTGCAACCGATGGGCAAGGCGCGACCCGCACGGGGATCGTCTGAGGGCAGACGGTCGTCGGTCGGCCCACAGATCGTGGACAGCGGGTCCCCGCCGGGGATGCCGACCAGCACTACCGTAATTCGCACTCGGCTTGCCCCAGCGGCGGGGTCTGCGATCAGGTCCAACCGAACTGCGTCGCCGTTGAAGTACGCCGACGTATGGCTCCATTGCTCGAGCGTCTGCGACGTGTGATGCTGCATCGCGCCGTCCGCCAAGGACGTGATGCGCAGCAACGTAGAATGGCCGCCCGCCGGAGTGCGAGCCAATGTCGCCTCGTCGAATGTCAGCCGTAACCACGTCGCATCCGGGACCTGAATTGTCGTCGAATAGACGACTCCGCGCGCGATCGCCGTGTTCAGGACCAGCCCGGAGTCGATGTCAACCTCGACCGCTCGATGCGGCAATGGCGCGATTTGTGCAAAGGCCATCGTCCCGCCCAACACTTCCGCGGCCAGAAGAACCAAACCAACAACAACAAGCCTACGCATCATCCGTCTCCTATTGTCTGTGGATGCAAGTAGCGTGCCGACAAGCAGTGTCCACGAACAAGGACGCGGAATCAACCCCAAACCCCACGGATAGATCAAAAATTGCGCCGTCACGCGGGGCCGATTCCGAGCGGACCGTCCTAATCCTCTGTTCGTTATGACGCCTGAGCCTCCAAGAACTTTCAAGAAACCGCCAATGGCGCCCCAATACAGCAAGTTTCACTTCAGTGAAAGACTTGAGGCCGCCACGCACAGGGAGCCCGCCAGCGCCGGACAAGTCGTGCGTGTCGATCGCCGCTTGACGTCAGGCGCCGACGACGCCCTTCGGTCGCTGTCGGTGGCGCCTCGAATCGTACGGTCGAATGCAATCTGCTCTATGAATAACCTCATCCGAACGAATCTCATCGTCGTTCCACCGGCCCGTCGCGGCCTCGCCCCACTGAGGAAGCCCGATCTGCGGCCGGAACCGGCGGGCCTATGATCCGTTCATGCCCCCTCGCCTCCGATCCAGCCGACGCCGATACAAGCAGTACCGGCGTGATCTCAAGACGGATCAATCGACCGATTCGCTCACTGGGGGCGCAACGACCTGGAGCAGGCAGCGAACCGCGTTGACCGGGCAGCGGTCCTCTGTGCAACTGCTCAAACAGTTTTTCGCCCTGCTGAAAGGCCATCGCACGCGGATCGCCGCAGCCCTGGGCACGCTAACGATTGCCACGCTGCTGAACCTCGCGCCACCAGCCGCAACGAAGATCGTCGTGGACTACGTCCTGGCCGCGAAGCCGCTCCCGGCGGTTCTTTCCGACACGATGCGCCTGCCGACGGATCGCCCCAAGTTGCTGGCGACCGTCGCGATCATGATCATTGTGATCGCGGTGCTGGCGATCAGCTTCGGCATGTGGGGTCGATGGCAGACGACCAAGACCACCAAGCGCGTACAGGCCGGGATTCGCCGACGTGTCTTTGCGCACGCTGTGCGACTACCCCTGCACCGCGTGTATCAACTGAAATCGGGCGGGGTGGTCAGCCTCCTGCGCGAAGATGCCGGCGCTGTGGCCGACCTGATCTTCAGCATGCTGTACAACCCCTGGCGGGCGCTGATTCAACTCACGGGCAGCCTCATCATCCTCGCCCTCGTTGATTGGCGGCTGCTGCTGGGATCGATCGTCCTGCTCCCCACTGTCTATCTGACGCATCGAACCTGGATCGGCCGCATTCGCCCGCTGTACCGCGACGCCCGCGCCTCTCGACAACACATCGACACCCACGCCACGGAAGCGTTCGGCGGCATGCGCGTGGTGCGCGCCTTCGGCCGACAGCGCAGCGAAACGGCGCGCTTCACCCGCAACAACCACTTCATGGCCCGACAGGAGCTGTACACCTGGCAATGGGCCCGAAGTGTCGAGATCACCTGGGCGATCCTGATTCCCGCAGCGTCGGCGGCCCTGTTGTGGTACGGCGGGAATCGCGTCTTGGCCGGGGCGATCTCCACCGGCGATCTGGTGATGTTCCTGGCGTATCTCATCATGCTCCTGGGACCGGTGGCCACGCTGGCCAGCAGCGCCACCCAGTTCCAGAACGGCTTGGCCGGACTCGACCGCGTACTCGACTTGCTCGCCGAACCCACCGAGATGCCCGCTCGGCCCGGAGCCATTGCCCTCCGCCCGTCGCAGGTCGCCGGCCGCATCACGCTCCGCAATGTCAACTTCACCTATCCGGGCTCATCGCAACGTGTGCTTCAGGACATCGATCTCGATGTGATGCCCGGCGAGATGGTCGCCCTCATCGGCCGAAGCGGCGCCGGCAAGACGACCCTGTGCAACCTCGTCGCCCGGTTCTACGACCCGACCGAGGGGGTGATCGAACTTGATGGAATCGACCTGCGCGACATCGACGTTGATCCCTATCGCCGACTATTGGGGATTGTCGAACAGGACATCTTCCTGTTCGACGGGACGGTGGCGCAGAACATCGGCTACGCTCGCCGCGGTGCGACGACTGATGAAATCACAAACGTCGCGCAGCTCGCCCATGCCCACGAGTTCATCGAGCAGCTCGACGACGGATACGAGACGATCGTCGGCGAGCGCGGCGTGCGACTCAGCGGCGGCCAGCGCCAACGACTCGCCATCGCGCGCGCCATGTTGGCCGACCCCCGCATTCTCATCCTCGATGAGGCAACCAGCAATCTCGATACCGAGAGCGAGCGATACATACAGGCCAGCCTGAGCACGCTGATGTCCGGCCGAACGACGTTCGTCATCGCCCACCGCCTCTCGACGATCACCCACGCTGATCGAATCGTGCTGCTTGCAGACGGAAGGATCGTCGATCAAGGCACGCACGAGCAGCTCCTTGAACACAGCGACCGCTATCGGCAGATGGTGTTTCTGCAGTTGCAGACGGATGATTCAACATCACTGCCCGCGGATTCCCCGGCCGTCTCCGCCGCCGGGCCCGTCTGAACGGTCGTTCTCGCCGGCCGGTCCGTACTTCCGAGAACGGTGTAAATCTGGGCAAGAACAGGATTTCCGCTTGCTCCACGCCAGTCGGCTGCTACATTATTTGTACTCGGCAATCCGTGGGGTGGTGTGCCATTCGTCCAACGATTCTTCCCTCTCAGCCCGGAGATACGCACAATGAATCCCCAGATCAACAGCCAACGATGCGTTCTTGCGATCGCGGGCCTCGTTTTCGCAGCCACCGTGACCGACGTCCTCACCGCACAGTGGGTGAGCTTTGCGGATGACACGGCTTTTCGTCTCCTGCTTGATCCGTTCGTGGACAATCCGGCGGGCGATCCGCTCAGCGACGATCAGGAAAAGGACATCGCCGTCGGCGACCTGAACATGGACGGCTGGGATGATGTCGTCATCGTCCGCAAGCAGCCGTTCTCGTCACCCGGCGCGCGGCAGGACATTTTGCTCATGAACGAGGGGGGCGACCTGGTGGATCGCACGGCTGAACTCGCGCCCGGATTCATCACCGACCTCACCGACGCCCGCGACGTTCTCATCGGCGACTTCACCAACGACGGTTGGCCCGATGTTGTCATCGCTAATACATTCATTCAGCAGCCGAAGTTTTACCGCAACCTCGGCGAAGACGGGAAAGGCAACTGGTTGGGCCTAGCCGACGAGTCGACCGATCGCTTCCCGGTCATCGAAGTCGCCAATATGGCCGGTCCGAAGTTCTGTGCGGTGTTCGGCGCCGATGTGAACGGCGACAACGCTCCCGACATCTTCTTCTCCAACTACAACAACCAGTTCGGCGTCGGCACGACCGACGTACTGCTGATGAACGACGGCAAGGGCAACTTCACCGACGAAAGCGTCGCGAGGCTCGGGCAGTACGCCGCCGTCGCGTTCGGAACCGCGGCCCAGATCAGAGACATGGACAACGACGGCGACAACGACATTGTCAAAATCTCAACCCTCTACGCCGCGCCGCCGTTTGACGCTCGCTGGTTGGGCATCCTCTACAACGACGGGAACGGCGTCTTCCACACGCTTGAGGCGCAGGAGTTCCCCAATTTTGAGCCCTACATGTTCGACATCGCCGACCTGAACGGCGACGGCATGCTCGACCTCTTCCACGAAGGCGACAACCAGGATCGGATTCTGCTGGCAACCTCCATCACCCCGGATTCCAACATCACGTTCGACGTGACCATGCCCGATCCGTCGCCACGCACCAACGGCTTCGGAGGCAACACCAAGATCGCGGATATCGATAACGACGGCGATCTGGACGTCGGCGTGGCCCCGATCGACGTAGATATCCAAAACTGCGGCCAAGGCAACGAGTTCGCGCTGCTGCGCAATGATGGCGCAGGCGCCTTTGACGATCCCTGGCCGACCAACGACGATCAGAACTTCCATCTCGACGCTCACGATTTCGCCTTCATCGACGTGAACAACGACGGTTGCCTGGACTTGATGCTGGGACTGTGCACCGGCTGGCGCGTGCTGATTCAGGAAGGCTGCAAATCATCGTGCCCGTGGGACCTCGACGGCACCGGCTCCGTCGGTGCATCCGATCTGCTCTCGTTGCTGGTCAGTTGGGGCCCGTGCAAAGGCTGCCCCGCCGACTTCGACGGCAACGGCACCGTCGGCGCGACCGACCTCCTCGCCCTCCTCGTCAACTGGGGGCCGTGTCCATAACCCAGGGTTGACGCCTGACACGAAGACCCGGGCCGTGCTAACGAAGATACTCAACGTCCTATGGTCCATCGACCGGCGCGACTATACGGGGGCGTGTGATGGGAGTCGCGGCTCCGTTGCCTTCCCTCGATGCCTTGATGCCTAGACAATTTTGTCTTGACAGCGGTTTTGATGGCTGTATCTTCAGTGCAGGCGTGAGAGAAGGCCACCGCGGCAACGATGCCTGCTGTGGCCTGAAACTCGTGGCAGTTCTCGCGGGCAAAGTACATGAAAAAGGGGCCGAACGATGAAAACCAACGTTCTTCCCATCACAGCAGGCGTATTGGGATCGCTTGCGCTTGCAGTTTCAGCCTCGGCTCAATTCACCGGGGCAACGATCGAAGAGATCGATCTTGGTGCCCCCGAGGGTTTCGTGACCTACCGCGTCGTGGCCCACTGGGCTAGTGACGCTGTTTTCCTGGCTT
>JAZFYE010000435.1:0-12761 GCA_036475395.1 Phycisphaerales bacterium
ATGGGAAACAGTGGCAGTTCGAAGCGATGCTGACCGCTTTCGATGGTGAGGCCGGAGACGTCTTCGGTCGATTCGTCGCCATCGATGGCGATCTCATTCTCATCAGCGCCCCGGAGGATACCCACAACGGCGTCTCGCGGTCGGGCTCGGCCTACGTCTTTCGCTACGATCCCGATACGTCGGGATGGATCGAGGAAGCCAAGCTCACCGACCCGGGCGCTGAAGACAATGACCTACTAGGCATTTCCGTCTCGATCCATGGCGACGCCGCGCTAGTCGGCGCCCATGTCAACGATGATGCCGGCGGTAGTACCGGTGCGGCCTTTGTCTTTCGCTACAACGCTAAGGGCGCCGGAGGCTGGGCGCTCGAGCAGCAGCTCCAGGCGTTCGACGCCCAGTGGTCTGCGTGGTTCGGTTTCTCGGTGTCGCTTGTCGACAACCTGGCCCTGATCGGGGCGCCGCAGCTGGACAGTCAAATCGGCGCGGCCTACGTGATGCGCTACGACGGCCAGCGCTGGGTCCACGAGGCTAAGCTCCTGGCGTCGAACCCCGTCGGACCGTTTCCGCTCATGGGTTATTCTGTATCATCGAGCGGCGACGGGTTGACGGCTCTCGTTGGCGCACCCCTGGATGATGAAGGGGGCAACGAAGCCGGAGCGGCGCACCTGTTCCGCAGGAACGCCAAGACCTGGCAAGAGGTGGTCAAGCTGACGGCCTCCGATCCTTCCCCCGGCAGCAACTTCGGCGGAGTCGTCTCTCTGAGCGGCGACATCGCTCTCATCTTTAGTTTCTCGCAACCCTTTGTCTTCGCCGGAATGCAAGGCCTGGACTGCAACGAAAACGGCGAACCGGACGCCTGTGACATCTTTGGGGGAACCAGCGACGATGAGGACGGCAACGGAATCCCGGATGAGTGCGAGTCCATTCCCGGCGACATCAACGGCGACGGCGTGGTCAACAGCGTGGACCTGCTCATCCTGCTCGTCAACTGGGGGCTCTGTGAGAACTGTGATGACTGCCCGGCCGATCTGGATGGTAATTGCACCGTGGGCGCGAGTGATCTCTTGATACTGCTGGCGAATTGGGGGTAAGAAGAAGAAGCCACGGAGGCACGGAGGTACGAAGTATAAAGCCGCGACCGGTGGTCGCGCTGAAAAGAGAGCAAACGACTGATCGGAGGATGAGAGTCCTCGGATCGGGTTCAAGGACGATCGGCGGGGCACGGATGGCCTGAACAACTCAAGTGTTCCGAAACCCACGTCGAGGTGGGGGCGCGATCGGTGCGCACCCGCCCCGGAATACAAAGGAGGTGCTATCGGGAGACGGAACCTACGGCCCGGACGACCCATTCGGGGGCGTTATACTCGTGCTCGGAAAGCTGAGCGGTGCAGTTGGGCGAAGGTCAAATGGGGGAATGTCGGTGAGATTGACGTTCGCGCCAACAAACCACATAGGAACCTCCGTTTTGGCAGTACGTTGATGAGAGGTCAGCGTACCACTGAGACTTCTTTCATAGAGTCAGCATGGCGCACGTTCTACGGCCGGACCATCCCTCTGCGCAGCTCGTCGAGCGGATAGAACCGATCGCGCCACCGCACCCCACCGCGCCAGAGCGTCTTCACGATTGAGTTCGCGCCCGCGGTCAGCACGACAATAAATCCCAGTGGTGCGAGCAGCCCGGCGGACACTGGCCAGTTGAACCGTCGTGCGAACATGACGCCGGGCACGCTGAGGGCCAGGAACGCCACGCTAGCCGCCAGTCCGGTGAAGGTACCGGTGAATGGTCCCGCAACGGCGCCAAGAACCATCGCGCCACAGATGACCGCCGACAGGCACGCAATCCAAATGCGGTACCTGATGATCGCGAAGGCGTTCTTCTCGACCGCCCGCACCACAGCGGCCGGTGTGCGAGCAAAGTCCATCTCGACATCGTGGCCACCGAAGAACCCGCGGGTGCGTTTGCCGTTTCTGTGGAGGAGCAGGCCAAGTTGATGATCGTCAACCACCTCCATACGCAGCGGCTCGAAGCCGCCGATGTCGCGGAGCGCATCCAGACGGACTAGGTTGAAGGCGCCAAACGCAACGCCCTGCTTGTCTCGATTGGCTTTGCGAAAGGCGTCGGGCATCCCCAGGAACAAACTCAGCAGGCTTGCTTGTCCCAGCCGGGTAGCGTTGCGTTGACGCGGCAGAAGACAGATATGGTGGGCCCGCTCACTCTCGGCAACAGCCACGGCCCGTGCGATGACATCGGACGTCATTCGTATGTCGGCATCGGTCAACAATATCCAACGTCCGCGGGCTTCAGAAGTGCCGCGATGGAGCGCGTAGCACTTGCCGATCCACCTCTCGGGCAACGTGTCGATGTGGATGACGTGCACACGATCTTCGACCTCGCCCATTCGATCGAGGATCGTCGGCGTCCCATCACGTGATCCGTCGTTGACGACGACAACCGAAAGATCAACGTGATGCTGGGCGAGCAGGCCGCGGATCGTGTTCTCAATGTGATCCGCTTCATCCCGCGCGGCGATGACCGCGGTGACCTTCGGTGGATCATCAGCGTCGAGATCGACTGCGTGGATCGCGGGAAGATCGCGCAGACGCGTGATGGAGTAGGTGCTCGCCAACACCACGGCTATCCAGAGCAGCGTGATCAGCGAGAATCCGATGGTCAGTACGAGGTCCACGGTAGGAGGGTATTGCGGATCTCCGCTAGAGGTCGAAGAGGATGGCGAGCGGCGGTCAAGTAGCCTCTGGCCAAAAACAACGGAGGACGACGAGGAAGATAAGGGGGTCGGCAAGAAAAGGGGACGGGAGTCTTTTTCGGGACCGGTCTATCACCGTCGAGTCCGGTCAGAGGCAAGCGACTGGAACTTGGGTTCCCGGGGTGAGGCGTTACACTCGTGCTCGTAAAGGTCGGCGGTGGAGCCGGGCGAAGGTCAAATGGGAAATGTCGGTTAGTCCAGGTGGAAGTGGGCTTGCGCCAGACAGAGACAGGACGGTTGGATGGAGTTTTCAGTAGGTACAGCTCGGTCTGGACCCTTGGCTTGGCCCCATCAGCGGTGAGGTGATCGTGCTGGACATCGAGGGCATGCGCTGCCCCGGTTGCCCCTCTGAGCTTGCGGGGTCGGTGATGTACCTTCCCGGCGTGGAGCGCGTCACGGTCGATTTCGACGCGCGTGAAGCGCGCGTAACCATCGACCCGCCCAACAGCACCAGTCCCGAAATGTTGATCGCGGCGATTGAACAATCCGGGTTTTCCGCAACGCTTCGTGACGAGAACTAACCGTCCATTCTTGACGCTAAACGCCACAATCATGAGAGGGAAGACGGCTCGAGTACGCCGTCGCCTAACCAATCGCTCCAGTTTGCGAGCTGGCACCTGCACGGCCAAGGCTGTCAGTACCCCGCTTCGACAGAATATCTCCAATGCGCGGCGTGTCCGTAGCTGTACTGTAGACCAGCCCGCGTCGGACGGTCAGTCGTCCCGCTCCTTCGAGTTCACTTCATCGGGTAGGTTCGCGCGCCACTTGGCAGCCTTGTCCGGCATGCCCCAGGCGTCATAAAGATCAACGATGCCCTGAAGCGAGCCCACCGTACGGACGTGTGATGCTCCTAGTGTCTCGGCAAACTGGGAGTAGCTGTCTAGGTACAAAGCTTCGGCCTGGTCGTAGCGCTGCTGTTGAACAAGGATGTGGGCAAGAACCACTTGGTTCCGGATGGTCTGCCAATGTCCGGTGGGCAGCTTTCTGCGGCTGATGGCCAGGCTCTCACGAAGCAGAGGTTCGGCTCTATCGTATTGACCGGCTTGAACGAGGATTCTGCCCAGCTGACTCAAGGCACGGGCAAGCTCAGGATGATCATCGGGCAATGTGGCTCGCCGCGCCGCTACTGCCTCGGTCGCGTACAGTTCGGCCGCTATGTAGTCCCCTTTTTTACTGTAGAGATTAGCCAGTCCGGTAAGGCACGCGATAGCGTAGGGATGATCGTCGCCGTGCGCTTTTCGGAATCGCGCGAGGACGTCGGTGAAAAGTTGTTCAGCCTCCGCGTATTCCTGTTTGTCTTTCAGAAGTGTCGCCAGGTTGAGCACACTGACTGCCACGTAATCATGCTCATCGCCTAATCGCCGACGAGACCTCGTCAACGCCTCGCGGAGAAGCGGCTCTGCCGATTCGAGATCACCGGCTGTGTGAAGGGCGTTGGAAAGATTGTTGAGCGTGCGATCAATATCCGGGTGATCTTTAACCAGAATTCTGCGCTGCATCGCAAGCGCTTGGCGAAACATATCCGTGGCCGCTTGGAGCTTGGCCTGCCTGCGCAGCGTCTCACCCAGCTTGTTGAGAGTAAGGGCGACGCTTCTGTCGTCTTGACCGAGGCTTCTTTGCTGCACTGTCAAGATCTCACGAAGTAGCTTCTCAGCTTGCTCATACTCACCCTGCATTTGTCGAATCGAAGCCAGGTTGCTCCGAGCTTCGATCTCAATGGAGGGCTGTTCGTTGGCGAGCTTCGGCTGGATAGCAATAGCAATCGCCTCGTGCAACAAAGGTTCGGCGGCCAAGATGTCGCTCTTGTGCAGCAGGATCACGGCCAAGTCATTGAGCGCTTCGGCGACGGCGGGGTCATCGTTCCCATGAAGATCTCGATAGAGGGCCAGGGCGGCGCGATCTTGCGCCTCAGCCTCGTCATACAGACCCAACCCTTGATAGGAACGGCCGATCGCCGATCGAATCGCAGCCTGGACGTGCAGCTGATCCGCCAGTTCGGTTTCGATGCGACTCGCAGCGTTGTCCAACACTTCGCGCACGGTCAGGTCACGACGATCGGCCTGCATCGGGTCGGCAGAGATCAGTATGCTCTCGAGGAACCCGCTGATCGCCTCTGCGGTGGCTGCCTCTTGCACCGCCCGGTCTCTGGCCTGGACCTCGTTGGCTTTGGCGAGCAGCGCCACGTCACGTTGTGCGGCGAGTTGCGCCGCGACGAACGTTGCCACAATGGCGGACGTCGTAACGAACAGGAACACCGTGGCCCCGAAGGCAAATGCCAGTTTGTGCCGTCGCAGTGTTCGAACAAAACGCGCCGTGTGGCCGGGAGTTCTGGCCGAGATCGGCTCGCCGCGAACATAGCACCACAGGTCCGCGGCCAGGGCCTCGGCGGATTGATACCGCCACGCGGCCGTCTTCTCTAGAGCCTTGAGCGTGATCGCGTCGAGATCCCTATCAATGGCCCGTTCGATTGCTGACGGCCGACGCGGATCGGTCGTTTCGATGGCTCGCGTTGCGGAGGCCAGGTTCTCGCCGATTTCATAAGGAAGCCTGCCGGTCAGTGCTTCGTAGAGAATCACGCCAAGCGAGTAAACGTCGCTTCGTACATCCACATCGCCGGCCTTGCCATGCACCTGTTCCGGCGATGCATAGGCCAGAGTGCCTATAAATTGATCGGTGAACGTCGCCGAGTAATCACTTGCGCCCTCCGTGCCGATTATTTTCGCCAGCCCGAAATCCACCAGGTGCGGTTCATCGTCGGCGTCGACCAGGATGTTGGAGGGCTTGAGGTCGCGGTGGATCACGCCGTGTTGGTGAGCGTGTGTCAGCGCTTCACAGACTTTGATCATGGTGCGCGCGACTTCGATCGGGCTTCGGCGGGCAGCGTCGTCGGGCCAAGCCCACTTCGTGATCGGCACGCCATCGATCCACTCCATCGCCAGGATTGGGACGTCGTCCACCACATCCATTCCGCGTACGGTCACGACGTTTGGATGACTGAGCGTGGACGCCGCCTCGATTTCCCGCTCGAAGCGACCGCGCATGGCCGGCGTTGCAAATGAACCGGCCAACAATCGCTTTAGGGCGATTGGCTGGTCCGACTCCGGATCCAGGGCGCGGTACACCACACCCTGTCCCCCGCGGCTTACTTCCTCGACCAGCTCGTACCGGCCGATCCGGCCGGTCGGCAATGGGGTCTCCGCAGCGCGGATGCGCTGAATCCATTCGTCACCGGGCTCGTCGAAGCCGAATTCCCCCAGCATCGGGTTGTCGTCAACGCCAGGGTCAGTGGATTGGGTGCTATCCATTCGGTTGATCCTCTTCGCGAATCTGACCGGCAACGAGCTCTTTCAAACGGTTCCGGATACGCTGCTTAACTTTGTGAACGGCCTGTGTGGTCATATTGAAATCGGCCGCTACGCGCTCCACGGTTTGTCCTGCGAGCAACTGCTCAAACACGTCAATGCTGCGCGGCTCGTAGGTTCGGCGAAGCCGGGCCACAGCAAGGCGCAGATGGTGGTCTGCCCACTCTCGCTCCCACCGGCGGCCGAGCTTTTCTTCGTTGACCGGTTCCCGCGACTCCCCGCCATCGCTATCTACCCTTCGTGATGCGCTGTTTGGACGGCTTAGGAGCCGAATTACTTCATTCCGGACGATTCGTCCAACGAAGCTGCGGAATTTCCCCCGCAACGGCGAATAGCTGAACGCGACCAGCGCTTTGGAGAGTCTGACCATAACGATCTGGCGGATGTCCTCAGCATCGGCATGCTGCAACCCGCAGCGGCGACCGTAGCGCACGATCATCTCGCCGTACCTCGCATCGAATTCCCGCCACGCCACTTTGTCCGCGAGGTTGCGAACCCGGGAAAGAAGGGTAGGGGAGGTTGTGCTCGAGCTCATCAAACGCTCCTCAGCCCGGGGACCCCATCCGGCGGGTGGCGAGTCGAGACCGTCGCCCCGCGTATGTTGGCTGCCCAGGGCGGAGCGGCTACGACGTATTGGACGTTTGGAGTTGCTTTTCTACGCCTTGGTCGCCCGGGGATGTCCATCATGGCATGATTCATCGGTAGTTACCAGTGAAGGCCCTAGCGAGAGCCGTACGTCTGGTACCGGCCACGACCCTTGATACCTCGCCCTAGGCGGACCGGAAACCGTTTCGGTCAGGCTCGCACCGTCTTCAAGGAAGTCTAAGCGCCCTAAGTATGTTCGTATAAACGGGAGATGTCGCGATGAAGTTGCTTTTGTCGCTCTTGACGCTGCAGGCGGTAATTACCTCGGCCACCCTGGCTCAGCCGTCCCAAGACTGCTTGATCCCGATGTTCGATAACCCAGAGTACGCGGTTGGCGAACAACCTTTCTCGGTGGCCACCGGGGACCTGGACGGCGATGGTGACCTCGATCTGGTCACGGCGAACTTCCACGAAGGCACCATCTCGGTCCTGCTCAACAACGGCGACGGCACTTTCGCCGACCACGTGAAATATGAGGCCGGTTTCGAGCCCGCCTCCGTGGCCATCGGGGACCTGGACGACGATGGCGATCTGGACCTGGTCGTCTCCAGCGGCGGAGGCTCAGATCTCGGGGGCAACCTGCCCGGGACGGTTTCCATCCTGCTCAATCCCGGCGACGGGACCTTCCCTAACCAGACCCTCCACGTTCTCGGGATCGGCCCCTACTCCGTGGATCTTGGTGACCTCGACGGCGACGACGACCTCGACATGGCTGTCGCGATAAGCGGCTGGGACAGCGTCCAGATCATGTTGAACAACGGCGACGGAACTTTCGTGTTTGACGCACTTTTACCCGCCGGCGATTACTCCGGTTTCGTCGTGATCGGTGATTTGAATGGCGACGGCGATCTCGATCTAGCCGTGACGAGTTGGATCGAGGAGGTCGTCTCGGTCTTTCTCAACAAGGGCAGTGGAAGCTTCGCCGACCGCGTCACGTACTCGGCCGGCAGCGGACCGCTCGCCTCGGCTATCGGTGACCTTGACAGCGACGGTGATCTGGACCTCGCCATTGCAAATCTCGGCCCGAATGGCAATCTGGGTACCACCGTCTCGGTGCTGCTCAACACTGGTGACGGGATCTTCCTCAGCCCGGTCGCTTACGGAGTCGGGCTGCCCCCCTCCTCCGTCACCATCGCCGATCTCGATGCGGATGGCGATCCCGACTTGGCTGTCACCAACCTTTTTGACCACAACGTCTCGGTCCTGTTGAACAACGCAGACGCCACCTTCGCGGACCAGGTGACCTACTCGGTTGGTAAGGGACCGGCATCCGCGGCCGCCGCGGACTTTGATGGTGACGCGGATTTGGACTTGGCCGTCGCCAACGCGAACGGCTTCACCCTTTCGATCCTGCCCAACCTCGGTGACGGCACCTTCCGTGACGTGGTGTCCTTCGGGCTCGAGCAACCTCGCTTTGCGGCCGCCGGCGACCTGGATGGCGACGGCGATTTGGACCTGGTTGTGACCTCCGCTGCCACCTCTCACCCCGGCGTCTCGGTTCGGTTCAATGACGGTGAAGGGTCTTTCGCCGACGAGTTGCCCCTCGAGGTGGGCGTCTCCCCCGGGGTGGTAGCCATCCATGATCTTGACGGCGATGGCGATCTCGACTTGGCCGTCGTCAACGATCTGCAAGCAAGCATATCGATTCTTCTCAACAACGGCGGCGGGACCTTCGCTCGCCAAGTGACTTACGGCGTAGGTCTCGAACCCATTGGTATGGACGTTGGTGACCTGGACGGCGATGGCGACGCGGACCTGGTCGTCGCCAATGCTATTAGCAGCAACATCTCGGTACTGTTTAACAACGGCGACGGGACCTTCGGCGACGACGTGACTTTCGAGGTCGGGGGCGCCTCCCCCTACGCCATCGCTCTCGGCGACGTGGACGGTGACGGAGACCTCGACCTGGCCTCGGGGAACATCAAAGGTTTCAACCTCTCTATCCTGTTCAACAACGGCGACGGCACGTTCGCGAACGAAGTCATTTACCCGTTTTTCGCGCCTTGGTCCCTGGCTTTCGCCGACCTGGATGGAGACAAGGACTTGGATCTCGTTTCAGCCAACTTCTTCCTCTGGGTCCAACTGAATGATGGCGACGGAGGTTTCGGAGAACCGATTTTCCATGAGAGTGGCTTTGGAACGTGCTTCGTGACGACAGCTGACATCGATCGCGACGGCGATCTCGACCTGGTCGTCACCAACGCCGCGGCCTACACCGTCCAGGTATTCTTCAACAGCGGCGACGCGACCTTCCCCGAAAGCGCGACGTTTCGGGTCGGCGCGGGACCTTGTTCCGTGGCCATCGGTGACTTCAATGCTGACAGCGCGCTCGACCTGGTGGTTCCGAACCGCGGTAGCGACAACGTCTCGGTCCTGCTCAATCGCTGCGCCGTTATTCCGGGCGACCTCGACGGCGACGGTTCAGTAGGTGCGAGCGACCTGCTGATACTACTGGTCAATTGGGGGCGGTGTGGGGATTGCGACGACTGCCCGGCCGATCTGAACGGCGATTGTGCTGTCGGCGCCGCCGACCTCCTCATTCTGCTGAGCAACTGGGGCTGATTCGAGATCAACTGATACGAGCGAGAAAAAGAATTAGATCAAGCTGAAACCGCATCGCCAACAGTACATTTTTGGGAGTTTAGCTCATGCCCCATAGGACGAGCAGTATGACAATACGCACCTTAACCTTCAACAGTGAGATCTTCGCCGCGGCGTCGGCCACGCTGATGGTGTGTGGAACAGTGACTGGACAGACGATCATCCCGGTCGATCAGGACCGTCGCGTGAGCAACGAGTTTGTCAACGCACCGCAGTGCAGCGATGAATTCTTCTTCGACGGCGAAGCGGCAGCGGGATTCGAGCCCTTCGATGCGTTCGTTCAGACCGAGCACGGTTGCGACGCCGGGTTCGCCTGCGCGACGGCCGGCCAGCAATCGCAGATCGATTCGTCTTCGATGACCGCCTCGGGCACCGCGACGTCCGAGGCCCAGGGTCCGGTCCCGGGGCACGTCCACGCCTTCGGCATCTCCCACTTCGAAGTGACCTTTGAGCTGCCGTCGTTGAGCAGCTTCGCTCTCGACGGCACGATGACCGCCGGGACATTGCCCGATGGCAAGGTCGAAACTGTTCTGGCCGGTGTTCTGGCCAGGTTGTGGGGGGGCCCGAACCTAGACGTCCTGCTCTTTCAACAGTCCATCCAGGCCCCGCCCGGCGGTGGAACCAACAAGCAGGTCCTCGAAGCCGCCGGCACCCTCGAGCCGGGGGTGTACTCCCTGGATGTTCAGGCCGGGTCGTATGTCGAAGGGCTCAACGTGCCGCCGAACCGGTTGGGGCAGGCATCATTCGATTTCACGTTCGACGTCACGATCCTCGGCGACCTCGACGGCGACGGAACAGTAGGTGCGAGCGACCTGCTGATACTACTGGTCAATTGGGGGCCGTGTGCTGATTGTAGCGACTGTCCAGCTGACCTCAACGGCGACTGTACCGTTGGCGCGACCGATCTTCTCATTCTGCTGAGCAATTGGGGGTGATTCGAGATCAACTGATGCCAACGAGAAAATGACTTACATCAAACTGAAACTGGCGCGCCAACACTAGCTTCTGAGGAGTTTAGATCATGCCCCATAGCAAGAGCAGTAGGACGATACGCAACTCGCGTTCATTCCTCGTGGTGCTGGCATTTCAGTCCGTCGCAGCGCCTTCAGCGATGGGCGGACCACCCAACACTTGCCAGTTGCCGATGTTCGACAACCCAGAGTACTGTTCGGTCCTGCGTCCCTTCTCCGTGGCCACCGGCGATCTGGACGGCGACGGCAACCTGGATCTGGTCGCGGGTCGGATTCAAAACCTATCGTTTCCCAACTCGATTGTTGTCCTGTTTGGTCGCGGCGACGGCACGTTCGGAGATATGGCCACCTATGACGGCGGTGTCGAGGTTTTCACCGTGGCCCTCGGCGACCTGGATGCTGACGGCGATCTGGATCTTGTAGCCCTGGATGCCGGAGGCGCTGATCTCGATGGACCACTGCCAGGAAAGTTCACGGTTTTTCTCAACGTAGGCGATGGGACCTTCTCGGTTCATATGACCCACGGCCTCGGTGTCAGGCCCCAGTCAATGGCCCTTGGCGACCTGGACGGCGACGGCGACCTCGACTTGGCGGTTGCGATCACTCGTGGCGATGCCGTTACGACGTTCCGTAACAACGGTGACGGCACGTTCGTCATCATCGCGGGCTACGCTACTGACGCGCCCCAGGGAATAGCCATCGCCGACCTCAACGGCGACGGGGCGCGCGACTTCGTGACCGCCAACTGGCCCCAGGATGTTGTATCGGTCAGGCTCAACAATGGGGACGGCACGTTCGGCAGCTCGGTCCTCTACGATGCCGGCACCCGACCGATCTCAGTGGCGATCGGCGACCTGGACGGCGACGGTGACGCTGACCTGGCCGCCGGCAACTTCGGGACCTCCGCCGACCACGGCACCACGGTCTCCATCTTGCTTAACAACGGCCCCGGGACTTTTTCCGCTCCCGCGCCTTTTGACGTCGGCGACTCTCCGACGTACGTGGAGATCGCCGATTTGGACGGCGACGATGATCTCGACCTGGCCGTGAGCAACCTGTGGAGCGACGACGTCTCGGTACTGGTGAATAACGGCGACGCAACCTTTGCCTCTCAGATGACGTTTTCAGCTGGTGCAGGACCGTACGCCGTGACCAGCGGTGACTTCGACGGCAACGGCAATCCGGACCTGGTGGTGGTGAATATGTTTGGCAATACACTGTCCGTCCTGCCCAACCTTGGCGACGGCGTCTTTATGGACATCGTGGAACACGACGTCGGAGTGCTGCCGGTCGCGGTGGCGATCGGCGATCTGGACGGCGACGGTGATCTCGACCTCGCCGTGACCAATCGCGAGGGGGATGGCATTGCGGGCACGGTCTCGCTGCTGTTCAACCTCGGAGACGGATCCTTCAAGGAGCAAGGTTCTCTTGACACGGGCGTCTTGCCTGAGTCGATCGTGATCGGCGATCTGAACGGCGACGGGGACTCCGACCTGGTGGTGGCCAACGCGTGGAGCAACAACGTCTCAGTCTACCTGAACGATGGTGACGGAACATTCCCCGACGCTGAGACGTACGAGACGGGTGACATACCGCTGTCCATAGGCATCGGCGATCTGGACGGCGACGGCGATCTGGACCTGGCCGTACCCAATGCCGGCAGCGGCGATGTCTCTATCCTTCTCAACACGGGTAACGGGACCTTCGCCGATCACGTGACCTACGCGGTCGGCGGCGACGAGTTCAGCGTGCCGTATTCCATCGCTTTGGGCGACGTGGATGGCGACGGGGATCTCGACTTCGCGGTCGCCAACTTCAAACCGTTCAATGTTGCCGTTCTCCTGAACAACGGCGGCGGCGCCTTCGGCGACGAGGTGATTTATCCGCTTTTCTTGCCTCACACGGTCGCCTTCGGCGACCTGGACGGCGACGGAGATCTCGACCTCATCATCGCCAATCAACTTGTCAATATCAGCCTCAATGACGGTGACGGGAACTTCGGCGAGCCGACCTCCTATCTATCTTGTTTCGCAGCGTTCTTCGTGACCACCGGCGATCTGGACGGCGACGGCGATCTCGACGTCGTGCTCACCGACAATTCCAATACAGTCGGATTCCTGGCAAACAACGGCGACGCGACCTTTGCGGAGGTCCAGTTGTTCCGTGTAGGGAGCGAAGCGCATGGAGTGGCCGTCGGCGACCTCAACGGCGACGGTGCGCTCGATCTGGCCGCTCCGAACTTTGAGGGCGACAGCGTCTCGGTCCTGCTCAATCGCTGCGCCGATATTCCGGGCGACCTCAACGGCGACGGAACCGTGGGCGCAGCTGACCTGCTGATACTACTGGTCAATTGGGGGCGCTGCGCCGACTGCGATGATTGCAATGCGGATATTGATGGCGACTGCACCGTTGGCGCC
>JAZFYE010000436.1:0-21601 GCA_036475395.1 Phycisphaerales bacterium
CCGCCTTCTCCGGCACCTTTGCTGATAACTGCGAGCCGTACTACTTCAACCACGGCTTCGAGTCCGCGCCCGCCACGCTCTTTTATGACGGGCACGTGCGGCTCTTCGGCACCCAGGAGGCCCTCAACGCCAACCGGCGTCACCTCGCCCAGACCGCCGAGAACGACGAGGACGAGGAGGGCTTCGGCCTCTGGAGCATCGACACCCCCTTCGGGGGCGACTACGACCCCGACTCCCCCGGCGGCTACTTCATGGAGTTCGCCTATGACTTCACCTCCACCAGCTACCACATTCTGACCATCGACGGGTCCCTGGGCCGCGACACCCTGGGCAGCGCCCAATAGGAGACCGCGGCGTTGTAACCGAAGAGTCTGCCGGCCAACCGCCGACGCGGGTCGCCCTTTGAGGCGGAGCCGCGTCGGCGGTCGTTTTGGTCGGCGGCTTGAAAGGCCCATTCGCCACGGCTAGACTGCCCGACTTGCCCTCACGGGGAGGGCGAATCGGCAGCGCGGACGTGGGCCGTGCCAGCCGACTGCGTTCGTGCTCGTCTTTTCTTCGAATGCGGGTCGCGGTTGGGGGTTCGGTACGCCCCGCGGGAAGCGCCCTTGTGCGGTTCGGTGCTCGGCCTCGGCCGGCCCCACTGACCGGTCCGCCGGTGTCGCTGCTTGAGGCAAGGCCATGGCATCAATCGTTCGAGACCTGATCGAAGCCGGAATTCACTTCGGTCAGCGCCGCAGCAACTGGAACCCGAAGATGAAGCCATATCTCTTCGGCGTTCGCAACCGAATTCACATCATCGACATCAGACAGACAGTCCGTGGACTGCTGCTGGGTAAGAAATATATCCAACGCGTCGTCTCCGAGGGCAAGGACGTCTGTTTCGTGGGGACGAAGCGACAGGCCCGCGCAGCCGTGGAGAAATACGCCACCGACGTCAGCATGCCCTACGTCGTGGAGCGCTGGCTGGGCGGCACGTTGACCAATCACCGCACGATCCGCGAACGGCTCAAGCGGCTGGAGGAGCTGGAGCAACTCGTCGAATCCGGCGAGATCGAAAACTACTCGAAGAAGATGACCTCACAACTCCAGCGTGAGAAGCGCAAGATTACTCGAAACCTCCAGGGTATTCGCAACATGAACAAGCTCCCCGGGGCCCTGTTCGTCATCGACGTTGGGCGGGAGATTAACGCCCTGCGAGAGGCCCGCGGCTTGGGGATTCCCACGATCGCACTCGTCGACACCGACGGCGACCCTGATTTGGTGGACATTCCAATTCCCGGCAATGATGATTCGATGCGTTCGATCGACGTCATCGTGCGCGAGCTATGCGAGGCGGTGAGACAGGGGAAGGTGTCTCGTCCGTCTGAAAAGGAGCAGGCACAAACCCAGACGACGGAGGATGATTCTCCGCGTCGCCGCTCGTCCCGTGCCATGTTCCGCGCCGCCGAGCCCCCAACCCCCGCCCCGGAACCCGAACCGGCCACCGCGCCGACTCAGCCAACGGGCGCTGCCGAGCCGGCATCAGCCCCATCAACCACATCAGCGGCCGAACCGAACGCGCCGTAGGGGCAGACGTTGCGCGACGTACCGGCGGGCGGCTCCTCGCCGCATCGACGGCGCGGAGCACCACGAACCGACGACTCGACAGACGCCCCGGGCAGACCCGGATATCGACACACCCGAAACGACGCGAGGATTGATACGATGGACACCGTGCAAGCGAAGTTCTCCGCCAAAGACGTCATGGCCCTGAGGCAGAAGACGGGCCTGGGAATGATGGACTGCAAGAAAGCGCTTGGGGCCTGCGAGGGCGATATGGATGCGGCCGAGGAGTGGCTTCGAGCGAAACTCAAGGGCAAGATGGACAAGCGCACCGAGTGCCCTGCCGCCGAGGGACGTATCGGGATCGTCATCGACGGATCATCCGCCGCGATCGTTGAACTTCGCACCGAGACCGACTTCACGGCCCGCAATGACCAATTCGTGGCCGCCGTCGGGGACATCGCCAAAGCAGCGCTCACGCTCCCGGTTGGTCCCATTGCCGCGAGTGAACAGATCGATACGCTCGTCGATAACATTCGGATCACCACCGGCGAGAACGCCAGCTTCGCGCGCGGCGAGAAGATCGAGGGCGGCGCATTCGGAAGTTACGTTCACCACAACGGCCAGAAGGCTGCGCTGCTGCAGATCGAGGGCCACGCGGACGATGAAGTCCTCACCGGCGTCTGCATGCACATCGTCGCTCACGTTCCGCCTCCAATCGCGATCGACGAAAACGACGTTCCCGCCGAAACCATCGATCGGATCAAGACCGAAGCACTCCAAGCGGCAAAAGAGTCCGGCAAGTCCGATGAGATTGCGGCGAAGATCGCCGAAGGCAAAGTGCGAAAGCATCTCCAGCAAACCACGCTGCTGAATCAGATGTATATCAAGGATCCTTCGGGGAAGACGCCGGTGAAGAACGTGCTGCCGGAGGGCGTCACCATCAAACGGTTCGTGCGTTACGTGGTGGGGATTGACTGACGCGTCGGCTACCAAAATAATACGTCGCCCGCAAGCCCACGGCGTGCACGCCGTGGGCTTTCTTGGGCCGACGCCGAGATTGCTAGTTGATTCGGCGTCCGACCAAGACACCGTTGCGCAGCGGCACGACTACGGCTTCGAAATCGGGATCATCCGCAACGAGACGATTGAACCGATCCACCGCCGCTCGTTGCGGCTGCGCCTCGTCATCGATCGACCACGACCCGGAGCCCAAGACGTTGTCTGCAAGCACCAATCCTCCCGTTGCGATCATGGGGCAAACCATCCGCCAATAGTCCGGGTATTCGCTCTTGACAGCATCGATGAACACCACATCGACCGACTTCGGATCGAGCTCTTGGGCGAGCTTCGGCAATACATCGAGCGCCGCCCCGCAACGCATCTCGATCCGATCATCAACGCCGGCCCGTTCAAACTGCACCTTGGCGAAGTCGGCGTGCGCCGCCTCGGGCTCGATCGTGATGAGTCGACCGCCGGGCTTGAGGCCGCGGGCGATCCAGATGCCCGAGTAGCCGCCGAGCGTGCCCAGTTCGATCGCCAGTTGACCACGCGTCATCGACGTAAGGATCATCAGCAGTCGACCGACATCGGCACTCACGGCGATGTTGGGCAGGCCGACCTCAACCGCCTCATCCATGAGCCCGGCCAGGTGGTTGTCCTGCCCGCCAAACACCTCCCGCGAATATTCTTGAATATAAGCCCAACGCTCACGATTCATGTCCATGCGACATAGTGTACCGCCGCGGGCAATAGGACTGGCTCCGCCCCTCAGTCGAGAACTTTCGTTCGCCGCACGGTACACTACGCCCAGGATGCCGTGAACCAGCGCCGGGTGTCGGTGGCTGCCCTTCCCAGGCCCAATAGGAGATCAAACGATGCGAACGAACCTATCGAGATGTTTCTCTCTTGCTTTCACGGTGGCGTTGATCGGCCTGATGCAAGTCGGGTGCAAGTCAACCAAAGAAGCGACGACGCAGCCGGAGATGGCCCAAGTCTCGACGCAGCCGGAGATGGCCCCAGTGTCACCCGGCGCCCTGGCGCTCTGCACGAGCTGCGGGCAGTTCAAGGGAACAGCGGTTTGCTGCCAGGCGGACCAAGCGCTGTGTGCAGCGTGCGGTCTGGCCAAGGGATCGCCCGGGTGTTGCCGCATCGCGAAGGACTCGGCGGAGCCGGTGGCCGTGTGCCTTGCCTGCGGACACATCAAGGGTGACGCCCTGTGCTGCCAACCCGGTCAACTGCGGTGCGAAAGCTGCGGGCTGGTGAAGGGCTCCGCCGGCTGCTGCAAGATTCCCCGCCTCGCTCCCATAGCACGTCGCCACTGACATCGTTGGTTCCCTCGACCGCCTTCTTCGCCGGAGTGAGACGGCGATAACTGCGTCAGCGCGGCGGATCTACTGATCCTGCTAACCAACTAGGGATGAACGAAGGTAACGCGCCGCCGCCCAGCGCCCACATCAAGAACGTCCGATTCATGCTTCAATCGCACCACGGAACTTGTATACTGAGGTTGATTCTCGATAGCGCCCAGCGTATTCAAGGAGGCAGATGAAGATGAACCCGGCCCTCGCACGAGCTGTTTGCGCTTCCGGGCTGATGGCAGGACCGCTACTACTTGGGGCTATGGCGGCGGGAAGACCGCAAGTAGCGGACTCACCCGAAAACCGTCGGCCACCGGAGCGCCTCGACGACCCGTGGCTGCCGCGCGATCCGGCGCTTGGAAGCGCTCCCGGGACTCAGGTGTCGCTCGGGGAATTTCTGAGCATCCAAGTGAACATCGATGCCGATGGTCTGAATATCATCGGGGATGCGGCGAACGAGCCGTCCATCGGTGTCGATCCCACAGCACCGAACAGAATCGTCATCGGTTGGCGACAGTTCGACACGATCGCTTCCAACTTTCGACAGGCCGGCTGGGGCTATAGCCATGACGGCGGGCGCACGTGGACATTCCCGGGCGTGCTGGAGCCCGGCATCTTCCGCAGCGATCCCGTGGTTGATGCTGATGACCAAGGCAGGTTCTACTATCTGAGCCTGCATACGAACCTCGCCGACGTTTGGGAGTGTCGGATGTTCATCTCCCAGGACGGTGGATTGTCCTGGGGTGACGGGAATTTTGCCTTCGGCGGCGACAAGACGTGGTTCGCCTTTGATCGCAGCGGCGGCATCGGTCATGGCAATCTCTATCAAGCGTGGAACACAGGCGGGAATGTATACTTCCCCAATCAGTTCAACCGCTCAATCGACGGCGGGCTGAACTGGTCGCAGCCGATCGAGATGCCGATGCGACCTGTCTTTGGAACGGTGGCGGTGGGGCCGGCGGGGCGGGTGTTTGTCGCAGGATGGCGCAGCGGCACGATCCGCATCGTGCGGTCCTCGAATGCTCAAGATCCCGACGCGACGCCAACGTTCGATCTGGCGCAGTCCGTCAACCTCGGTGGATCCTTCGCCGGAGGCCAGGGTCCCAACCCCGCCGGACTCCTTGGACAGGTGTGGGTGGCGGTCGACCGCTCCGGCGGACCGATGGACGGCAATGTCTACATGCTGAGCTCCGTCAACCCACCGGGCACCGATCCGCTGGACGTCATGTTCGCCCGCAGCGAGGACGGTGGAAAGACCTGGAGGGGTCCGGTCCGAGTCAATGACGACGCTCCTAGCCCTGACGCGTGGCAATGGTTCGGCACGATGTCGGTGGCGCCGACCGGCCGCATCGACGTCATCTTCAACGACACGCGCAATAGCCAACAAGCGAACATTTCCGAGTTGTTCTACACCGCTTCGACCGACGGCGGAAGAACCTGGTTGAAGAACATTGCCGTCAGTCCGCCCTTCGATAGTTGGGTCGGTTGGCCGAATCAGAATAAGATCGGCGACTACTACGACATGGTGTCGGATGGCGTGGGCGCGCACCTCGCTTGGGCGGCAACCTTCCACGGGGAGCAGGACGTCTATTACTTGCGCATCGGCGATTACGATTGCAACTCCAACGGCGTGCCGGACAACGATGATCTCGATTCTGGAGACAGCGGCGACTGCAATGACAACGGCATCCCCGACGAGTGCGAAATCGCAGCCGGGACCGTCAAGGACGACAACCGCGACGGCATTCCCGATGAATGCGTCTTGATCGGCGATCTCGACGGCGATGGATCTGTCGGCGCAGCCGACCTCCTCATTCTCCTGGCCAGTTGGGGACCGTGCGCCGATTGCATCGATTGCCCGGCTGACCTGAATGGTGACTGCTCCGTCGGCGCCGCCGATCTCCTCATTCTGCTGGTCAATTGGGGCTAGGGACCGATTTGGAGGCTTGGATCCGCGACGCCCGGCGGCTGCGGCCGGGGGCTGGGGACGTTCGATTCGATCTCCCTGGCGCTGCTCGTCCACTGGGGACCGTTGCCCCGTGAAAACGAC
The DNA here is from genome assembly GCA_036475395.1 of Phycisphaerales bacterium. Classification (GTDB taxonomy): domain Bacteria; phylum Planctomycetota; class Phycisphaerae; order Phycisphaerales; family SM1A02; genus JADFNO01. Next base: position 5,953 of record JAZFYE010000436.1, read on the forward strand.
TACATCCTCGAGGTGCTCTCGCGCAACTAGCGGCAGCCGTTCAACTTGAATTGATCCGTTCCGGCTGGGACCTTCCCCTGAGTCATGGCGAGCTTCCAGCCGGAACTGTCTTGTATACGTTTCTCGCGTGACGTGATCGTTCAATTCGCTACGGCTACGGATCTAGTACCCAGCGGGAGCGCCGCCCTTGCGGGGGTCGCTGGCAGCGCGAATACCCTCCGGTGTCACTCGGATCAACTGCACGACACCGACGCTTCCCGTTGTTCCACTCTCGTGCCCAAGTTGTTGGAGCGCCAATGGCACGGCTAGATCCGGCCATGCGGATTCAAACTGCAGCACGTTGGGCATCCACTGGTGGTGGAAGCGCGGCGCCGCCACTGCTTGCCCCGGCGTCATGTCGAAAAGCAGACAGTTGAGAATGCATTGGGTCGTAGCCGTGATGATGCGCGGTCCACCGCTAGCGCCGGCGACAAGCACCACGCGCCCATCGCCCAAAAGAATGGTCGGCGACATGCTGCTCAGCGGGCGCTTCCCCGGCTCGGGAAGATTCCGGTCCGACTGCCGCAGGCCGAAGGCGTTGGCTTCGCCGGGAATCGTCGTGAAGTCGTCCATCTCATTGTTCAGCGCAAAGCCGAACCCCGGCACAACGACGAGCGACCCGTAGGAAAGATTGATGGTCTCCGTGCAGGCGACGGCCATACCGTTCGCGTCGATAACCGACAGGTGGCTCGTTCCGCCATCTTCCACACCGGCGGTCCGGGAGCCATAGAACTGCGATTCGTTTGTCCGCTGCATGGATATCGAGTTGGCGCGTTGATCGAGGTAGGCCCCGGAAAGCAAACGCTCAATCGGCACATCGACGAAATCCGCGTCGGCCAGCCATTCGGCGCGATCGGCGAACGCGTGCTTCATCGCCTCCACTAGAAGATGAACGTACGGCGGACTGTTGTGAGGCGCTGCGCTGATCTGCTCGAAGTGTCGCTCCAGCAGGCCGAAGATCTGTTGCATCGCGACCCCTCCACTGCTGGGCGGAGGCATCGACAGAACATCAAGCCCTCGGAATGTTCCGCGCAGCGGCTCGACCACGCGGACCGTGTAGGACGCCAGGTCTTCTCTCGTGATCGGTCCGCCGTTCGCCTGCATCGTCTGTGCGATCGCATCGGCAATCTCACCACGATAAAACGCATCGGCACCGTGCTGAGCGATCAGGCGTAGAGCGCGCGCCTGGGCAGGATTGCTGATGGTGTCGCCGACTTCGACTTCACCGTCGCGGTACAGTTGATGCCGGATGTAGGCGCCGGACACGGCGAGCTTGGGATCGGCTTTGAATCTCCGTTGAAGCGAATCCAGCAAACCGACGTGGTCGGCATCCGCTGCAAAACCAAGTTGTGCCGCACGGATAGCCGGCGCGAGAACCGTCTTGCGATCCAATGAGCCGTAGTGTTCAAGCGCCCATAACAGACCGGCCACCGTGCCGGGGACACCCGCAGCATGATGGCCGTCTCGACTTGCTCGCTTATCGTCGAGTTTGCCGTAGTAGTCCGACCTGACCACTGCGGGCGCCGTTTCACGATAGTTGACGGCAACGGCTTTCGGCTGGTTGTCGCCGTCACCGGGGATAAAGATGAGCATAAATCCCCCACCGCCGATCCCGCATGAATACGGACGAACGACCGAAAGGCAGAAACTCGTCGCGACCGCCGCGTCCACCGCATTCCCGCCGAGCTTGAGCATCTCGACCCCCGCTTCGGAGGCGATCCGGTGATCGGCGGCCACGGCAGCATGGGCAAAGACTGAGTCTTCTGCCAGTGAGTTACTAACCGATGAGGCATTGGCCATCCTCGGTGCCAAATCGATTGCCGACCAAACCACAAGGCCCACGAGCAAGACTAAATCCCATTTGAAAAGACAACGTCGGCTCTGCATGAAAGAGACCCCTTGTTCTGATTGCGTCAGATAGCCGCCCGCTGGTGCTCCAGGGCCAGTCATCCTACCGGCTCGGCAGATCAGAGAGTAGTCTCTTGAATCGGTGCGAAGGATTGGACCGAATCTGGCGACCTTATTTGCGGATGTGGAACACATGCACTCAACCACGGGTCTTCGACACTGAGGAGATTGCGTTGGATCGATCGCCCATCACGACGCTGGGGAAGCTGTTCGATCGACATTTCGACGAGATCTACGCATATCTGGCCTTCAGAGTCGCGCCCCACACGGATGCCGCCCGGGATTTGAGTCAAGAGGTGTTCGCGGCGGCGCTCACCAGCCTCGGTTCGCTGAGGGATGGAAATGCAGCAAGGGAGTGGCTGTTACAGATCGCTAGAAACAAGGTCGGGGACCACTTCCGCCAGCGCGCAAAGCGCAACCATCTCTCGCTGTCCACAGTGCTCGATACCTACGAACGAACGGCGGCTGGGTGGGCGGATCAGGAACAGGTGCGGGCCCGCCAAGAACGAGCACTGCTCATCTCAACAGTTATGCAACAACTCTCCCAAAAACAAGTTGACATGCTCGAAGACAAGTACATCCGGGACTTGTCTGTTGAGTCAATGGCCACGCTGCACAACACTACTCCGAAGGCGATCGAGAGCGCGCTGTCGCGCGCTCGGGACGCCTTCCGACGGATGTATACGTCGGCTCAAGCAACCGAGGAGTCAGCCAAATGAACCCCACTGACAACAATAGCGATCAAGTGGCAACGCTGATCAAAGAAGCTGCGACGACGTTCCAACCTTCAGCAGAACTAAAAGATTCTGTGCGCAAGCGCGTCATGGGAACGGACATCGCTGGCGGCAAGGAACCTCAACCGAAGAGGCTGTCCCCCCGCAGAAAGATGTTGTTTCGCTCTTGGCGACTGCCGAGCGCTGCCTCGGTCGCGATCCTGGCAACCGGCGCGATTGTCGCGCTCCTCTTCTGGCCGACGTCCTTGACCATGGCCCAAATGCAGGAAGCGGTCGAGTCCGTAGCTTGGGTCCACGTGCAATACGACAACGGCGAAGAACAGTGGATCTCCCCCCGCAAACGAATCTGGGCGGTCTCCGGGGCCAATGGATCCGTGGTTTTTACGGATTATCAAACCGGGATCCAGCACCGGTACTTTGGCCGCCGCTCCACGCAGATCTACGAACGTCATCTCAAGCCTTGGGACTCCAGCCGAAGCGCGTGGGATGTGATCGTTGGTCATTTGGAAGAACGAGCTGATGAGCCGGCCTGTGAAGGACGCTTCGAGGCGGAGCGGCACACGGAGATCGTCGATGACCGTCGTCTAGTCCGTTTTGACAGCTACATCATCAACACCCTCGATGAACGGCTTCTGACCAAGCAAATCTGGGCGGACCCGGCAACACGGCTGCCTGTAAAAGTGCGACGCCGACTGCAACCAGGTGAACGCCAGAATCCCGATCAAGTGTTCGCCGTTGGGCTCTATACGTTCCCCGACTCAGGCCCCAAGTCGATCTACGACCTCGGCGCACCGAAAGAGTTGATCGTCGTCAGGCCGGACACGCGCGAACCCGAGAAAGAAGTCGCTGGGCTTCTGAACACAATCCGCGCCGCTGAGCGCCGGTTCCTCGCGAACTACCGGGTGATCGTCTGGCAAAATGAGCGTGCCGGCGGGATCGACGTGCTGCATTTCAGTGGACTTCCAAAGCTCAAACGAAGGGAGAACGGCAGCAACTGGCTGGATTTTCGCGGCGTGAAGATTCGTCAGGATCATTTCTTCAACCTCGGCAGCGAGCATCCGCAATACCACCTGCCATTGCCGACCACCGCCGCGATGGCTCATGTTTGGTCTTTGATCCAGACGCCGGTAGACCTCGATCTATCAGACGGTGAACGTACGTACTCACAACACGGACCGATGCCTCCTATGTATCGGGACGCGGACAAGGTATCGGTCATCGTACATCGCGTTCTAGATGGACCGCTTTTCCCCAAGATGAACTGGCCAACGGAGTATCAGTGGCCGACGGCACATCGAGTCTTCGGTAGTCCACTCGAAATATTGGAGGCAACACCAAGCGATCTTCCGGGCACCATCGGCCTGCGAACAACGTACGGTAATCAGCGATACGATTTCTTCGTCGATCCACGCCGGGATCACATCTGCCTTAGACAGATCCAATGGGAGCGCCGCGATAACGACTGGTTCAAGCAGCGCGAGACGACGCTTGACGGATTGGTCCAACTACCATCCGGCCATTGGGTCGCGACTAAGCGACAGATCTACACGGGAGGCTCGCCCGATGGCAACATCCGACCGAACCGAAGCACTTGGTTGATTCATATAGAAGAACTGGATCCGGAGAGGATTCCGCCGGACACGTTCGACGGCGAACTGCTCTTGAAGAAAGCAAGGGAACTCGGCGCAACGATTGAGGCTTACTGAACTGGGACGCGCCGAGCGATCAAATCACGCGCGGCGGCGATAGCGGCGCCTGGGTCGGCGCCCGCTTCGCGCTCGATGATGAAGTTCACGGGTGGATCGATTGTCAAGGCCACCTCAAAGAACACCCGCCAATCGACCGCGCCGTCGCCCACCGGCACCTCCGTACCCCACGTGCCGGGGGTCGTCGTCGGCACGGCATCCTTCACGTGGACCTGCACGACATGCGGCCCGAGCAGCCGCAGCGCCTCGATCGGATCGCCTTTACCGTAGAGGATCATGTTGGCCGGGTCGAAGTTCACGCACAGGTTGGGACAGCCTAGATCATCCAACGCCTCGACGAGCGTCTGCGCCGTTTCCTGGCCGGTCTCAAAGCCAAGCTGGAGTTGGCGATTCGCGAAGATGTCGGCGACGATCCGCAGGCGCTCCAGCAGCTTGGCCCGCTCGGGGTCGGCGCGATCCTCGGGGATAAAGCCGCCGTGGAATGTCACCAGATCGAGTCCCTCATCGGCCGCGAGCGACGCCACCGCCTCGGCATGAGCGAGATTGGCCGGCCAGGTCCCGTCAAGCCGCACGCCGCCGGTGCGGGCTATCGATTCGAGCGACGAGTAGTCCTCGCCAGCCATCGCCATCATCCCACTGACGATCTCGATCGCCTCGCGTCGTAGTTCACGTATGGCCGAACCCCAAACGGTGGGCTCTTGGATGACCGGCCCAAGAGCCAATTGCACCGAGCGAATCCCGACCCGGCGAAGCGCACGGACCAACTCCCGGGGACGAGCGGACCTCAAGCTCCAACTGCACACGCCGATCCTTGTGTTGATCATTGCTTTGGAATGCCGTAAATATGGTGCCAGACACGACGGAGGCGGCGACGCGGCCCCTGATCGAATACCGTGGTGGCCCCAAGCGAGACTCGGCGACCCGCCCTGTCACCGGCTGGCACAATCCAGGCCGGCGGTCTAGCATACCTGTCGAGTTCGTCCGCCGCACGTCGGCCCCGATGCAGATTCCTTGGCTCAAAGACCCCCCACGTGACCACCGCCAAGCTCGATCAATCAGTCAGCAAACCGTCCGGCTCCGCCCCGGGTCTGGCCCCGATCTCGCGCGACGACCGCCGGTACATGCAGCGGGTCGAGGCATTCATCAGCCGCCTCAGCACCAAGAACAGGTTCTGGCAGAAGGTGTGCTCACTTATTTGGCTGCCATACGCCTTCCGCTCAGGCATCACCATGAAGCGGTTGGGTTCGAAGCGCTTCACGGCCGTGCTGCCGTTTCGGCGGATCAATCGTAACTGGTACAACGCCATGGCCGGCGCCGCGCTGCTGGGCAATTCGGAGGTTGCAGCCGGGATGTATTTGTTTGCCGAGTGCGGCAGCGACTACATCGTCGTCTGCAAGGAGATGCGCTATCACTTCCTCCGACCGTGCCGAGGCCCGGCCGTCTATGAGATCGGCCAGACCGAAGACCTTCAAGAGCAGCTCACGGCCGGCGGCGAGTTCAATATCGACCTGGAGCTCGAGATTCGCCAGCAACTGAAGAAGCGTGGCAAGGAAGTGCGGGTCGGACGGTGCCTGATTACCTTCCATTGCACGCCCAAATCACTGCTGCAAGCGCGGGCCGCACGCCGCAAGAAAAAGTGAACCCTCCCAAGACCCTGTCAACGCTCAGTTGGGGTCTGTTCTGCGCGTGCAGCTGGACCTGGTGCATCGGCATGTACCTGCCGATCATATTGCTGCGGCAGTTCGGCTGGTGGGGATTTATCGCCTTTGCGATGCCCAACGTGGTTGGCTGCATCGCGTTCGGCTACGTGCTCAAGCGAGCCACGAGCAGACAACTCGTGCGGCGGCACGGTCCGGCGATGCGAGCGTTCTCGTTCGTCGTCGTCGTGTACCACATGTTCTTTCTTCCGTTCGCAGCCGCGGCGTTCGTCTTGTCGGTTCCGAACTTTGTACCCCAAGCACAGGGCGACCACTTCGGACTCGTTCTCGCCGTTGCCGTGATGGCCGCGGCGATTGGCCTGAGTCGTCTGCCGACAAGGCTCTGGCCGGCCCTGGCGACGCTCACCTTCGCATTTTCGCTCGTAGCATTTGCGCAATTGGGTGCTGGCTCTCTCGGCGACATCACGTGGTCCGGAGAAACCTCGCTTCGACAGCTCCTCTGGCTGGCGCCGATCTTCGCCTTCGGCTTCGGCCTTTGTCCCTATCTGGATCTCACGTTCCATCGCGCTCGGGGCGAGGCGCCGAGTCGCCACGTGTTCGCCGTCTTCGGGCTGACGTTTGCGATGATAATCGTCTTCACGTGTGCATATGCCTTCCAGATGGCGCTGACGCCGTTGGTTGCCGGCCACATCATCACACAATCCGTGTTCACCGTCGCCGCCCACCTGCGCGAAATCCGCACGTCGACACCCAAACGCCCCCGATCGATCATCACGGGAATTGTGCTTGTAGGCCTGCTCGTCGCAGCGCTTTCGTCTTCCATTCACCTTTTGGATCGAAACTCCGTAATCGGCCAGGAGATGTACCTGCGACTACTCGTCTTCTTCGGTTTGGTGTTCCCCGCGTATGTGTTGCTCTTCATCGGCCCCGGCAAGACACTGACGCCGACGCGAGCGAACGTGATGATCTATCTTGTTGTCGTAGCCGCCGCGTTGCCCCTGTACGAACTTGGCTTCCTACACGAGCGCGCCTGGATGGCCGCGCTCGCTCTCGCCGCACTCCTGGCATGGAGGCTCCTCGCGCAGTTTGTCCCGATTGGCGTGAAACACTCTTGATGCCTTGGGCCAAGGCCCGGCGCTAGAACAAGGCAACAGCGCAGTCCGGCTCACGTATGTTGTGTCACCGTGCGACGCTTTGCAAAGTATGAAAAAAACCGTAGCCTTTTCTTGCCAAGAACCTCGTCGCCGCGCTTCAAGATCCAGCGATAGGGCTTTTGGCCAGCGTACGTGGTTGTAAGAGTGAGACGACCCTCAAGCCAGTCTCGCAGGAACGGTCGGAGTTGATCTGCATAGGTCTTCATGTCTGGGTAGTCTTCCCAATAGGGCTCCCAGATGCGGTACTCGAGTTCCCAACTTTCCGGAATGACGTTTGGAGGTGGACCCGCATCCAAGCGGGGGCCAGTTCCCCGAAAGACCACGTTGAGATCCATCAGCGGGGGGTCAGACCGTCCTATTTCGCAGACCACGGTCGGTATGGGAACACCGCCAAACTTCGCAAGGTAAGAAAGCAGAAATCTCGTTCGCGACGGGTCAACTGTCCGGCCCTCGTGAGGCTGGAGCTCCTCCTTAATCAGCTGGCAAACCAGCCGTTCGAAACTTCCCACTTCCTCCTTCTCAATGTCCGTTAGATCTTGCATCGTAGACGCTGTTCCTCCGGGCTCTTCCATGATGCCATGTTGCCATGATGCCTTGATGCCATGCTGGCGTCTTCGCGCAAGAATTCGGGATCTCTCTCGCAGCCAGGCGGCGCGCCTTCCCTCGCCAACCCCGTCGGGTCAAGCCCGACGGCGAAACACTCGATCCCTTGATGCCTCGATGCCTTCCTCCTCACGTCCGTTTTCCGCAGCAGCGCTTGTACTTTTTGCCGGAGCCGCAGGGGCACGGCTCGTTCCGGCCGACAACCGTCAGGCTGCGGCGCACCGGCTGGCGCTTGCGGGCGGCACCGCCGGGCATCCCAGCCCGACCCGCCGCTTCCAGATCGCGACGCTGGGCTAGGGTACCCGCCGCCGTCGCGGCGGCCGCCGCGGCCGCGATCGCAGGCTGCGCGGGGCGACGAACCGGACCGCCGGGCCCGGCCGGAACCCCAATGCCCTGCGGCGGTCCTTGCGGTCCCGGCGGAGGCGCCGGCGACAGCTTCGCCTTGAAGATCAAATCCGTCACCTTCTCGCGGATCGACTTTTGCATGTTCTCGAACAGCTGAGCCGCCTCGCGCTTGAACTCAATGCGCGGATCGCGCTGACTGAACGAACGGAATCCGATCGCCTCCTTGACCTGATCCATAGCGTAAAGGTGATCCTTCCACGCCTGATCGACGATCTGAAGCAACACCCAGCGCTCAAACTGCGTTAGCTCCGCCCTGAGCACCGAGGCGATCTTCTCTTCAGCCACGGTCTTGGGATCGTCAACCGCACGCTTCCGCTCCTCATCCGTGAGGTGGGTGTTGCAGTTTGTCGCAAACCACTCATCGAGCTTCTCCGGGCTAGTGCCCGCAACCAGCGCACGATCCGCTCGCTCGGCAATTCGAGATTCATCCCACTTCTCGGCCTCAGCTATCAGCAACTGGCGCAGCTGGATGGGGTCCGTCGAAGGAAGCGACTGGGGATCCCATTGCAGTTCGTATTTCGATCTGACCCACACGCAGAACTGTTCGATGGCATGCTGCGGGTCATGCTGCATTCCGACCGAGGTCATTTCCAGGGCAAAGTCGATCGGGTAGGTCAGCTCTCGGCGCTCGTAGGCGGCGCGAGCGTCGGCCATCAACTTCTCGACCGCATCGGCGGGATCTTCCAGGCCGACGAACGCCTCGGCCTTGACCTCGCTGGCGAACTTGTTCGCAGCCCATTTCGCAAGTTCCTTCTCCGCATAGGCCGGCACAAGGTACTGATCCAACGGCGCCAAGTCAGCCTCGGCGATCCGTTTCGCCGCCGCTTCATCCAGCTGCTTGATAACCTCATCAACCGACATCTCGCGTAGCTCCGAGACCTTCAAGCCCGCATCGAAGATCGCATTACCCCAATCCGCCAGGCCCTTGAGGTCCCATCCCTCCGGATCCATATCCGGGGACATGTATTCGCCGATGGTCACGCGAATGATGTTGCCGGCCTCCTCAATGGCATCCCGGCGGATCAGCTGATGCAGGTCTACACGATCCTTCCCGCGAAATCGTTCGGCATCGATCGCTACGTTCAGCTTCTCGTGCACCCACTCGGCGATGCAGTTCGGGACATAATTCCGATCGAGGAACGTGTAAACCGCGTCCTCCACCGATTCATCGATGTACTGAAAAATGAGGTCTTTGACGGCGCGACCCTCCAGGATATCCTGCCGCAGGCCGTAGAAGAAGCCTCGCTGCACGTCCATCGGCTCGTCATATTCGAGAATGTTCTTTCGCATAAGGAAGTTGCGCTCTTCGACTTTCCGTTGCGCGCGGCCGACGGATTTGGTCAGCATCGGATGCTCGATCGCATCCCCCTCCTTCATACCCAGCTTGGAGAGCACGGTGAGCGTCGTCTTGCCCGCGAACATCTTCATCAAATCATCTTCCAGACTGAGGAAGACCCGGCTGGAGCCCTGGTCGCCCTGCCGGCCGCAGCGCCCACGCAGTTGATTGTCGATGCGGCGTGACTCGTGTCTCTCGGTCGCGATCACGTGCAGCCCGCCGACGTTCTCGATGTCCTTGAACAGGCGCAGCCGGTGCAACAGGCTCCCGCCGGATTCGTCGAGCCGGTCCAACAACTGCCCCTCGGTCATCAACGCGACCTTCGATTCGCTCAACCAGCACAGATCGATCGCCCATTTGCGAAGCAGACCGATTCTGATCTCATCATCCGACATTTCCCTGACGTCGCCCTTGGGCAAGCCGAGCTCCTTCGTCGCCATTTGCCGATACACGGCCGCGACGATCTTGTCCTGCGGCATGTCGGCGGTAACGTCCTTGGGGCAGATGCTGCGCCGCTTCCAATGATCGATCAGTTGCTCCGGCGTAAACTTGCCCAGAACAATGTCAGTGCCTCGCCCCGCCATGTTCGTGGCGATCATGACCGCGCCGAGCTCCCCGGCCCCGGCGATGATCTCCGCCTCCCGCTCGTGTTGCTTGGCGTTGAGGACCTCATGCTTGATGTCGTGCTTGCGCGTCAACATGTCGCTGAGCATCTCTGATTTTTCGACACTGGTCGTACCCACGAGGATAGGCCGGCCCACGTCGTGGAATGCCTTGATCTCGTCCACGATTGCCTCCCACTTGTCTTTGGTGGCGAGAAAGACGACATCATTGTGATCCACGCGAATCACCGGCAGGTTGGTGGGGATCACGATCACATCCAGCTTGTAAATCTCGTGAAATTCGGTCGCCTCTGTGTCGGCGGTGCCGGTCATCCCCGCCAACCGACCATAGAGCTTAAAGAAGTTCTGGATCGTGATCGTGGCCATGGTCTGCGTCTCTTGCTTGATGGGAACGCTCTCCTTGGCCTCGATCGCCTGGTGCAGCCCGTCGGACCACTGCCGGCCGATCATCTTCCGCCCGGTGTTCTGATCGACGATGACGATAGTCAGTTCGCCCTTGTCGTCCGGCGCGACGACATAGTCGCGATCACGCTGATAGACGGTGTGGGCGCGGATGGCCTGCTCCAGCAGGTGGGGAATATCGATGTTTTCACCAACGTAGAACGACCCGACATCGGCGACGCGCTGAGCCTCGGTGATCCCGTCATGCGTGATCGTCGCCTTCTTCTTATCGAGCTCGAGCTCGTAGTACTGCGTGTGCTCGTCGCGCACCGCTTCGAGCTCCGGCAGCCGTCGGTTGGCGGACTCCATCCGTTCCTTGAGCGATCCGATCTTTGATTTGTCGCGGGCGTTTCGAATATCGCCTTCCAAGCCCGATATTTCGACCAGACACGATTGCACTTTCTGATCAGCCGTATTCCAGTCCTCTTGCTTGCCAAGCAGATCGCGCGCGAGTTTGTCGGCCATGCCATAGCGCGGCGCGTAGTCGTGCGCGAGCCCAGAAATGATCAGCGGCGTGCGCGCCTCATCAATGAGCGTCGAATCCACCTCATCGACGATGGCAAAGTCGCGATGCTTCTGCACCTGCTCTCGGGTACTGAGCTTCATATGGTCGCGCAAGTAATCGAATCCGAACTCGCTCGTCGTGCCGTACACCACACGGCATTGGTAGGCGGTCAGCTTCTGTTCGTCGGCCTGCATATGGCGCGGATGGATGGTCCCCACGGTCAGTCCCAGTGCCCGGAAGAATGGGAAGGTCCAATCACGATCGCGTTGGACGAGATAATCGTTGACGGTAACGACATGAACCTGCTTTCCTTCCAGGACGGCCAGGTAACACGCAAGCGGGGCAACGATCGTTTTCCCCTCGCCGGTCTTCATCTCCGCGATTCGACCTTCATACAGGACCATGGCGCCGATGATCTGCACATCAAACGGCCTGGCTCGAAACGGTGGCTTTGATCGCGGATACAGCTCACGCACCGCTTCGTAAAGTTGCGGCGGAATGTCGACGAATAACCAGGCCGGCACCGGCTCGTTGGAACCGAGAAAATCGCCGGTCGGCTCCGCTGGTTCGGTTGCCTCGATCTGCGCCTTGACCTGGTCGTAAAGCGTCCGCGCGTGATCGGGAAGTTGCGCTGCGTCAAAGTTATGTTTCGGGTTGAAGATGTTTCGTATGCCTACGTTGCGGTCCATCGCTTCTCGGGCGATGGCGAAGACCTCAGGCAGGAGGTCGGTCGGCGTCTCACCGGCTTCCAGGCGCGGGCGGAATTTGTCCTCCATGCCTCGGAGCTCCGGATCGCTCAGCCGGCGGATCTCCTCCTCTTGAGCCGACACCTGATCGACGACCCGTAGATACCGCTTGACCATGCGCTCGTTGCGCGTCCCGAAAACCTTGCGCATCATGGTTCCAACAACAGGAACACCCATGATTCACCTCAAATGAATTGTCTAGCTGAAGTTGCTGAATTCGACCTGAGCCTGCCCACACGTCACAAGGGTAAGGAACCCGGCGCGCAGACCACACCAAACGGCGACTTAGCAAACGGGCGGGGGCAGATCGAGCAGTCGCTCGCCAAGCGTCACGGACAGGACGATCACGGCGACATCGCGGGCTCGACGGACCTGGGAAGTCGATTGGTCAAACTCGAAGAGGGATAAGAACGGTCCGGCGACAATCGGCCTGGCGTGCTGGTCGCCGACCAAAAGGTCACGTGCCGCCGCGGCCACCACGGCTGCCATCGCCCGCACCATGTGCGACTCACTCACCGTGGACCGGCTCTGCATATCCGCGGCGCGCGGCGTAGCGGCGGCAGAGGCCGTCGACGTCATGGCCAGCAGTGCCAGCAGCGTGGTCGCGGTGGCGGCAAGGGAGGCTGGTCGGGTTGAGGATCGCTCAGTTCTCATAGGACTGACTGCATAAGTATCGTCTGCTGGAGGCCGCCAGGCAAGTGCGGGCGTAAATCCCATCGCGTCGCCCGCGCATGGTTGTACGGATTCGGTGGCCTACGATTGCCGGATGCCCACCGCCACCGCTGAAACACGCGCCCAGGAGACGCCGGTGCAGGAAGTGCAGCTCAAGGTCACGGGGATGCACTGTGCCAGCTGTGCCGCGACCGTCCAGCGAGCGATCGAGGCCGATCCTCAGGTCCGATCGGCCAGCGTCAGCGTGACCGCCGGCATGGCCACGGTGCTCGGTCAGTCCCTCCAGCCCCAGCGCCTCGTCCAGGCCGTCCGCGATCGCGGCTACGACGCCGTGCCGATCGCCGCCCCGGCCGCGCCAGCGGAACTTCGTAGCGAGATCGAGCTGCGCCAACGCCGACAGGAATCCCTGTGGCGATTCCGAGCGATCGTCGGATTGGGGCTGTGGGCGCCGATGGGGTTGCTTCATTGGTTCGCCCCCACAAGCTGGCATGGCTGGGTGCCGTGGGTACTGCTGGCCGGTGCAACCCTCGTTCTGGCAACCGCCGGTGCTGGTTTCTACCGCTCGGCAATTGCCGCTGCGCTTCGCCGAACCACCAATATGGACACGCTGATCGCCATCGGCGCAACGACCGCCTATGTGTTCTCGGTTGTAGTGTTCATCATGCAGCTTGCCGGCTCGGGGACTGAGCAGCCGCTGTACTTCACGGAAGCGGCGGCGTTGCTGGGCCTCATCAGCCTGGGCCATTGGCTGGAAGCGCACGCCTCGGCCAAGGCTGGATCAGCCGTACGAGAATTGCTGGAGCTTCAGCCGGAGCAGGCCGAGCTTATCGACGAGCAAGGCCAGACACGCGAAATCGCCAGCGCCGATGTGCAGCCGGGGGATCGCATGCTCATTCGCCCCGGATCACGCGTCCCGGTCGATGGTCTCGTCGTTGACGGTTCGTCCGATGTCGACGAATCCGTCGTCACGGGAGAGTCGATACCTGTTACGAGATCGCCGGGTGACCCGGTCGTCGCCGGCTCGGTCAACACCACGGGGCGGCTGATCGTCGAGGCGACGGTAGACGGACATCATACGACGGTGGCGCGAATTGCCGAGCTCGTGCAGCGAGCCCAGTCGAGCAAGGCCGGGATCCAGCGACTCGCTGATCGTGTCTGCGCGGTCTTTGTCCCGGTCGTCCTTTTGATCGCCGTCGCCACGGTCGCCGGCTGGTGGCTGGTCGGTCTTACCTCCGGCGACGCCTCTTATCTTGCAACCGGGATAATCGCGGCTGTCACCGTGCTCATCATCTCCTGCCCCTGTGCGCTGGGTTTGGCCACGCCGATGGCGGTCATGGTCGGCGCCGGCGCCGCCTCTCGACACGGCATTCTCGTCAAATCGGCCGAAGCGCTCGAACGAGCCGGCCGATCCAAACTCGTTGTATTCGACAAGACCGGCACACTCACCACGGGTCGACCAGCCACCCAATGCATTACGGTGGAAGATCGATCCTTCACCGAGGACGAGTTGCTGCGACTCGCCGCTGCGGTCGAAGCGCCCAGCGAACACCCCATCGCCCGAGCAATCGTGCGCGCCGCTTATGACCGAGGTCTCACCCTTCCCGACGTCGGCGACTTCGAGGCGCTGCCCGGCCATGGCGTGCGTGGTATCGTCGACGGACGTCGTGTCGAAATCCTCCGCGACGACCTGACCACGTGCCAAATGATTGTTGATGAGAAGCGCATCGGCACGCTGCTGGTAACGGACGAGATTCGTCCCGACGCTCGTCAAGCCGTTGACCGGCTGCGATCAATGGGGTTGTCCGTGCGGATGTTGTCCGGCGATCGCCGCGCCGTCGCCGAGTCGATCGGCCGTGAGCTGGGATTCAACCCGCAGGAGATCGAGGCCGAGGCGACACCCCAGATCAAGGCCGAACTCGTCGCCAACCTCCCCGCCGGTTCGGCCATGGTCGGCGACGGTATCAATGATGCCGCAGCCCTGGCGGGAGCCGACCTCGGCATCGCCCTGGCCTCCGGCACGACCATCGCGATCGAGTCGGCCGACGTCGTGATCCCCGGCGAGCACGTCCTGGCGGTGCCCGAAACCATCAGCCTGGCACGCCGAACCCTCGCCACCATCAAGCAGAACCTCTTCTTCGCGTTCCTTTACAACACCGCCGCGATCCCGGCCGCTGCCTTCGGCCTGCTCGGCCCCTTCGGCCCGCTCATCGCGGCAGCGGCCATGGGCGCCAGCGACGTCACGGTCATCGGCAACGCCCTACGCCTCAAACGACGCCTGCGCCGAGATTTGGACCATCACCACTAGCCGATGGGGATGCACCGCCCTTTGCCTGCGTACAACAAGACGAAAACCCGCGAACCCGCGACCGAGGGATTATCGGCTGGGCTGGCGTATGCTCGCGTGCCGAAAAGCCTGGGTATGATTGATCGTCGGTGACAACCACTGGGGCCTGGAGCGAGCCATGGCGGCAAGGATTCTGCGGCCACTGAAGAAGGGCGAGTTTGATTACTGGCAAGCGCACCACCTGCTGAATCGAGCTGGGTTCGGCGGCACACCGATCGAGGTGCGAGCGCTGGCCAACATGGGCCTCGAATCGGCCGTCGACTTGATCATCGACTTCGACGAAATCGAGGCGGAGCCGATTGGGGCAGACCGGTTCGACGCCGACATCATGCGTCCGCGCACGCGCCAACAGTCGCTGGAGTTGCGCGCCGCACGGGAAAACGGCGACGAGGCCACCCTCGAACGGTATCGACGCGAGCGCCAGCGCCGCCAGGTCGCCGATCGCCGACAGATCGCTGAACTTCAACGCTGGTGGCTGAAGCGCATGATCGAGACGCCCCGGCCGCTTCAAGAGAAGATGACCCTCTTCTGGCACGGACACTTCGCCACCGGCTATCGCACCATCGAAGACAGCTACCACATGTTCCAACAGAACCAGCTGTTTCGACACTACGCCCTCGGCAACTTCCGCCGCCTGACGCATGCGATCATTCGCGACCCGGCGATGATCCGCTACCTCGATAACAACCAAAACCGCAAGCAGTCGCCCAACGAGAACCTGGCCCGCGAACTCATGGAGCTGTTCACCCTCGGTGAAGGCAACGACTACACCGAG
>JAZFYE010000437.1:0-6417 GCA_036475395.1 Phycisphaerales bacterium
AGCCGGCGATCTGGCCGTAACTCAGACGCTGGAAGTAGCTCAGCAGAAGGATCTCCCGCAGATGCGCGGGCAGCGAATCAATGACGATCCGGACCACACGGGTGCGCTCCGCGTCCAGAACCGGTGCTTCGGGGCTGGGAAGGTCTGCCTCCAGCAGATCGACGAAGGTCGAGCCTTCGTCGTCCCGGTTTACCCGGGCCGAGAGCGAAACCATCGTCCTGCGCCGATGCTTGCGGTAGTAGTCACGGGCCTTGTTTGCCGCGATGGTGAACAGCCAGGGCTTGAACCGGCGGGTCAGGTCAAACATGTCCGCCGAGAGATGAACCTGAAGGAAGGTCTCCTGGAAGACGTCCTCCGCCGCCGCGTGTGAGCCGAGATAGCGCGTCAGAAAGCTCAGCAAGTCCTGCCGAAAGCGCGCGATCAACTCGACGAGCGCAGCCTGCTCGCCCTGGAGATACGCTTCAACCAGATCTTCATCGGTCCGTCTCTTCACTCCAGCAAGTCCCCTGGGCCTCGACGTGCGCCGGATCATACGCCCGGCGCGATCAGTCGGCTCCCATCCAGCCCACGGTCCAACGACACCCCCGAGTTGTATGGCTCCGGCAAGCACCTTGGTCCTGATACGACCCGAATCGGCCCGGGGATCGCGGTTTCTCGCGCTTTTCGCGACCTGAGCGATGTATCGGACCTTACCCATATGGACCATACGGCCCACACGACCGGTGGCCGGAAATCGGCTATCGTCACGCCGTCATGGGCGTACCTGTCTCTCAAATGTGGACCGTCGCGACCTACGTCCTGGGCCAAAAGCTCCGTCGTCGGCAACGCTACCCCCTTGTATTGATGCTGGAGCCGCTGTTTCGCTGCAATCTCGCCTGTGCCGGCTGCGGCAAGATTCAGTATCCCGCCCACATTCTCAAGCAGCACCTGACCGTCCAGGACTGCCTCCGGGCCGTCGATGAGTGCGGAGCGCCGATGGTCTCCATCCCCGGCGGCGAGCCGCTGATGTACCCCCATATCAGGCAGCTCGTCGAGGCGCTGATCAAGCGGCGCAAGTACATCTATCTGTGCACCAATGCCGTCCTGCTCAAGGAAAAGCTCCAGGCAGGCTGGTTTGCCCCGAGCAAGTACCTCACGTTCTCGATCCACATGGATGGGCAGCGCGATCACCATGATTTCGCCGTCTGCCGGGAAGGCGTATACGACGAAGCCGCCGAGGCCATTCGCACGGCGGTGCAAATGGGTTTCCGCGTCACGACGAACACCACGCTTTTTGAAGGCGCCGATTCGAATTCGGTGCGTGCGTTCTTCGATGAGATGATGGACCTGGGCATCGAGGGCATGATGGTCAGCCCCGGTTATGCGTACGAAAAAGCGCCCGATCAACACAACTTCCTCAAGCGCCAGGACACGAACACGCTGTTTGAGATGATCCTCGCTAATCGCCCCAAGCGATGGAAGTTCAATCAGTCGCCGTTGTTTCTCGAGTTCCTCATGGGCAAGCGCGACTACGAATGTACGCCGTGGGGCAATCCGACGTACAACCTCTTCGGCTGGCAGAAGCCTTGTTATCTCTTGCAGGAGGGGTACTACGACACGTTCGAGGAATTGCTCAACGACACCGATTGGGAGAACTACGGGCGCGCTTCGGGCAATCCGAAGTGTCAGCAGTGCATGGTGCATTGCGGGCACGAGCCCACGGCGGTGCACCACACGTTCTCGACGTTGGGCGGTTTCTGGGGGACGATCAAGGCGCTGATGTTCGACCGCTACGCAAACCCGGCCGCGCAGGCTAGTCTCGAAGAGGAAGCCAAAAAGCCGCACGATCCGCTGGCCCGATTGGTCGAGCTCGGTTTCGCCGAGGACCTCAAAGACAAAGCCGGCGCCGCCTAGGTGAAGCAGACCCGCGGGCGGCGTTCGCACGCCCCGATCCGCTCGCCGCCGCGAAAGAATCGGTCGGGAAATCCAAACGTATGATCGTTACCGGCCGAACTCGACTGCACGCGAATAGATGGGCCCTGGCCACGATTATGTCCGATGGAATGGCCGGGCCTGAACTCGGTCTCTAAGGAAACAAAGCCATGAGCAGCAACACGATTTCACGCCCCGCAAGTATCGTATTGATCACCGCCGTCTTGACGCTTCTGCTCGGCGCGTGGATCAGTTCGGCTCGTGTCTCGCCGCAAGGAGCCAGCGCCCAAGTTCCGCCGGCCACGCCTCAAGAAGAGGCAGCGATCGCGCGGGCTGAGGATCTTTCACTAGCCTTCCAGCGAGCCTCTAAGGTTATTGCCCCATCGGTGGTGAACATCACGGCCGTGGAGCGCGTCGCTCGACGTCGATTCGGTCCCAACCGACCACGCCCGGACCGCGGTTCTATCGAGGATGACGCTGAGGAAACCCAAGAACCTGACGTGCCCGATGAACCAGATGATCGATCGTTCAGAGATCGGTTGTTCGGCCAAGGCAGCGGCGTGATCGTGCGTGAAGATGGCTACATCCTCAGCAATCATCACGTCGTCAGCGACGCGGACGAGATTCGCGTCACGCTCCAGGGCGGGCGACAATATGAGGCCCACATCATTGACGCCGACGCTGAGACCGATCTTGCCGTCATCAAGATCGACGAAAGCGGCTTGATCGCGGCGCGCTTCGCCGATTCAGACACCATCGAAGTCGGTCAATGGGTGCTGGCGGTCGGCAATCCGTTCGGATTCGATCACACCGTTACCGCCGGGATCGTGAGCGCCAAAGGTCGATCGAGCATGGGCCTGGCGAACTTCGGTAACTTCATTCAGACGGATGCCGCGATCAACCCCGGCAACAGCGGCGGGCCGTTGGTCAATCTTCGCGGTGAGGTCATCGGCATCAATAACGCCATCAGCACCCGAGGCAGCGGCAACCTGGGGATCGGTTTCGCCATCCCTAGCAACATGGCCAACAGTGTCGTGCAGAGCATTCTCAACACCGGCCACGTCGTGCGCGGCTGGCTCGGCGTGACGTTCCACCCCCTGACCGCAGACCTCGCCAAGTCGTTTCGATACAGCGGCGAGAGCGGAATGTTGGTCAGCAGCGTCGTGGAAGATGGACCCGCCGAAACGGCCGGCCTGCACCGCGGCGATATCGTCACCACCCTCAACGGCAAGGCCGTTGGCAACTCCGATCAATTCCGAAATCTCGTCGCACGCTCTGTGCCTGGAACGACTGTGGATCTGAGTGTCTTTCGTCTCGGCAATCATCGCCGCGTCGCGTTGACACTCGGCGAGCGGCCATCGAGTCAGGAGATTCGAAGTGGTACTCGGTTCGACGGACCCAACACGATGTTGTATCGGCGATTGGGCTTCCGTGCCGAATCAGTGACACCCGACTTGGCCGAGGCGCTGCGATTGTCGTCCCAAGCCGGCGCATTCGTCGCGGTGGTGGCGCCCGGCCGGCCCGGCCAACACCTCGGCCTCCGTGATGGAGATGTCATCCTGGAGTTCGGCGACAAGCAGATCGACAACTTGGATGACCTGACCGAAGCGCTCCAAAACTACGAGCCGGGGACTCGTGTTCGCGTATACCGAGATGGGAGAACACAAGTCGTCTTTTCAGACTAGAATCGCCACGCCATGACTTGGTGGGTACACGATCACGTCCAGGCCGGCCTGTATATCGAGTTGATCAGTTGGATCTTCTGGGTGATCCTCTCCATCACCCTGCACGAACTCGCCCACGGTTGGGCTGCGATCTGGCAGGGCGACGATACGCCCGTACACACCGGCCACATGACCTCCAACCCGCTCGTTCATATGGGCGGTCACTCACTGGTCGTGTTCGCGCTGTGTGGAATCGCCTGGGGCGCCATGCCCGTCAACCCCAATCGATTCCGCGATGGGCGTCGAGGCGATATCTATGTCTCCGCAGCGGGACCAGCGATGAATCTCTTGATCGGCGCCGCGTGCACGATCATATTGACGCTCTGGCTTTGGCTCGCACCGCAAGAGACTGAGCTGTATCGCAACGTTGCGGTGTTTCTTTTCTACGGGGTTGGGTTGAACCTGATTCTTGCGCCGCTGAATCTTCTGCCCATCCCGCCGCTGGATGGCTCACATATTCTCGCAGGCTTCTCGCGCAAGGCCGCTGAGCTATTCAACCATCCGCAAGCGATGATCTTCGGCACGCTGGTCTTCATGGCCGTCTTCTTCATGAGCCCCGTTGGCGGGCTCATCATCGGTGCAGCGTGGGGTGGCGCCGAGGCCTTGGTCGATCTTGCCGGGTCACCCTTTGGGAATCCCGAAATGTCTTACGTCCGTTGGGGCATCCATCTCAACGACATCCTCGATCCGGCCACCTTCGAGCAAATGCTCCAAGAAGCACCGATCGATTGATCTGGCAGGGCGAGCTGCTATCCTTGCCCGTTCGTATCCGCCGGCTGAGGCGGCGCGTCACGGAACCGGCATACGGGCCGGCCTCCCCCTCGCGTCGCCGCCGCTTGGCCCCGCAACCCGGGACCGGCCGCGACGAGGCCAGCGCTTCACGAAGGAGTTACACACATGGTCGTTTTGCGCCTCAAACGGATGGGCCGTCGCCATCGTCCGTTTTATCGAATCAACGCGATGGATAAGCGCGCGCCACGCGACGGCCGCGTCATCGAACAGCTCGGCTGGTACGACCCCATCGCCCCGGATGACCGCCAACTTTCGGTCAAGATCGACCGCGTGGACTATTGGCTCAGCGTCGGCGCTCAGCCGAGCAGAACCGTGGCCAGCCTGCTCAAGCGCGTCGGGTGTGATCCCACCCCGGGCAAGAAGCTGCAAGTCGCATCGAGCTGATCGCTGACGGCTGATTGCTGACAGCGTCTGTGATGCGGATCGACATCCTCACCTTGTTTCCCGAAATGTTCGAGCCGGTGCTTCGCGCCAGCATCCTCGGCCGAGCGCGAGAAGGAGGTTTCGCCAGCTACTTCGTACACAACATCCGCGATTGGGCCTACAACAAGCACGCCAAGGTCGATGATCGGCCGTTCGGCGGCGGCCCCGGGATGGTCTTGATGTGCCAGCCGCTGTACGACGCGGTGCTCGCCGTCGAAGCAATGGACTCAACGCCGGCGCAGCGAATCGTACTCTCACCACAAGGAGAGATGCTTCGACAACGGACGGTCGAGCAACTCGCCGCCAGGCCGCGACTCCTGCTCATTGCCGGCCACTACGAGGGCATCGACGAACGGGTCATCGAGGAACTGGATCCGCTTCAGCTGAGCCTGGGCGATTATGTCCTTTCCGGCGGCGAGCTACCGGCCATGGTGCTTACCGACGCCGTGGTTCGCCTTCTAAAGGGTGTGCTGGGGCATGACCAGTCCGCCGCCCAGGACTCCTTCGCGCCGCAAGGCCCAGCCGGGCAGCGACTGCTGGATTGCCCCCATTACACCCGGCCGAGGGTGTGGAAAGGCCGATCGGTCCCTGACGTGCTGCTCAGCGGCGACCACCAAGCTGTCGATGCCTGGCGAGCGGCTATGATGCTCGACCGCACCCGTCAACGCCGCCCCGATCTGTTGGATGAACAAACGCACTAGCCATTCGCCTTCTGATTCCTAACTCCTAACTCCTTCCCAATCCCATGAACACCCAACAACTCCTCGAATCCGTCGTTTCCGACCAGCTCAAACCTGACGCGGACGTCCCCTACTTCACGGTCGGCGACACGCTCAATATCCATGTGCGCATCATCGAAGGCGAAAAGGAGCGCATCCAGGTCTTTCAGGGGGTGCTCATCGCGGACAAGGGTCGAGGCATCAACCGAATGTTGACCCTCCGCCGAATCGTCGCCAACGAAGGCGTGGAGCGCATCTTCCCATTGCACTCATCGCGCGTCGCCAAGATCGAAGTCATTCGGCGCGGCGACGCCCGCCGATCCAAGTTGTATTTCCTGCGCAAACGCATCGGCAAGAGCCGGCGCCTGCGCGACCAACGCCGCGGCCTCAAGCACACCACCAGCTAACGCACGAACCGACACATTCCCCGACGACGCCCAGGGATACCAATCCCTGGGTTTTTCTTCTTCATGTCAGTAAATTGTACTTCGAGCTGACCGGGCTCGAGGATCCCGATCGTATCGGGACGGCTCGCTGGGGAGGAGCCCCATACATTCCCCCGAACCAGCCCCCACCACGCATCCGTACAACTTCACATGCACCTGCGATCCACACCACGGGGTCTGACCCGAACCGAAGCACTCGCGGTGCTTCTGGTCATACTGGTCGCGGTCACGGTCGTGATTGTGATGCTAATACCATCGCGGAATCGCCCTTTAATCGCCAGAGCTCGATCACTCAAGGACGTAGCCCAACTTCAGGTGATACATCAGTCCTGGATCGTGGCCACCCGCGAATTCAACGCCACCGCGCCGCTACCGAGCCTCGCCGGCCTTGACGAGAATGAA